>CAYPKI010000044.1:0-433 GCA_964411265.1 uncultured Alcanivorax sp. | reverse complement strand
AAGGATACAGGTCGCGAGCGCACCTGCGGCAGAACCCGCAAGCACTGGATGTTGCCTATACGGAAATGCCCGGCGGGGCTCAGCTGGAATTCATGACCGAGGATCATGCCCTGGTGACGGCCATCCATCGGTGGTTCGGGGCCCAGTTGTCGGATCATGGTGCCGACGCGCGCGCGGAGTGACGCCGGGCCGGGAATGCGAGTGCATTCCGCCTTGTATTGCACCCGTTGGCAGAGACCCATCAGGGTTGCGAGCGCCGCGATCGAAAAGTCTTTCCGAATACCGGTTCACGCTCATGCCCAACTGGCTAATCGCATTCACGCTCACCGCAATAGCGGCCATCACCGCGCCCCTGGCCTCGAAGATGGCCGTGCAATCCATGCATCCGCTCAATGCGGCCATGGTCGAGGCGGCCATGACGCTGCTCGCCGTT
>CAYPKI010000043.1:14927-15436 GCA_964411265.1 uncultured Alcanivorax sp. | reverse complement strand
CCCTCGGCGACGGCGACAGCAAGCCCCTGCGTCAGGCGATTCGCGTTCACGGCAATGCGGCCGAACATATCCCCATTTTCCTGATCGGGATGGGGGCGCTGGAATCGCTGTCCGCGGCCACGACAGTCCTGCTGATCTATGGCGGTGTCTTTTTTCTGGCTCGGCTCGCTCATGTGCTGGGACTGAGCCAGCGGCGCACGGTCAATGCGCTGCGGCAAGTGGGCGTCCTGGTCTCCTGGCTGATCATGCTGGCCCTGGCGATCCATTTGCTGATGCTGGCCCTTCCCCTGAACTGAGGAGCCCTGTCCATGCCTGGTATCCGTTCCCGTTTGACCCGGATGGTCCTGCGCGCGGTCATCAAACGCGAGTGCCATGAGCGCGAAGCCACGGTACGCCATTTACGGCGGGTACTGGCTGCCCCGCCTTTGCTTGAGCGCTTGCCCGTGGGGGCAAACCTGGCTTCGGTGGATCTGAAAGAAGGCTTGCCGGCGACCCGGATCCGCGCGGCG
>CAYPKI010000043.1:14219-14917 GCA_964411265.1 uncultured Alcanivorax sp. | reverse complement strand
AATACACGGTGTTGTATTTCCACGGCGGCGCCTTTGTTGCCGGGGAAACCCCCATCTATCACGCCATGGCCGGTTATATGGCGCGCAAGCTGGCGGGCGAGGTTTATCTGCTGCAATACCGCCTGGCGCCGGAACACCCCTACCCGGCAGCCGTGGACGACTGCCTGAGCGCCTACCGCGCCCTGCTGGGTCAAGGCATCCAGGCGGAACACCTGATTCTCGCGGGCGATTCCGCGGGCGGCAATCTGACGCTGGCCACGCTCCTGCGGGCCCGGGACGAGAGCCTGCCCCTGCCGCGATGCGCGCTCACGTTTTCCCCCAGCACGGATGCCACCTGCCAATTACCCAGCATCGACGGCAACGACCGCAGTGATGCCATGCTCACCGCCAGCATGGTTCGCCAGGCGGCCGCGATCTACCTGAACGGTAAAGATCCCTCGACGCCCTACGCGTCTCCGCTGCACGGCGATTACCAGGGCCTGCCACCCCTGTTTTTTACCGTCAGTGAAAATGAATGCCTGCGGGATGATTGCTATGCGGTGGTCAACAAAGCGCGGGAAGCGGGCGTGACCGCGCGGCTTATCACGCGCAAGGGCATGCCTCATGTCTGGCCCATCCTCTATCCGCTTATCCCGGAAACCAGGAAGGATCTGAAAGACGCCATCGGCTTCATGCGGAGCCCGGGCTGATCAGGGCGA
>CAYPKI010000043.1:13791-14209 GCA_964411265.1 uncultured Alcanivorax sp. | reverse complement strand
TATTGACGCTTTCGCTGTATTCGTCGAACCAGACCACGGCCTCTCCCAGTGCGAGATGCCGGTGCACCTGCCTCACGCGGGTTTCCAGGGGCGTCTCCTGCTGACCGTATTCGGTGCCGTCCCGAGTAACATAGTCCTCGATCAGGTTCCGTAGCGTGGTTTCTTCCAGCTCGGTCCAGGGAACGATCATGCCGCCTCCGGTTCTTGGTCATGGGTGGGTCGACTGCACCCGATTGCATCCGGGACCCGCCTCCCGGGGCTCCTACGACACCGCGCTTTCCCGGGCCCATTCGCAGCGCACACGCAGGGGCTGATCACTGGGCTCATGGCACAGGTCGGCGCATTCCCAGACAAAGGTATGCACGCCGGCCAGTTCGGTTTCCAGATGGACCACGGCGTTCACCCAATACATGTCCTT
>CAYPKI010000043.1:11898-13761 GCA_964411265.1 uncultured Alcanivorax sp. | reverse complement strand
CACTGCGCGGTAGGACATGCCGAAGTGGATCACCTGGGTCTGGTAGGTGCCACCCATGAGATCGCTGCCTGGTACTGCGAACATTTCCCGGCACAGAAAGGGCCAGGCATCGGCCTGAGGCAACTGATCCAGGGTGCGGCGATTATGCTCGCAACTGCGCTTGCGTTCAGCGAGGGTGCCGAACGGCAAATGCTTGATACAGCCATACACAATGGATTCGGTGTCCACATTCACCTCGCAAGCTCGGGGTATGCCCCCATTGCAATGGATTCGTCCGGCGCGCGCAAATCCGGAACGACGCTTTCGTTCAGGCTGTAACCGGTTTCACAGATCGCAGTTACGAATCTGGCGCTCGTATTCGTTCGCGCGTCGGGCCGTGCGCCGCGCGGCCTTGCGTACACCGGGCTTGCTCTTCCACGCCTCACGCTCATAACCAGTGGGCCCCAGATAATAAGCCAGATAAAGACTATAGGCGTCATCCCGCGGAAGACCGATACGCTCATGCGAGCGGTGGTGGTACCACCCCACAAAATGTACGGAATCACCGAAATCATCACGGTCCGCACCCGGACGTCCGGTGGCCTGCTGATACTCGTTCCAGGTCGAAGAAAGGGCCTGGGCATAGCCATAGGCATCCGTGGGCCGTGTCCAGGGAATAAAACCGAGCAGCTTGGTGCGCGGCGGTTTCACCTTGGCGCGGTAACCGGATTCGGTACGGATCGTGGCCATAAGAACAGGCACCGGCACGCCGAACTCCGCCTCCACCCGGCGCGCCTGGCGGTACCAATTATTGAACCAGCCGCCCTTTTCTTCGAACACGGCACAGGCGTCGTTGATGCGCGCGGGCTGGGTCGCACAGCCCGTCAGAACCAGTATCAGGCACAACAGCAGGACTCGAGTCACCATCACTCCGGCTTCAGGCCATAAGAACCAAGCAAATCCAGCAATGCCTGCTCGTCCATTACTTCTACCCCGAGTTCCCGAGCCTTGTCCAGCTTGGAACCGGCCGCTTCACCGGCCACCACACAGCCGGTCTTGCTGGAGACACTGCTGGTGACCCGGGCACCGAGTTGTTCCAGCGCCTGTTGGGCCTGATCCCGGGTGAGGTGTTCCAGGCTGCCCGTGAGCACCCAGCTTTGCCCGGCGAGGTGCTGCTGTTGTTCAGCCGCTTCCGGTTCAAACTCCCGCCAGGTGACTCCGGCATCGCGCAACGCGCCCACGACTTCAACGTTGTGGGACTGATCAAAGAAGTGGCGGATCTGACCAGCAACCACGGGACCTATGTCCGGGACCGCCTGCAAACCATCTTCGTCGGCGCTCATGATCGCGTCCAGACGTCCGAAATGCGCTTCCAGCGCGCGGGCGGTGGACTCGCCCACCTCGCGAATGCCCAGTGCATAGAGAAAGCGGGCCAGCGTGGTGTTCTTGCTTTGTTCCAGCGCCTGCACCAGATTATTGGCGGATTTATCCGCCAGACGCTCCAGCTGAACCAGATCGTCCACTTTCAGGTGGTACAGATCGGCGACGTTGCGCACCAGTTCGTTATCCACCAGGGCGTCCACGATCTTTTCGCCCAGGCCGTCAATATCCAGTGCCCGGCGGGAGGCGAAATGCTTGATGGCCTCCTTCTGCTGCGCCGGACAGACGAGACCACCGGTGCAGCGGGCAATCACTTCGCCTTCGGGGCGATAAATCTCGCTGCCACAGGCAGGACATTGCGCGGGCATGGTAATGGCGCGGGCATCCGCGGGTCGGCGTTCGGTCACCACCCCCACCACTTTGGGAATGACATCCCCGGCACGGTACACCGTTACCGTATCGCCCTTGCGCAGGTCCAGACGCTCGATCTCGTCCATGTTGTGC
>CAYPKI010000043.1:11236-11888 GCA_964411265.1 uncultured Alcanivorax sp. | reverse complement strand
GCGTAATTGCCCCGGTACGGCCCACCTGAAATTCCACATCCCGAAGCACGGTCAGCTCCTCGCGCGCCGGGAACTTGTGCGCCAGCGCCCAGCGGGGCTCGCGCGAGCGAAAACCCAGCTGCTGCTGCCAATAGAACCGATCCACTTTGTAGACCACCCCGTCGATGTCGTAATCCAGCTCGTCCCGGCGCTCGAGGATCGACCGGTAAACCGCCAGCAATTCGTCTACACCCTCGCCATAAGCGCGCTCCGGACTAATATCGAAACGCCAGGCGCGTAACCAATCGAGCGTGGTGCCATGGGTATCGGGCCAGCTGCGTCCTTCCAGGCGCGCGATGCTGTAGCCCATGAACTGCAGGGGGCGTTCCGCGGTAATGCGCGAATCCAGCTGGCGCAAACTGCCCGCGGCAGCGTTGCGCGGATTGGCAAAGGGCGTCTCGCCACGCTGGCGGCGGCGCTCATTGAGGCCGGCAAAGCCGCGCTGGGGCATGACCACTTCGCCCCGGACTTCCAGCACCGCTGGCGGCTGCGCATCATCCAGCACCAGGGGAATATTGCGGATGGTGCGGGCGTTGGCGGTGATGTCCTCGCCGGTCTGGCCATCACCGCGCGTGGCCGCGCGCACCAGCTCGCCCTGACGATACAACAGGCT
>CAYPKI010000043.1:9565-11226 GCA_964411265.1 uncultured Alcanivorax sp. | reverse complement strand
TCGGTTCGGCAACATACGCAACCTGGTCGATGCCCAGCGCTTCCCGCACGCGGCGATCAAATGCGATCACCTCGTCATCTGATTGCGCATTGCCCAGCGAGAGCATGGGCACTTCGTGGCGCACGGTATCGAATTCGGCGAGCGGTTGCTCGCCCACGCGCCGGGTGGGCGAATCAGGCTGGACCCTGTCCGGGTATTGCGCTTCCAGCTCTTCCAGCTCACGAAAGGCGCGGTCGTATTCGGCGTCCGGCACAGCCGGGTCGTCGAGAATATAGTAGCGGTAGCTCCAGTGATTGAGCTGCTCGGTCAGCTCGCGGATGCGCTGGTCGATGTCAGTGGTCATGGGGTACGCGCTGGCGGCGCTCGAACTCCTGAACCCGCTCATGCAGGTGTTCCACGGTCTGCGGCATGAGCACGCTGTGCTGCTCGTCGCGCAGTTCGCCGTCCAGCGACTGAGCGATCTTGCGCGCCGAAGCCAGCATGCGATCCAGCGCGTCCCGGGGACGGCTGGGCCCGGGCAGCCTCAGAAAAAAGGACAACGCGCTGAATTGCTGCTCTTCCATGGTATCGATATCAAAAATCCCCGGCTCCAGGGCATTGGCCATGCTGAACTGCAGTTCGTCGCGCCCGTTCTGCTGCTCATGGCGGTGAAAAATGTTCATCTCGCCGAAGCGCAACCCCTGCTCCAGCAGGTTGCGCAACAGAGCCTGCCCATCGAATTTGTGCGGTTTGGGCGACACCACATGGACGACGATGACTTCCACAATCTCATCGGTAGCCGCCGCGGATTCGGGCTCCGGCGCAGGTTCACGGGCGTCCGGGAAAAGTGCCTGCTGTTCCGCCCCCGTCGACGAAACCGCCGATCCCTCCTCCGCCTCCATGACCAGCGGCGGCGCTTGATCGTCGTCATCCGCGTTGACCGACTCTCCGGACTCCGGACTAACGACCCGAGCACCCCCGCCGGGCAGTTCCGGGTTCTTGTCCGGGTCGGTATCGGGCTCATCGCCGACGCGCGGGTCCACCTTGATACGCAAACGGCTGCGGTGCTCACGCACCATGCGTCGCACGCCGTCGGCGACAATCAGCAAAATCAAAATGATCAGAATGCCGATTAATGTTTCCAGGTTGAGTCCCATAAACCCGTGCCTCGTGATTCCCCGTCGCGGATGCCGTCACTCCGGGTTCCAGTCTAAACGGACAGGCCCGGCCTGCCGAAGCTCCACCGCTGTCCCCCGGTCGGGCTCGCATCCGCCAGCAGGCGGTTGAAAACCCGTTGCCTACCCGGGCTCTCACGCTGGTTAGCCATTGAGGCGCCATTTTGAAGGCGGGTGTCTACCCTCGAAAAATGGCAACGATGACAGCGGGCCAGCCTGAAAGCCCCGCAGGGCCCGGCCTGAAGCGCGTATCTGCTTCACATTGTTGCGCGGAAGGGAACCACCCTGTCCGTCGCAACACAGTACAACAGCTGCACGCTTCAGGCCACGCTGAGTGCGCAAGGGGTTTTCCCGACAGCCTGCTAGATCGCCGCCATTTCCGTTGCTTCGTCCACATCGACCGACACCAGCCGGGACACGCCCGGTTCCTGCATGGTGACCCCCATGAGACTGTGCGCCATCTCGACGGTGATCTTGTTGTGGGTGATATAAATGAACTGCACCCGG
>CAYPKI010000043.1:5774-9555 GCA_964411265.1 uncultured Alcanivorax sp. | reverse complement strand
CAGCATGCAGAACGGCGCCGGATTGAGCTGGAAGATCGCAAACACCAGCGATAGTGCCGTGAGCGCTTTCTCGCCGCCCGAGAGCAAATGAATGGTGCTATTCCGCTTACCGGGCGGGCGCGCCATGATGGTGACGCCCGTATCCAGCAGGTCCTCCCCTGTCATTTCCAGATAGGCGTGACCACCGCCGAAGACCTTGGGAAAGAGTTCCTGGAAACCCTTGTTAATGCGTTCGAAGTGCTCCTTGAAGCGGGTCCGGGTTTCCTTGTCAATCTTGCGGATGGCGTTTTCCAGCGTCTGCAGGGCATCGTTGAGATCGCTGTCCTGCTTGTCCAGGTATTCCTTGCGCTCGGACTGGGTCTGGTACTCGTCGATGGCCGCCAGATTGATCTGGCCCAGCCGGCTGATGCGCTGCCGGATCTGGTCAAGTTCCGAACTCCACTCGCTCTCGTCCGCTTCCTCCGGCAGATGGCTCAGCAGCGTATCGAGATCAAAATGCCCCTCGCCCAGCTGTTCCTGCAGGGTTGAGCGGCGCACCTTGAGCTCCTGCCACTCCAAACGCTTGCTGTCGAGCTGCTCACGCACCTCGGCCGCCTGCTTTTCATACTGCTGGCGGCGCTGCTCCAGTTCACGCACCTGATGCTCGACGTCCTCCAGCTCTCGGCGAACGTCTGTGAGGCGGTTCTCCGCTTCTAGCCGGACCTCGAGCTTCTCGTCCAGCTGCCCCTGGAGCTCGGCGCCCGGATCGCCGGCTTCCTCCAGCTGCCCTTCCAGCAGGTTCTTGCGTTCGCTGAGCGCGGCCACCTGAGCGTCCAGGCGCTCCAACCCCTGTCGAAGCGAGTCCGCCTGGGTGCGCGTCTGCTGCACCTCCATGGCGAGCTCATGACGCCGGTCGCGATCCTGGCGCGCCTGATCCCGGGTCTGATCCAACTGCTGGCGGTGCTCGTCACGCCGGGCCAGCAGAGCCTCACGTTGCTCATTATCCTGCTCCATGGCGTCCAGCGCCTCGGTGAGCACACCCCGCGCCTGACGCAGCTGCTCCTGTTCCTCCTCGCGCTGCCGCCGACAGTCGTCCAGTTCACTGCCCAGGCGCTCGCGGCGCTGGGTGATCTGTTCCAGCCGTACCTGCCGCGCGCTTACCTGCGCGTTCACCTCGCCCAGTTCCCGGTGCAATCGGCTGGCGCCTTGTTGTGTCTGCTCGCGCTCGTCTTCGAGCTCCTGCAAGCGTTGACGCCCCTCTTCCAGTTGCCGGCGCAGGTTTTCCACCTTATCCTCGCCCGCGGCAATGGTCTCGTCCAGCTCCTCCAGCTGCTGACGCCGCTCAAGAATGCCCGCCTCGGAGTCATCCAGTCGGCGACAACGCAGCCAGTCCGGTCCCACCCAGATACCGTCGCGGGTCACCACGGATTCGCCCGGATTCAACTGTTCGCGCAGCGCCAGCGCTTCCCCCAGGGTCGAGGTGGCATAGATGCCCGCCACCAGGCCGGCGGGCGCACCCTCCACCTGCCGCGACAGGGGCTCGCCTCGTGCTCCGCTCCAGCCGTCCGCGCGCGCGGCCAGCAGGCACACATCGCCATGCTCAAGGTCGGTGAGCCAATCCTGGACGGCATCGAGTCCATCCACACAGATGCCCTGCAGAGCCGTCCCCAGCACCGCCTCCACGGCCCGCTCCCAGCCTGCGGCCACCTGTAGCCGATCCGCGAGCCGCGGCTGATTGCTCAGCCCGTGACGCTCGAGCCACGCACTGACGGCGCCATCATCGCCCATGGCCGCCTTCTGCATGGCTTCGAGGGAAGTGTGGCGATCCCGCGCCTGCTGCAGCTCGCCGCGCGCGGCGTCCAGCGCTTCGCCGGCCTCGGTGTTGGCCCGGCGCTGTTGATCCATTTTCTCCTGGAGCCGGGCGCTTTGATTTTCCACTTCCTCAAGCTGATCCTGGTAGTCCCGCTGGCTCTGCTCGAGCTCGCGCATCTCCTCAGCCAGGGGACCGGAATCCAGCGAGGCCTGCTCCTGCTCCAGCCGCTGGATCCGGTCATCCAGGCGCTCAATGGACTGCTCCAGGTGCTGAATGCGCGACTGCTCCACTTCCGCCTGGCGCCGGGATTCCTGGGCGCTGTTCTGGAAACTGTCCCACTCCTGCTGCCATTGCTGCATGGTCTCTTCCGCCGAGGCCAGGGTTTCGGCGGACTGCTCCTCGCGCGCCTGCGCCTCTTCCAGCTCGGGCTCGATTTCACGCAGCCGGCGGTCCAGCTCATTGATCTGGTCGCCGTCCTTGCGCAGGTGCTCGCTGGTCTCGCGCCAGTTTTCTTCCACCTGAGCCAGCTCCTGAGACAGTTGCTGCTTGCGCTCACGCTGGTGCTGAATGGTCTGCTCCAGACGCGCTACCTCTGAACCCAGCTCGTAGAACTGCTGCTGGACTTGACTGAAGCGCTCCTGAACCTCGTTGTGCGACTCACGCAGGCGCTCCAGCTCCGCATCCACCTGTCGCTGGTCAGCCGTGCGTGCTTCCGCCTGAACCTCCAGTTCGCCGATCGTTGCCTCGAACTGTGACACCCGGGCATTGAGGTCACGCCAGCGCAACGCCGTCAGCTCGGCTTCCTTCTGGCGTTCTTCTTCCTTGTAGCGCTTGTATTTCTCGGCCGCCGAGGCCTGCCGGGACAGGCGCTCGAGCTGACGGTCCAGCTCCTCACGAATGTCATTGAGCCGATCCAGGTTCTCGCGGGTGCGCCGGATGCGATTTTCCGTCTCGCGGCGGCGCTCCTTGTAGCGGGAAATGCCGGCGGCTTCTTCCACATAGACGCGCAGTTCTTCGGGCTTGGCCTCGATCAGCCGCGAGATCATGCCCTGTTCGATAATGGCGTAACTGCGCGAACCCAGGCCCGTGCCCAGAAAGATGTCGGTAATGTCGCGGCGTCGGCACTTGGTGCCGTTGAGGAAATAGTTCGACTGACCGTCGCGGGTCACCTGGCGTTTGACCGAGATCTCGGAGTAGCGTCCGTATTCACCGCCCAGTTTGCCCTCGGAGTTATCGAAGACCAGCTCGATGGAGGCCTGCGCCACGGGCTTGCGCGCGTTTGAGCCATTAAAAATCACGTCGGCCATGGACTCGCCGCGCAGATACTTGGCGGAAGATTCGCCCATGACCCAGCGCACGGCACCGATAATATTCGACTTGCCGCAGCCGTTGGGCCCGACAATGGCGGTCATGTTGTGCGGGAACTGCGCCGTGGTGGGATCCACGAAGGACTTAAAACCAGCGAGTTTGACACTTTTCAGACGCATAGGCGATTACACAACACAATCCATAGGAATTATCGCCGCAGGTGACGGCTACCGGCCGTTCGACGGCCTTCAATGCAACGCCGCCGGAGCCTGGTACGGCGCGCGCATTCCAGACCCGACCGAAATCCGCGTAGTGTATAGAAAATTTGCCGCTGGCACTAACGCCGGAAGCGTATTTTGCATGGCCGTAACGGGGCTTGCCATGGCCGCGCGGCCACGGCACGCTTGGCCGTCGTTACCGCCACCGGGCGCATTCCGCCATGCAAGCCATCCGTGACGCCGTACAGTACCTGATCCGGGCCACGCAGCTGGCGCGCAGCCGCGCTTTGCGGCCCTGGGTCATGATGCCCCTGGTGTTCAATGTAGTGCTCTTCGGCGTACTCTATATACTGTCTGTTCACTGGATCAGCGGCTGGATCGAGAGCGCAACAGCGGGCCTGGAAGCGGGCTGGGCCTGGTTGAACACCGTCATAGAGACGCTGGTAGCCGCCGCGCAGCTTCT
>CAYPKI010000043.1:1166-5695 GCA_964411265.1 uncultured Alcanivorax sp. | reverse complement strand
CACCATGGGCGTTCAGCTGATCGCCGCGCCCTTCATGGGCTTTCTCGCCGAAAAGGTCGACATTCAGGTCACGGGCGTGTCGATGCCCGCCGAAAGCCTGCCCGCCATGGCGGTGCGCATGTTCCGCCGGGAAGCCCGCAAGACCTGGTACTGGCTCTGGCGCGCGCTCTTGTTGCTGGTCGCTGTGGGCATTCTCTCGCTCATTCCGGGCATCAATGTGCTGGCGCCGGTGATCTGGTTCGCCTGGTCGGGCTGGATGATGGCCATGCAGTATCTGGATTTCAGCGCGGATAACCGACAGGTATCCTTTGCCGGCATGCTCGTGGAAATGCAGCGCCGTCGCTGGCTGGTGCTGGCCTTCGGCTGCCTGGTGCTAGCGCTAACCATGATGCCGCTGGTGAACTTGTTGATCATGCCCGTAGCGGTGATCGCGGGCACCCTGCTGCGCACGGAACAGCTGGCCTCGCCGGAGGCCTGAACTCAGCTTTTCGACTGGCGACCCTTGCCCGAGGCGGCCTCGATCTGGCGCGCGCGCATGATGGAGTCCTGCACCAGCGAGGATTGGTGCTCGGCGAATTCGCGAATAATTTCCAGTGCCGAGCGCACATCCCGCTGGAAAATGGTTTCCACAATCGCCTTGAAAAAGGACAGACACTCTTTCATTTCGTTGTCGTCCAGATGCAGGGCCATATAGAACGCGCGCTGGATGGCCGGCTGCACATTCATCAAAATGTCTTCCACAAAGGGATTGCCGGCAAAGGCGTAGGCCTTTTCAAAAAAGTGGAAACTGCTTTCGAAAAAGTTTTCAACATTGCGGTTTTCCGCTTCCTGCTGGAGCTCATGAATCAGCTCGATGAAGCTGTCAAGATCAGCCTCTTCCATGGATTTGATCGCTTTGCGTGCGACCAGCCCCATGAGCACCTGGAACACCTCATAGAGGCTGTGCACATGGTCTTCGGACATTTCCTTCACCACCGCGCCACGGCGTGGCAGGATATCGATCAGATGACGGCGCTCCAGAATCAGCAGGGCTTCGCGCACAGAACCCCGGCTGACTTCCAGCTCGGAAGCCACTCGCAGCTCCTGAATGCGATCACCCGCCAATAGATCCCCCTGAATGATCTGACGCGCGACGTGTTCGGCAATCTGTTGCGAAAGACTTTGCCGAGCCTGAAAACTCACACCTTCCCCCTGATTGTTTAACAACAAAACCCGAGAGCCCGCGGGATTGTCCGACTATAGTAGATCCATACGCCGAGTCAAATCACCCGATCCGTCAACGACCAGGCAGGATGTCGAGCCGCAAACGGATCTGCAGTTACCCACAGAATTTGTGGATAACTCTGTGGGCAATTTGCGGGCAATGCCGTCCAAGCCCCGTAATGACGGGCTTGTCCCCAAACTGCCGAAAAAATACACAGAAGAAGTTATCATTTAAAAATCAACAAGTTATGTATATGTAAAGGTACATCGGGGCGTCAGATGGGAGCTACGCGCCGGGCACAGGCGAGCAACGTCAGCTTTGTGCAAAACTTGCGGTGCAGTTGAGGTGTAACGGGGGGATGCGCGTTAAAGCAGGCTTACACTGAAGGCGAAAAAGGCTTCCGGTTCCACGCTGTCACCAAATCGTGGCTGGTCTTCCAGAGCCACCAATCCGGCACTCAGCGTCCAGCGGGTATGGTCTGCCGCCCACTGGTAGCCCAGCTCGCCGCCGGCGCCCAGACGATCGGTGCCGACAGTGCCATCCAGATGCCCGACCATGACACCGTTGAAAAAGCCGTCTTCGCCCATGGTGCCGCCTTCCAGCCGATGCCGAAAACCGGCTACCCAGGCCACCTCGTCACGGCGCGCGCCGGTGGAGTCGAAATAGACACCCGGGATGGCATAGACGCTGTTGTGCTCGAAAGCCCATTCCAGATTCATGCCGTTGACATTATTCACGAAGCCGTAGCCCATCATCAGGCCATCAGGCCCGGTCTCTGCGGGGCCTTTCTTTTCCGCGCCCTTCTTTTGCGGCCCCGGGGAGCGGGCATCCCCCTGGCCGCCCTGGTCGGCACCCGCCAGGGTGCCGATCATTAATAATATGCTCAGGCAAAGAATACGCACAGCCATCGAGGCTCTTCCCCCATTTTTGTTGTTCTCATCCGGCTCGGACCGGGAATCGACCCCGACGCGCCTCTTCCATGCACGCCCGTGGACGACACTTCAGCCATCCACCGACCGCACGTTGATCACACCCTCGATCTGGCCCAGGGTTTCCATGACACTCTCGTCCGGCCGGGCTTCCAGGTCGAGCAGATTATACGCGATATCGTCCTGGCTCTTGTTGAGCATATCGACCACGTTAATGTCCGCATCGGCCAGCACCGAGAGTACATGACCCAGCATACGGGGAACGTTACGGTTGGTAACCGCAAGGCGATAGCCGCCCGTGCGTTCGAGCGTCAGGGAAGGGAAGTTCACGGCATTGGTGATATTGCCATTCTCCAGAAAATCGCGGAGCTCGTCAGCGGCCATGATAGCGCAGTTTTCCTCGGATTCGGCCGTACTCGCGCCCAGGTGGGGCGAGGCAACGACGCCCGGTTCACCCTGCAACAGTGGCGACGGGAAATCAGTAAGATAACGCTCCAGCCGCCCTTCACGGAGCGCAGCCACCGCCGCCTCATCGTCCACGACACCCTCGCGTGCGAAATTCAACAGGCGCGCGCCCTCTTTCACATTCCGCAGGATTTCCTCATTCACCAGTCCCCGAGTCGCGTCCAACAAAGGCAGGTGCAGCGTGATGTAATCGGAGCGCGAGAACAGCGCCTGCAGGTTTTCCATGCGTTCTACCCGGTTGGGCAAACGCCACGCGGCTTCCACCGACAGGGCCGGATCATAGCCCACCACCGTCATGCCCAGATCCATGGCCACTTCGGCCACGCGCGAGCCGATGGCGCCCAGGCCCACGATGCCGAGCACCTTGCCGCGCAGCTCCCGGCCCTTGAAGCGCTTTTTCTCCGCTTCTACAGCGGCATGCATTTCGTCCGGGTCGTTGATATCGAGTCCGCGCGTCCACTCAACCCCCTCGAGGATACCCCGCGAGCCCAGCAACAGGCCCGCCAGGACCAGTTCCATAACGGCATTGGCATTGGCACCCGGTGTATTGAACACCGGCACGCCACGCTCGGTGAACGCGTCCACGGCAATGTTATTCACCCCGGCGCCGGCCCGGCCGACTGCCTTCACCGATTCCACCCCGGGTCCGGGCTCCAGTTCCGCGCTGCGCACCAGAATAGCGTCGGGGTTGCCCAGATCACTGGCGACTTCGTACTCCTCCCGAGGCAAGCGTTCCAGGCCTCGTACGGAGATCTGATTCAGGGTCTGAATGCGATACATAATCGTCCCTCTTCGGGGAGCCCGCGGGCTCCCGGTTCAAAATAACGGCGCAGAATGGTGGTCCGTATGAGGGCCGGACGCAAGCCGCCGGCCCGTTTTCACTCGCAACAGCAAAACAACCTGGTCCCGAACCGCTCTTCACGCCTACACGGCTTTTGCTGTGGCTGGGTCGGGTATCCTGCCGGCGCCCTACGGCCCGTCCGGGTAGGCAGTGCAACGTCGAGCCTGGGGGTAACGTTCATAGACCGCGGGATCGCGCACAAACGCCCCGTCCCCGGCTAACCGGGCTGGTGGCACGCAATGCCCGGTTTCGCTATAAAGCTCGCCCAACCGGGTTTTGCGTGGAAAAAATCCCGCCTGTGGGCGGCACAGGGATTCCCGCTCAGATCGGCACCTTGTCGATCTTGTCCGCGGTTTCGTCGATCGTCTTGTCCACGCTTTCCAGGGCTTCGTCAGCGGTATTGCCCACCGTAGGCACCACCGACACTGCCGCACCCACCACCGAACCGGCGGCGCCGACAATGCGCATGGGTGTGGTAACCACCTTGGTCAGGAAGCAGCCGCTCAGCGTACTCGCCAAAACGGCAATCACAGCGGCCTTGCTCAACGTTTTCATTATCAGGCCTCCCGTCGTCGTTATTATTACGGCTTCTATTGAATTACAGCCCGGGCGAAATCACAAGCGCCCCGCTCAGTTGTCCAGCTCCAGGCCCAGTCCCAGACGGCGGGCCACCACCTCATAGGTTTCAACCACCGAGCCCAGCCCCTGGCGAAAACGGTCCTTGTCCATCTTCTCGCGGGTGTCGCGATCCCAGAGCCGGCAGCCATCCGGGGTGAACTCGTCACCCAGCATTACCGCCCCTCGGAACAGCCCGAATTCGAGCTTGTAGTCCACCAACAACATGCCGCCGTCCCGGAAGAGCTCACGCAATACCTCATTGACTTGATACGTCAACGTTTTCATTCGCGCCATCTGCTCGGGCGTAGCCCAGCCGAAGGTCTGCACATGGGATTCGTTGATCATGGGATCCCCGCGTTCATCGTCCTTGAGAAACAGCTCGAAGGTGGGCGGTTCCAGCTCGCGCCCTTCCGCGATGCCCAGACGGCGGCACAGGCTGCCGGCGGCCAGATTGCGGACCACACATTCCACG
>CAYPKI010000043.1:0-1156 GCA_964411265.1 uncultured Alcanivorax sp. | reverse complement strand
CTGCCAGTGCGTACTGGCTAAACAGGTCCTGGCGCTCCACCTGCTTGCCGTCGAAAGCCGAGGCGTCGTCTCGAAAGCTGAGGATGACGTGATCCGGATCCTCGGCTTCGTACACGGATTTCGCCTTGCCGGCGTACAGTTGCTTCGCGGATTCCAAGCTTATACCTCCAGCCAATTAAAGCCCGCCGACTGACAGGCCACCCGGACGCGCTCATGCCCCACCGGCATAACCTCCTGCACCGCGGACAAAGCGTGCTCAGGGGTGTTGTTTTGCTCGCTTAAATGGCACAGCACCAGATGCCGCAAG
The DNA here is from genome assembly GCA_964411265.1 of uncultured Alcanivorax sp. GTDB lineage: Bacteria > Pseudomonadota > Gammaproteobacteria > Pseudomonadales > Alcanivoracaceae > SLJS01. Next base: position 849 of record CAYPKI010000043.1, on the reverse strand, counting down.
CGATCCTGATTGATGCGGCGCAGCAGATCCGCCGCCTGGGCGTTATTGAGATGCCCCAGCTCGCCACCGACTCGCCGCTTGAGCCCGGGCGGGTAAGGCCCCGCCGCCAGCAATTCCGGGTCATGGTTACATTCCAGTACCAGGGCATCACATTCACCAAAGGAGCGCACTACATGGGGTGTCAGCATACCCAGATCCGTGAGGACCCCGAGCACATGGTCGTGTACGCGGAAAATATACTGACAGGGTTCGTGCGCATCATGAGGCACGGGAACCGGTTCCACTTCCACCTCGCCGACGTAAAACGGGCGCTCTGCACGCACCTCATGGCAGACGACACCGTCGAGCCTGTGCCGACCCGAGCTGGCCGCCCGGCGCGTACCGAAGGTCAAATGCACGGGTAGATCATGACGGCGCGCCAGCGCCGCCACGCCCTGGATGTGATCACTGTGCTCGTGGGTCACCACAATCGCACTCAGCTTCGCGGGCGGGACGTCCAGGCGCGCCAGGCGCTTTTCCGTCTCCCGCACGCCGAAGCCGCAATCCAGCAGTATCCGCGTATCCCCCGCTTCAATCAGGGTAGCGTTGCCCTTGCTGCCGCTGCCCAGGGAGGCGAATCTCACAACTGATCGTGAATCCGTTCCAGCAGCATCTGAGCCGCCTCCGGATCGAGCAAGGTCTCGCTCTTGCGCTGGAGCACGGCTACCTGAATGCCGTTGGCGGTCTGGCTCAGCTTGAGCCGCGCCCGGTCATCGCCGCTTTCCAGCTCGTCGGACAGACGCAGATAAAACAGCCCCGAGGCGCGGTTGCGATCTTCCACCCGAATACCGGCTGCCTTCAGAGCCCCTT
>CAYPKI010000042.1:13511-15448 GCA_964411265.1 uncultured Alcanivorax sp. | reverse complement strand
CCTCGGTCAGCAGGTCCACGATCTTGCCCTTGCCCTCGTCGCCCCACTGGGTGCCCAGAATGACTACATTCTTGCCCATGCCTGTCTTCGCTCCGGCTACATAAAAGAATTCAGAGATCGACGATGCGCCAGCCGTCGCCGTCGCGGCTCAATTGGCGGTCACAGCCCAGGACGCTCGGGTCATTGGTAACGCCCGGTAAACCCCGCACCACCCGTTCACCGGCCGCTCGCAAGCGGCGCATTTCCGCGGTCACGTCCGCGCCCTCCAGCTCCGCGGGCACGAGAATGCCGCCCGGCGCTGATTGCTCCGGCCACCGGGCCAGGGACTTGAGGTCGGCGCTGAAACCCGTGGCCGGGCGGGCGCGACCGAAGACTTCGCCGATCTGGTCATAGCGCCCGCCCTTCGCCAGGGGTTCGCTGTGTCCCTGCGTCCAGGCGGCGAAAACAAAGCCCGTATGATAGTGATAGCCGCGCAACTCGCCCAGATCCAGATGCAGATCCACCCAGGGATAATGTTCAATCAGCCGGGCCGTGAGTTTCTCCAGCTCGTCCAGGGCAGACGCCACGGCTCCTCCGAAGCCGCCCAGACGCCCGCGCGCCTCTTTCAGCACCGCGGGCGGACCTGCCAACCAGGGCAGCGCCGCCAGCGCTTGCCGAGCTTGATCCGGCAACGCGCGGGCCTGCAGGAAAGCGTCCAGATCGGCGGCGGACTTGCGCCGGAAGACATCCTCCAGTTCCACCTCGTCGTCTTCATTCAGGCCGGCGGCCGCCACCAGGGCGCGATAAAGACCGACATGACCCAGATCCAGGGTGACCGGGCCCACCTCCGCCAGCGCCAGGGTTTCCAGCAGCAGCGAAAGCACCTCTTCGTCGCTTTCCAGGCCGGCATGGCCGAAGAGTTCCACCCCCACCTGATAGGGAATGCGTGAGCCATCCGGGGGACTCGCTTGGGTCCGCAAGGCCGAGCTGCAATAACAAAGCCGGGACGGACCGGGCCGGCGCAGACTATGGGCATCCATGCGCGCCACCTGGGGGGTGATATCCGCGCGCACGCCCATGAGACGACCGGTCAGTTGATCCGTGATCTTGAAGGTCTGGCGCTCGAGATCCCGGCCGCCGCCGTTGAACAGCGACTCCAGAAACTCGATCAGGGGCGGAAAGATGAGCTCATAGCCCCAGCCTGCGTAGAGATCCAGCAGGCGTCGGCGCAGTTGCTCGATCACCGCCGCGCGCCCGGGCAGAAGCTCTTCCACCCCTTCGGGCAGCAACCATTGTTCCTGGCGCGTCATGAACAGCCCTACCGTGAAAGAACAAAAATCATACCCGCGCCCAGCAGCATCAATACCAGCCCCGTTATACGCAGATAGTTATCATTTGTCTGGATCAGCACTGCCGCGGCCGCCCGCATGCGCCCGGGAGCGAGAAACAGCGGAATACCTTCCACGACCATCACCAGAAACAGCGCCTGCAGGACCAGGATCCAGTCCATCGCTCTCACCTCCGGCGCACGACGGCTGCACGGGCAGCGTTAATCACAAAAAACCGGGCGCCATGCCCGGTACAACGTCAGCCGAACTCGGGAGCCCGGCTACAACGGCTGGCTCAGCGGCCTTCGCTATTGTTCAGGTACTGGAAGAACTGACTGTCCGGCTCCAGGACCATGATGTCGCTGCCCTGGTCAAAGCTGTTCCGGTACGCTTGCAGGCTCCGGTAGAAGCTGAAGAACTCCTCGTCCTGGCTGAAGGTATCGGCATAGATCTTCGTCGCCTTGGCGTCACCCTCGCCCCGAAGTTCCTGAGCGTCCCGGCGCGCCTCGGCCAGCAACACCGTGCGTTGCTTGTCCGCTTCGGCACGGATTTCTTCCGCCGTTTCCCGACCCGTGGCCCGGTGTTCGGCGGCATCCCGTTCCCGCTCGGAGCGCATGCGGTCGAATACCC
>CAYPKI010000042.1:7071-13501 GCA_964411265.1 uncultured Alcanivorax sp. | reverse complement strand
GGCCGCGCACTTCTTCCGGCCAGTCGACCTGCTTGACGCGGATATCAAGCACCTGGATGCCCAGATCCTTCTTGGTTTTCTCATTCACGCGATCGGCCACGGCATCCATGACGTCCTCACGCTCCCCGGAGACGACTTCCTGCACATTGCGTTCGGCGAACTCATTGCGCAGTCCTTCGTTCACGCGCGGATCCAGCAGCTCGTGCGCGTAGAACTTGATTTGCTGCTTGGTAGCGCCCGCCGTGCTCCCCACGGTGGTGATATAGCGCTGCACGTCCTCGATGCGCCAGATCACGAAGGCATCCACCTGGAGCAGCTTTTTCTCGGACGTAATGAAAGACTCGGTGTCCATGTCATAGGACAGAATCCGGGCGTCCGTTTTGACCACCTTGTCGATCAGCGGCACCTTGAAATAGAGACCTGGTTGAATGTCCGGCTTGACGATTTCCTGGAAGCGTTTGAGAACCGCTTTTTCCGTTTCCTCGACAATGAAGTACGAATCTAGCGCCAGCAGCACCAGCAGAAAAGCGGCGACGATTGAGAGCAAGCTCTTGGGTGTCATCAGCGAATCTCCGTGTTGCCGCTGCTGTAAAGGCTGCCGCCGTCATCGGCGCCCGCCGCCGAACCGCCCGAACGCGACGTCGAAGACGACGACGAGGATGACGACGACGAGGACGAGCTGCCGCTGGAGGAACCGGAATCAGCCCCGCTGGCGCTCGAACGGCGGTGTTTCTGCGTGATCTTGTCGAGCGGCAGATACATCATGTTCTGGCCACCATCCACATCCACCATGACCTTGCCGGTCTTGCCGAGCACGTTTTCCATGGTTTCCAGATAGAGGCGCTCGCGGGTTACCGCCGGTGCGCGCTGATACTCGGTCAGCAACTGCTCGAAGCGCCGGGTGTCACCCGTGGCCCGGGACACGATTTCCTCGCGGTAGGCGCGCGCTTCCTCGCGCAGGCGCGTGGCCTTGCCCTGGGCTTCCGGAATGATGCTGTTGGCATAGGCCTGCGCCTCTTTCTCGAACCGGTCCTGATCCTCGCGGGCCCGCGCGACGTCATTGAAGGCGTCACGCACCGGCTCGGGCGCGGCCGTTTCGTTCAACGCCACATTCACTACACGGAGCCCCGTGTTATACCGGTCGAGATAGTTCTGCAGTCGCTTTTCCACATTGACGCGGATTTGCTCACGCTGGTCGCGGAGCACGTCGTTCATGGAGGAATTGCCCACCACATAGCGCAGCGCGCTCTCGGTAGAGTTCTCGAGGGCTTCGGTGGCACGCGCGATGCGCAGCAGGTAGGCTTTGGGATCCACGACCCGGTACTGCACACCCAGATCCACATAGACGATATTGGTGTCCCGGGTGAGCATGTTTTGCTCGATCCGGTAATTGCTCGTCTGGGTGACGTTGGCCTTGTAGTAATTTTCGTACAAGGGCGTGTGCCAGTTCAGACCCGGATTCACCATCCGGTCGAACTCGCCGAAGCGCGTCACCACGGCGCGCTCGGATTCGTCCACCTGGAAGATGCCCCAGGCGCCGAACACCCCGAGCAGCACGACCACGATGATGCCGATCAGCGGTGCCGGATTCATGGAGGGTCGGCCACCTCCGGAGCCGGAGCCGCGATTGCCACCACCCCCTCCGAAGTTGGCCTTGAACTTGTCTTTCAGATTGCGGATGACTTCATCCAGGTCCGGCGGCCCCTGGTTACCACCACCGCCACCCCAGGGGTCGCGGGGGCCATTTCCTCGGCCACCCGGTTCATTCCAGCCCATTGGCTTCTCCGTTATCCGGCGTTGTGCGAGCTTGTGGGATTGTAGGAGGGGGTAGTATCCCCTGCAACCGGCGCGGACGCCAGTGCAATCTCGTCTTCGCTCAACCCCTGCTCGCGCAGCAGGTTGTAAAAATGTGCCGCGTTGATGCGCACGTGCAGCAGCATGCTGCCGTCGTGGCCATAATCCTCACTCAGGACTTCGCCGGCGTCATGCAGACGCGAGCGCAGCCGACCCGCGTCGGGCGGCAACTGAATCCAGCGATTAACCCAGCTGGACGCCATACGCTCGGCCACGGCCGTGTGCAGCAACTCCATGCCCGCGCCATCCAGCGCCGACATCCAGACACACAAGGGGGAGCCCTGTTCGTCGCGGTCGATGTGCGGCTCCTTGCCTGCCAGATCCGCCTTGTTGAAAACGTGCAGCACCGGGACCGCGTCGGCGCCGATTTCCGCCAGCACAGCTTCCACGGCGGCAATGTTATCGGCGCGTTCCGGACTGGAGGCATCGGCGATATGGACCAGCAGGTCGGCATCGCGGGTTTCTTCCAGGGTGGCGCTGAAGGCGTCCACCAATTGGTGCGGCAGCTGGCGGATAAAACCCACGGTGTCGGCGAGTATGGCCGGCCCCAGTCCCGGGACCCGGACCCGTCGGAGGGTCGGATCCAGGGTGGCAAACAACTGATCCGCGACATGAACCTCGGCCCGAGTGAGGCGGTTGAACAGCGTCGACTTGCCGGCGTTGGTATAGCCCACCAGGGAAATCAGGGGTGTTTCCGAGCGTTGCCGCGCACGCCGGCCCTGGGCACGCTGTTTCTTGACTTTATTGAGCCGACCCTGAACCTTGTCGATGCGCGCCCGGATCAGGCGCCGATCGGTTTCCAGCTGCGTCTCGCCCGGTCCGCGCAGCCCAATGCCGCCGCGCTGGCGTTCCAGGTGCGTCCAGCCACGCACCAGACGCGTCGCCAGATGCTGCAACTGGGCCAGCTCTACCTGGAGCCGGCCTTCGCGGGTGCGCGCCCGCTGCGCGAAGATGTCCAGGATGAGGCCGGTGCGGTCGAGCACCCGGCAGCACAGCACCTGTTCCAGGCTGCGTTCCTGCGCCGGGGAGAGTTCATGATTGAATAACACTACCCGAGCGCCGGTATCGCGCACCGCATCGGCCACTTCATCCGCCTTGCCCCGGCCGATGAACAGGGCCGGATCCGGCCGCTTGCGCTGACCGGTGATCTCCGCGACAGGAGTTACCCCGGTGGAGGTCACCAGATGATGGAATTCCTGGCGTTCGTCTTCGCCGGCGCCGTCGGGCAGATCGATATGCACGAGCACCGCCTGTTCGGCACTGCCCGTGCGGGTGCTCTCGAGGCGGTCAAAGAAATCCATGAAACCCCGACTCGGCGCCAGCAGGGCGCGTTGTTGGCGCGGGCCTGAGCGACGACGCCCGGGCGATCAAACGGCTTCCGGACCTTCGCCGTCGTCCTCTTCCATTTCCATGGCGTCATCTTCCTGGCGGGCAGGGCCGCCGGTGCCGCTGCGCGGGTTGCGAGCCGGCACGACCGTGGAAATAGCGTGCTTGTAAACCATCTGACTCACAGTGTTCCGCAGCACCACTACATACTGATCAAACGACTCCACCTGTCCCTGAAGTTTGATGCCGTTGACCAGAAAAACAGATACCGGGATGCGCTCTTTACGCAGCCCATTAAGATAAGGGTCTTGTAGCGAATGCCCCTTTGACATTTTTTTCTCCTTGAAGTTACCCACGCGGGTGATCAAATAGCCGGGCACGGGCCCGGCAGAATCAGCGCAATTCATGTAAGGCCGACAAAACGGCCCCTGGTGTTCAGCGTGTGCTTCATTCCTGCACACCCTCTCGCGGCGCCAAAAAAGCGGACACGCGTTTAGCCACTCGATCCGTCAGGGCCGGATCATCCAGCCAAAACCACTCCAGCCCCGGCCAGCCGCGCAGCCATGTAAGCTGACGCTTGGCCAGTTGCCGCGTTGCCACGATACCGCGATCAACCATGCGCGCATGGTCATACGCGCCATCGAGGTACTGCCACACCTGCCTGTACCCTACGGATTTGAGGGCGGGCAGGTCCGGATGCAAGTCCTGCCGCTGGCGCAGTTGCGCCACTTCGTCCACCAAACCCTGACCGAGCATGGCGTGGAAGCGCTGTTCAATGCGTGCGTGCAGGCGCGCACGCTCATTCGGAACCACCGCTACTGGCAATACTGTAAAAGGGAAGTTCGACTGCCCGCTCTCCTCGCTGTCGGACAATTCAACAGCGCAGCGATGACGCCGATGGTGCTCTGACAGTGGCACACCCGTGACTTCGTAAACTTCCAGCGCCCGCTGCAAGCGTTGACGATCCTCCGGGTCCAGGCGCGCCGCCGTTTCCGGGTCCACGGCCGACAGTTCGTGGTGCAGCGCGGGCCAGCCCTGCGCGGCCGCACGCGCCTCCAGACGCGCACGCAGCTGCGGGTCTGCTTCGGGCAGGGGAGCCAGTCCCCGGATCAGGGCACGAAAATAGAGCATGGTGCCGCCCACGAGCAGCGGTACCCGGCCCCGCGCGCGAATGTCGTCGATTTCCCGGCGGGCATCGGTGCAGAACCGGGCGGCCGAATAGGGCTCAGCCGGGTCGCGAAAATCGAGCAATCGGTGGGGTGCCTCGGCCAGGGTCTCAGCGTCTGGCTTCGCTGTACCGATATCCAGCCCCTGATACACCTGGGTGGAGTCCACGCTGACAATTTCCAGGGGCAACCGGCGCACCAATTCGACGGCCAGCCCGGTCTTGCCGGCGCAGGTGGGGCCCATAAGGCAGATGACTGGCAGGAATTCGGTCAAATAGTTAACACCGGGTCCGGACTTCGTCGGACAGGTTAGCATGCTGGAACAGGGGCGAGGCGCGAGGCATCAACAGGAGGCTCCGGCGGACGCGCGTGTCAAAACCATTCCGAGGCGTCGAACACGCCTGCGTTTCTTCCTTGCTCCTTGTCTCTCGCGCTTTACGGGAGCCTCGGGCATCAGGTCGGGGCAGGGATGTCGCCCCGATCGCGCAGCAGGGACCGCGAAGGCGTCGCGGCATAACCGATCACGCACACCGCAGCCGTGAGCGGAGACAGAAGTCACAGTACACAACCGGAGTGCTATACTGCGTCGCTATTTCCCTGCGTCGAAGGCAAAACAAGGTGTCGGAAGTTGCCGCACCGGGCGAGCTGCCCGTACACGAAGTTCGTTGCCAAATCCTGAACCTGGAACCGCTCAACCATGACGTCACCCGAGTATGGCTGCGCTTGCCGGCTACCGCGCCAGTGCAGTGGTATGCCGGGCAGTATCTGGAGCTGCTCATGCCGGCGGGGCCCTGCCCCTTCTCCATCGCCACGGCGCCGCACGCAGAGCAATTCAATCTGGAACTGCATGTGCGCCACGGCGCGGCCAACTCCTCCTCGCTGGACATCCTGTCGGCGCTGCAGGCAAACGAAACCTTGGACGTGCGCCTGCCCGGCGGCGAGCGCTACATCGACGCCCTGCCCGATCGGCCTGTCTGGTTTGTCTGTGGCTCTACCGGCTTCGCCCCCGCCAAGGCCATGATCGAGCATCTACGAAATCAGTGGTTTCAAAAGCCGGTCAAACTCTTCTGGGGCGCGCGCTCGCAGGTCGATCTTTATCTGGACGCACTGCCCCGGGACTGGCAGAGGGAAATGCCGGCCCTGGAATACATCCCGGTGCTGTCGGAACAGGCCCCGCCGGGTGAGTCCACGGGACTCGCCCACGAAGCGGCGGTAGCGCAGTTGCCTGCCACCGAAACGCCGCTGATCCATGTAGCCGGCTCGCCCGCCATGGTCTGGACCGCCTTTGACGCCCTGGTGGCAGCCGGCATGCCCCCGGATTGCATTCATTCCGATGTTTTCGATTACGCGCCCAGGTAAGGGGCAAGGAGCGGATAACAGGATGTGCCCGGGCTTGTCGTCTTCACGGCGGCGGTATCTTGGACCAAACAAATTTCTCGCCGGGCGGCTCTGGACGCGGCAGCAGCACGCGCCCCCCAGCGGGGTCCAGGTGCAAGCCGGGACACCAGCAATGCCCGGGCTTTACCTTTCGTCTTTTGGCTTTCTTCTCTCATCTTTCATCGTCCCGAAGCCTCCGGGAAGCACCCCCCGACAAATCCAATTAGCGCTCTCGGGATTGAATGGCGACATGGGCGAACGGCGCCTGTAGAAGGGCGCCGACCACCAGGAGTACCCAGGGCACACCCTGTTCCACCTGGTCCGCGCTGAGCAACAGCGGCCCCGCGAACAGCTCGGCCAACCCCCAGAAGAGGGGTATATCCGCAATCACGATCAGTGCCGGCAGCAGCACGGGTCTGGCAGCGCTCATGAGCGTTCTCCCGCTGACGGCAGAGGCAGTTCCGGAAGCTCGCGCGCCGCCAGGCTCATGGCGTCTTCCCGGCAGCGCCGCGCCGCCTCCACCTCATCCAGGCTATCCAGCAGCCGCGCCAGTTCTTCATAAGCCGTCTGGGCACAGCTGCTGGCCAGGGCCGCGCGGAAAAAGCTCCGGGCCTGGCCCCACAAGCGCGCGCGCAGCGCCACGCGCCCGGCAGTAATCAACAGAGGTCCATTACCGGCACGGTCCTGAAGCCATTGCTCCAGCTGTT
>CAYPKI010000042.1:3629-7061 GCA_964411265.1 uncultured Alcanivorax sp. | reverse complement strand
AGGGTCGAGGGCGCCACATCCTCGATGACTTCCAGCACCGGGGGCAGACGATCGTCCCAGTCGCGCTCCAGCGCCTTGCGCACCAGGCGCAGCGCCTCGCGACCGTCACCCGCCTGGGCCAGATAGCCAGCATAGCGCGCCAGCAGAGAAGGGTCGCGCTGCAGGAAGGCGGGTACCTGTTTCCACAACGCGTGCAGCGCACGCCGGTGCTCGGCGGGATCACGGACGGCCTCTTCACCAGCCGAGCGCAGCAGGCCCAGCCAGAGACGGCGCTGCAGCCGGGCGCGCTGGGCGCTCGTTTCATCCCTCAACCGGGGCAGCAGTTCGCGCAGCGCCGGCCAGTCCTCCTGACGCTCGAGGACTTCGCATAGCAACTGGAGCCGCTCGGGATGATCGGGGTAACGCTGACCCAGTTCGCTGAGGCGCTGCCGGGCGCGGGCCGGTTCATCCTGATCCCGGTCCAGGCGCGCGAGCCCGAGTTGGGCGGGCAGCTCCCCACCATCCAGGGCGCGCGCCTGGTCGAGATGCTCGCGCGCGCGCTCCGTACGCCCGGCCCGTGCAGCCGCACGGGCGGCGCCCAACCAGGCAGCAAGAGGCCATTCGCCGGAAGCCGAGGCCACGAACAGGCGTTCCGCCTTATCGAAACGGGCCTCCGTGAGCGCACGAAATCCCAGCTTCAATCGGCGCCGCGCCACGGGGCCGCGCACGCGCCGACGCCATGCCCCTGGCGAGAACCGCTGCCAGAGCCCGGCCAGCAAGAGGGACACGAGCGCAACGGCCAAAACCAGCAGCAGCAGAACCAACAGCAAAAACGCCAGACTCGTCTCGATCTCCCACGGGCCGTGCATGATCAGCACATAGCCGGTATCGCGCATCAGACTCCGAGCGGCCAGCGCCCCGGCAACCAGAACGGCCGCGAGCAGCAGCAACAACCGTTTCATGAATCCTCTCCGCGCTCACCGATGAGCCCACGGAGGGCGCGCAAACCGCCGCCGATTTCGGGCAGGGCCTGCTCCACCGACGCCTGCCGCAACTCGGTGAGAGCCTGCTTCAGCTGCTGCACCCGCCGCCGGTCGGCCGGGAACCAGGTGTAGAGAACGGCGAGCGTAGCTTCCACCGCATCACGGTAAAGTTTCGGCCGCGCCTGCATGACAGCAAGCTGGGCGCGTTGCAGCTCATTGAACAATTGCAGCCGCACCAGTGACGCCCGGGTATCGTCCAGCGGCAGAGGCAAGGGCTGGTCGTGGCGCCGCACCGTGAACGGCAGCCGCTGCCACCAGTTCGCGGATTCCTGCACCTCCGACGCCGGGGACGAATCCGCGCCGCGCGTACCCGCGGGGACTGTCAGTTTTGCCACCAGTGAACGCAGCCCGCCCAGACGCAGCACCAGACCCGTGGCATCGACCTGACGCGCGCCGCGGACTTTTTCCAGATCCGCGGCAAGCGCCTCACGTACCGGCGTCACCTGCGGATCCTCGATCCGGGCCAGGACGCGATCCGCCGCTTCGAGCAGGCGCTCCGCCGCCGCGCGATCACCGCTCAGGAGCAAACGCTGCTGTGCCAAGCTGGCCAGGGATTCGGCTTCATTCAGCAGCCAGGTGGTCTGACCGCCGGAACGCAGGGCCCGGAGTTCCTGGCGACGGGCTGCCACCTCGCCTTGGACATCTTTCAGATCCCCGCGTAACGACGACAGTTGTTTTTCCTGATCACCGCGCAATGCCTGCAGCTGGTCCCGGACCGCGGTCAGTTCCGTTCGCAAGTCCTGCGTGCGCTCGGTCAGACGCTGGTATTGCTGCCAGCCGTACCAGCCGCCGCCTGCCAGCGCGGCCAGGAAGGCCAGCACCACGAGAAGCAATACAAGGCCGCCGCCGCGGCGGCGCGGCTTTACGGCTGATGCGTTTTCAGACATTCCAGCATATCCTCGTCCCGGGGACTGGCGGCGGCCGCCACCTGAGCGACACCGTCGGCTCGCGCCGCCTCGGCAATCCGTTCGCTGCCCGCCACCACGCGCGTCTGGCGCAGCGGTAGCGGCGCTCGCTGTCGTAAACACTGCCAGCTTTCCACGCTGGTCACCAGCACGGCAAGGACGGCCTGGTCCGGCCAGACGGTGCTGTTATCACAGTCGCGCCGATACAGGGGCACGGCGTGCACGGCTGCACCTCGTTCGCTCAGCGTCTTTTCCATCAGGCCCCGGCCGCCTTCGCCGCGCAACAACAGGACTTTGCAGTCCGTGAGCTCCTGCAGACCCGGCAATTGCAACACCGCCTCGGAATTGTAGCCGCCTTCAGGGGCACGAGCCGGCAAACCCTGGGCATGGAGCGCCCGGGCGGTAGCCGCGCCCACACCGATCCAGTCAACGCCCGTAGGCCACTGTGGCCAGTAGTTTTCCAGGGCCTCCAGCCCCAGCCGCACCGCATTGGGGCTGGCAAAGATCGCGGCGCGGTACTGATCCAGATCCATCAAACGATTGCGCTCGCGTGCTTGCAGAGGCTGAGGCTCAATGGCAAGAGCCGGGACATGCACAGGCCGAAAACCGGCCTGCTCGACGGCCTGCATCATGGCCCCTTCCTGGCCACGCGGGCGGGTTACCACCACGGTGTCAGGCGCGGTCATAGATCGCGCGCAGAATCTCGCCGGCGCCCTGATCGAGTAGGTCCTGTCCCAGTCGGGTGCCCAACGCCTCACCCTCGACCCGGGGCGCACGCCCCTCAGCGCGCAGCACTCTGTGGCCATCCTCCGAGGCCACCAGACTGCGCAGCCAGAGCTGATCGTCCTCGAGTAGCGCGAAGCCCGCGATGGGTACTTCGCAGCCACCTTCGAGGTGGCGACTCATGGCACGCTCCGACAGCACCCGATCGGTGGTATCCGGGTCCGCCAGCGGCGCCAGCCAATGTTGCAGCTCGGTATCGTCGGCACAGCACTCAATACCCACGGCCCCCTGCCCCACAGCGGGCAGAGATTGTTCCGGCGGCATGGCACAGCGGATGCGCTCTTCAAGACCCAGCCGCTCTAGGCCCGCCCCGGCCAGGATGATGGCATCAAAGTGGCCGTCGTCGAGCTTGCCCAGCCGCGTCTGCACATTGCCGCGCAGGCTGGATACGTGCAGATCGGGGCGGTTGGCCAGCGCCTGGGCCTGGCGGCGCAGACTGGAGGTGCCCAGATGCGCCCTTTCCGGCAGGTCATCCAGGCCCGCATAGGCATTGGATACAAAGGCATCTCCGGGGTCGCCCCGTTCACAGATAACGGGCAAGTCAAAGCCCTCGGGCAACTCCGAAGGCACATCCTTCATGGAATGCACGGCCAGATCCGCTCGGCCCGCGCTCAGCGCGTCTTCCAGCGCCTTGATGAAAAGGCCCTTGCCGCCGATTTTCGCCAGGGGTCGATCCTGCACCTTGTCTCCACCACTCTTGATCGGGACAAGCTCGACCGGCT
>CAYPKI010000042.1:227-3619 GCA_964411265.1 uncultured Alcanivorax sp. | reverse complement strand
GTAGAGGGCCTGCAGGCGTTGCTGGACATGCTCCGCTTGCCAAAGGGCAAGCTGGCTGGAGCGTGTGGCGATGCGCACGGGATCGCGGTTCATGAAAACAACCGTCGCGGCCAATCAGGGGCACCATTGTACAGGAATCGGGAGTGCCCCCGGACCGGCGGGCCGGTCAGGGGCGGGGCCACTCAGTTGCCGTAAACCACCACCGTATATTCCGCCAGCACGCCGAAAAAGTTGGCTGACTGGTAATCCACATGGTGGATTTCGGTAATGCCGCCATTGCGCGCAGCCGTCTGAATGCTGGCATCGCCGGAGGCCACCACACCCAGAATAGAGCGGGCACTGGCACGACCCACGCGCTGGGGTTCGTCCGGCAAGGCGGTGGCGGTCAACGGCGCCTGCACATTGGAGTAGACATAGCCATTGACCGGCGCATCAGCCACGGCACATCCGCCCAGCAGGGTGGCCAGCAGCAAAACCATCATCCGTTTCATGTCGAACCTCTTGTTGTTGTGTTCTTGATCGGGCCCCTGCGCCCCGCACAGGACCAGGAACCGAGGGTAGCACCTTACATGCGTTGCATCACCTTGCGCAGCCCGGGCACGTGCCGCCGGCTGACCGTGAGCCGATCGTCCACATCGCGCAGACGCACCTGGTAGTGTCCCTGCTCGGCCAGCTCCATGCCCTCGAGATGATCCAGTGCCACCAGCGCATTCCGATGGATGCGCACGAAACGATCACCGAACTCGTCCTCCAGCTCCTTGAGGGTTTCGTCAATCAGCACTTCGCCATCGGGCCAGCGCACGGTGACGTATTTCTGATCCGCCTGGAAGTAGCAGATTTCGTTAACCGGCACCAGCTCAATCCCCTTGTGGGTGCGCGCACTGATGTGCTGGCGCTCATTGGCGGCGTTAGCCTCCTGCCCCACTTCCTCTTTCACATTTTCAAGCTGCACCCGGTTCAGGGTGCCGGCCCGTTCCAGCGCCGCCGTCAGGTCCTCGCGGTTGATAGGCTTGAGCAGATAATCCACGGCGTGAACCTTGAACGCCTGAAGAGCATGTTCGTCGAAGGCCGTGCAGAAGATGACGGCTGGGGGCTTTTCCGTACTCAGCAAGTGCGAGGCTGCTTCCAGGCCATCCATGTCCGGCATGCGAATATCCAGCAACACCACTTCGGGCTGGGTACGTTCCGCTTCGCTAACCGTCTCGCGGCCGTCCGCGGCTTCCGCCACAACCGTGACGCCCTCGATTTCTTCGGCCAGCCGTTTGACGCGCCCCCGGGCCAGTTGCTCGTCATCAGACACCAGTACCCGCATAGCTGCTTCCCCAAACGCCAAGGGATTCAATTCTCTTTGCTCCGTTATACGCGATTCCACCCCGACCAGGGAAGCCGGTCAGCCGCGCGTGCGCGCCACCGGATAGACGATTTCCACCTCATAGCGATCCTCCAGTTCCCGCGAGCGAACCCGCGCGCGCTCGCCATAGAGCGCCGTCAAACGGTGACGTATGTTGTCCAGAGCCATACGATTGCCGCCATGCTGACTGTGTGTGTCGGGCAGGGCATTGCTCACCGACAGCCGCACCATGTCGTCTCGCACTTCACCACGAACCTGGACAGTGCCGCCCCGGGGCAACGGCTGAATACCGTGATAGATGGCATTTTCCAGCAAGGGTTGAATGGTGAGCAGCGGCACTACGACCGCATCCTGATCGAGGCCGTCGAGATCCCATTCCACATGGAGCCGATCACCCAGCCGCAGCTGTTCGATACGAATGTAGCGCCGGCAAAGATCGAGCTCGTCGGCGAGCGGGACTTCATGGCCCGCTTCTTTAAGACTGGCCCGGAACAGCCGCGACATGTCCTCCACCACCTCCTCGGCGGTGTCCGGATCCACGGCAATCAGGCTGGCGATGATGTTCATGCTGTTGAACAGAAAATGGGGCCGGATGCGCGACTGCAGCGCCTGAATCCGTGAATTCAGTTCGGCACGTTCCTTGCGCTTGAGCTGCTCCTGAACATAAAAATAGCGCATCATGATGCCGGTGATCACCGCGGCAATGGCCACATGGACCAAAATGCGCTGATCCCAGATGGCGAACGCCGGGTCGGTGGTGGCCAGCACCCAGGCCAGTACCAGGCGCCAGGCGATACTGAAGACCAGGGTGGCAACCACCACAAGGGCCACGACCAGGCTCGAGGCCCAGGCGCGGGGCAGCGCGGACAACCGGTTCTTCATCAGGCAAAGCACTCCGGCCGAGGCCAGAGCCACCCATTGCACGAAGAGCGACACGCGCGCGAAACGCGCCACACTGAGATCATCATAAAGCCCGCCCACCAGCGCCAGCACAATAGCCAGCAATTCCGCGCCCACCACCACGACCAACACCGAGGGCCCGGCGCAGAAATCCGGCAGAAAGGTTTCGCGGTTGTCTTCTTCCGTTTCCATCTCGACCCCCTTTTGTCCCCGTTATAACCCGGCCCGGGGCATTCGGGAAATGCTACACTGGGGCTTTTTTCAAGCATGCCCGCACGGGCGCGTCTTTCAGCCACGACAGGATTCCCCCGATGACCGACAAGCAACAGCTCTGGGGCGGGCGCTTCAGTGAATCCACGGACACCTTCGTTCAGGCCTTTACCGCCAGTGAGAGCTTTGACCGGCGGCTGTACGAACACGACATCCGCGGCTCCATCGCCCACGCCACCATGCTGGCCGAAAACGGCATCCTGAGCGCAGACGATTGCGACACCATCGTGCAGGGGCTGAACGACATCCGCGCGGAGATCGAGGCGGGCGAATTCCCGTGGTCCGTGGCGCTGGAAGATGTGCACATGAACATCGAGGCACGGTTGACCGAAAAGATCGGCGAGGTGGGCAAGAAACTGCACACCGGGCGCAGCCGCAATGATCAGGTGGCCACGGATCTGCGCCTGTGGCTGCGTGATCGCATGGACGCTATCGACGCGGAGCTGACCCGACTCATGCGCACGTTGCTGGACCAGGCTCAGGCGGAAGCTGCCACCATCATGCCCGGTTTTACGCATTTGCAGAGCGCACAGCCGGTTACCTTCGGCCATCATCTGCTGGCCTGGTTCGAGATGCTCTGCCGGGATCGTCAGCGCTTGCTCGAATGCCGGGGGCGTGTGAATCAGCTACCGCTGGGCGCGGCGGCGCTCGCGGGCACCACCTATCCCGTCGATCGGCAGCGCACGGCCGAGCTGCTGGGGTTCGCCGGGGTGTGCCGGAACTCGCTGGACGCGGTCAGTGACCGGGACTTCGCCATTGAGTTCTGCTCATTGAGCGCGCTCTGCATGACCCATTTGTCACGCATTAGCGAGGAGCTGGTCCTGTGGACCAGCGCGCAGTTCCAGTTTATCGACCTGCCGGATCGCTTCTG
>CAYPKI010000042.1:0-217 GCA_964411265.1 uncultured Alcanivorax sp. | reverse complement strand
CGGCAGCTCCATCATGCCCCAGAAGAAAAACCCGGATGTACCCGAACTGGTGCGTGGCAAGACGGGTCGGGTCAATGGCGCTCTGTTCAACCTGCTCACCCTGATGAAGGGGCAACCACTCGCCTATAACAAGGATAACCAGGAAGACAAGGAGCCGCTGTTCGACAGCGTAGACAGTCTGGGGGACTGCCTGCGTGCCTTCGCGGATATGATGCCG
>CAYPKI010000041.1:10453-15733 GCA_964411265.1 uncultured Alcanivorax sp. | reverse complement strand
ACCGGTTGGTATTCAGTGCAGACATGACGTCAGGCCTCATTAATGGCGGCGGCGACGTTATCGATGAGCTCGGACAGCTCGGCGTGCCGGCTTTTCATGCTGGCGATATTGACGATCAACCGGCTGGAGATATCGGCGATATGTTCCATGGGCTCAAGGCCATTGGCGCGCAGGGTATTGCCGGTATCGACAATATCCACGATGCGATCGGCCAGCCCCATGAGTGGCGCCAGTTCCATGGCGCCATAGAGCTTGATGACATCCGCCTGGCGGCCCTCGGCCGCGAAATAGCGCCGGGCCACATTGACGAACTTGGTCGCCACGCGGGTGCGCCCGGTTACCGGCGGCGCATCCTGCAATGCGGCCACCATGAGTCGGCAGCGTGCTATGCCAAGATCCAGGGGCTCATAGATGCCCTCGGCACCGTGCTCCAGCAATACATCCTTGCCTGCCACGCCCACATCGGCGGCGCCATAGCGGACATAGGGTGGTACGTCCGTAGCCCGGATCACAATCACGCGGACATCCGCGCGCGTGGTCTCAAAAATCAGTTTGCGCGAGTTCTCCGGATCCTCGAGCAGTTCAATGCCGGACTGCGCCAGCAGCGGCAGCGTTTCTTCCAGGATCCGGCCCTTGGACAGGGCGATGGTCAAAGGTCGTTGCGTCATGGCTTCAGACCGGTACGCGCCGGATGGATGCGCCCAATAATTGCAGTTTCTCCTCGATGCACTCGTAACCTCGATCGATATGATAAATGCGGTCAACGATGGTGTCGCCCTCGGCCACCAGCCCGGCCAGCACCAGGGACGCCGAGGCGCGCAGATCCGTGGCCATCACCGGCGCGGCGGTAAGATGATCCACGCCCCGACAGATCGAGGTATTGGCCTGCAGCTGGATATCCGCGCCCATGCGGTTCATTTCCTGCACATGCATAAAGCGGTTCTCGAACACCGTTTCGGTAATGGTGCCCGTTCCCTCGGCGACCGCATTCATGGCGGTGAACTGGGCCTGCATATCCGTGGGCATGGCCGGATAGGGTGCGGTTTTCAGCGAAATCGCTTGTGGGCGCCGCCCTTCCATGTCCAGTTCGATGGTGGTCTCGTCCACAGTCAGTCGCGCGCCCGCTTCCTGAAGCTTCTGTAGCACCGCGTCCAGCAGGTGCGGCGCGGTATCCTTGACGCGGATACGTCCGCTCGTGGCGGCAGCGGCGATGAGATAAGTGCCCGTTTCGATCCGGTCCGGGATGACGTTATGCACCGTGCCGCTGAGACTAGCGACGCCTTCAATGGTGATGGTGTCCGTGCCGGCACCGCGGACACAACCGCCCATTTTGTTCAGGCAATCCGCCAGATCCACCACCTCGGGCTCGCGCGCGGCATTTTCGATTATGGTGGTGCCGTCAGCCAGGGCCGCGGCCATCATGAGGTTCTCGGTACCGGTCACGGTCACGGTATCCAGTACCAGCCGTGTGCCCTTCAGGCGTCCGCCGGGGACACTGGCATAGACATAGCCATTGGCCACTTCGACTTCCGCGCCCATGGCTTCCAGCCCACGCAAGTGCAGGTCGACGGGCCGCGTGCCAATGGCACAGCCGCCCGGCAGCGATACCTGGGCCCGCCCGTAGTGCGCCAACAACGGGCCCAGCACGAGAATGGAGGCCCGCATGGTCTTCACCAGCTCATAGGGCGCATGCAACTCCTCAATGGTGGCGACATCGACTTCCACATTCATGCGGTCATCAATGGTCAAATGCACGCCCATGCGCCCGAGCAGCTCAATCAGGGTGGTGACATCCTGCAGGTGGGGCAGGTTGCCCACAGTCATGGGGCCATCCGCCAGCAGGGTGGCCGCCAGAATGGGCAGCGACGAGTTCTTGGAGCCGGATATACGGATATCGCCATCCAGGCGCCGGCCCCCGGTAATAATGAGTCGATCCATGTACGGATGTCCCGGTCAGCTCAACCCCATGCGCCGGGCCTTGTCCCATTCTTCCGGCGTCCAGGTCTGGATATTGACGGCGTGAATGCTGCCGTCGGCAATCTTGTCGTTGATGCAGCTGTAGACCAGCTTCTGCTTTTTCACCGGCGTCACCCCGTCGAACGCGGGCGAAACCACGCGGATGTCGAACTTGTCGCCGGCACCTTCGACGGCCACCTCGGCCGCGTCAATGCCGGCTTCGACCAGTGCCTTGACGTCTTCCGGATTCATGAACGCTCCCCTCCCGCCGGGCAAAAACCTTCATGGTACGGCAAGGAGCGCCTGAGTACGAGGGTCAGGCCCCGGACGGCGCCCCTGTCTGCGCTTTTTCCGGGGTCTCTTCCCCCACATCAAGCTCGGTGGACCAGTTATCGATCACCTGATCGATATCGCCGCTGTGTTCCTGCACCAACTGCTCGAACTGCGAACGGAAGGTCTTGCCCAGGTTCAGGCCGTTGACGATGACGTTCTGGACTTTCCAGTCGCCGTCGCCGTTGCGGAAAAGGGAGTAGCGGATCGGGATCACTTCACCCTCTTTTGTGCGGATTTCCATGCGCACACTGGCGTTTTTCTCTTCGATGTCGCCTTCCTCGGCAGGCAATACCCGGATCTTCTGACCCTTATACATGGTCAGTCCAGAGGCATAGGTGTTGATCAGGCTGT
This sequence comes from uncultured Alcanivorax sp., assembly GCA_964411265.1. Classification (GTDB taxonomy): domain Bacteria; phylum Pseudomonadota; class Gammaproteobacteria; order Pseudomonadales; family Alcanivoracaceae; genus SLJS01. The sequence continues at coordinate 13,093 of CAYPKI010000041.1, read as the reverse complement.
CGCGAAAGGTCTTCAGGAAACGGTACTTCTGCTCCCGAGTCGCATCCGAAAAATGATTGGCCATAACCAGACGGGTAATGCGCTTGAAATCCACCAGATCGCCAATTTCCTCACGCACCATCTCGCGCGCGAATTGCTCGCTCTCTTGCAGTTTTTGGCGGTTGTTCTCGATCCTTTCGGTCAGCCTATCCACACGTTTAACAATCAGTTCGCGGGGACCGTCAGCCGCTTGCCCAGCCGAACCAACCAGCAGCATGATTCCCAGAACCATCCATCGCGCTCGCGTCCACCCTGCCTGCAACATTGACTGACTCCTGTATGATCGGCGGCCATTCGGCGTACCCGGGCCTTGTGATCGGCGTGTGGCGCCGATTAAATCATGGTCTCCGTGATTGGATCATCCCCGGATGGCGAGGTTCCCGCATGCTGACAGCCCTGGCGGCGACACTGATCGGCCTGGTCGCGCTGGTGCGCAGCGCCGACATCTTCGTGCACGGCAGTGCCGGCCTGGCCCTGCGCCTGGGCATGACGCCCGCCACGGTGGGCCTGACGCTGGTGGCTCTGGGCACGTCCGCTCCCGAGATCCTGATTTCGGGTACAGCTGCGCTGACCGGCAGCCCCGGTCTGGCCGTGGCCAATGCGCTGGGCTCGAATATCGCCAATACCGGTCTGGTGCTGGGTGCGGCCATTGCCCTGGCGCCGCTGGCGGTCGCGCGCACCAGCCGTGTGCGCGATCTGCCCGCATGCATCATGGTGACCCTGCTGGTGGGCGTACTGCTGTTCGACCGCCACCTGGCTCTGATCGAAGGCCTGGTTTTGCTCGCCGTGCTGGCGCTGGTGCTTCTGCTGCTGTGGCGTTATCCCGATGCCCAGCTGGTCGAGGAAGCCGAAGAGGAAATGGCCCAGGATCAGGGACGCGCCGCCTGGGTGCGTTTTTTCGCCGGGCTGCTGGTTCTGCTTGTCAGCGCCCGGTTGCTGGTCTGGGGCGCCACCCGGCTGGCGCTGGAACTCGATGTCAGTGAGGAACTGGTGGGGCTGAGCATAGTCGCGCTGGGCACCAGCCTGCCGGAACTGGCCACCGCCGTGACCGCGGCCCGGCGCGGCCATCCCGGTCTCGTACTGGGGAACGTACTGGGCTCGAATGTGCTCAACCTGCTTACGGTGCTACCACTGCCGGCGCTGCTGGCGCCCGGTATGGTCGCCGCCGAGCTCGCAGGCCGGGATTACGCAGTCATGCTGGGCGTGACCCTGATCGCCGCGCTAATACTGACGTTGACGGGTCGGCGGCCGGTGCCGCGCGCTGCCGGTTGGCTCCTGTTGATCCTGTATGGCACCTATCTGGGCGGGCTGGGACTTACCGGCCCATGAGCCCGGCGCCGGCAGGAACATCTCAAGTGACCGGCTGTCCATGTATAATCAGGTTTTGACCAGAGGATGCCCGGGGAGCCCGCCTTGACGGATGCACATCAACACGCCGCGCGTCGGGTGCTGGACCTGGAAGCGCGGGCGCTCAACGAACTGGTTGAGGGCATCGGCGCAGATTTCGCCCGGGCTTGTGAAAAGGTGCTGGCCTGTCCGGGTCGCGTAATTGTCACCGGCATGGGCAAATCCGGTCACATTGCTTGCAAGATTGCGGCGACCCTGGCCAGCACGGGCACACCCTCCTTTTTCGTTCATCCCGGCGAGGCGTCCCACGGCGATCTGGGCATGATTACGCGCGAAGATCTGGTGCTGGCGCTGTCCAATTCGGGGGAAACCCGCGAACTCCTGGCCATCATGCCGGTAATCAAGCGCAAGGGCACGCCGCTGATCAGCATGACGGGGCGGCCCGAATCCAGTCTGGCGGACTTGTCCGACGCCCACCTGAACGTGGCCGTGCGCGAGGAAGCCTGCTCGCTCAATCTTGCGCCTACGGCCAGCACCACTGCGGCACTGGCCATGGGCGACGCCCTCGCGGTGGCACTACTCGAAGCGCGCGGTTTTACCCAGGAAGACTTCGCGCTGTCCCACCCCGGCGGTACGCTGGGCCGGCGTTTGCTGCTCAAGGTGGATGATGTCATGCATGAGCATGAGCGCTTGCCCGTGGTTAACGCGGAGGTGTCTCTGGCTGATGCCCTGCTGGAAGTCACGCACAAGGGCATGGGCATGACCGCCGTGGTGGATGAGCAGGGCCGGCTCGCGGGCATATTTACCGATGGCGATCTTCGCCGAGCGCTGGACGAGGCCGTCGATGTGCGTCATACGCCCATTACGGAGGTCATGACGCGGGACCCGGTCGTCATGGAACCCGGACACCTGGCGGCCGAGGCGTTACAGATCATGGAAGAGCGCAAGATCAACGGCCTGTTGGTGCTGTCGGATCAATGTCCAGTGGGCGCACTCAACATGCACGATCTCCTGCGCGCGGGGGTGGTCTGATGGATCCCAATGCTCTGCGAGCCCGGGCTCGCCGGCTACAACTCATGGTCTTCGACGTGGATGGTGTGCTCACGGATGGCCGGCTGCATTACGGTCCCGACGGCGAGACGCTCAAGGTCTTTCATGTACGCGACGGCCATGGACTGAAAAAACTCGCCCGGGCGGGCGTCACGCTCGCCATCATCACCGGCCGGGACTCGACCATGGTGACCCGGCGCGCCC
>CAYPKI010000041.1:7075-10443 GCA_964411265.1 uncultured Alcanivorax sp. | reverse complement strand
GTCATCCAGGGCCGCGACGACAAGGGCGAAGCCCTGGCGGCCCTGGCCGCGGAGCTGGATCTGGCCGCCGAGGTCGTGGGGTATGCCGGTGACGACGACGTCGACGTGCCCGCGCTGCACTGGGCCGAGCTGGGTTTCTCCGTAGCGGACGCCCATGACAGCGCGCGCGACGCCGCGGACTGGATTGCCCCGCAGGGCGGCGGCGACGGCGCCGCACGCGCCATTTGCGATCTGGTCCTCGACGCTTGCGGGAGCAAAACATGAAACGCCTGCGCGTGCTGATCACCACGGGCCTGGCGCTGCTGGTGCTGGCGGTGGGGCTGACCCTGCGTGACTGGGAGCAGGCCGTGGATCTGGCCGAGCTCACCGAGCCGCAGGGCCCGAGCCTGATCATGGAAGGGGTGCGTGCGCAGGGCTTCAACGACAACGGCCGTCCTGAGTATCGCCTTCGGGCACTGGCGGCGAACCGCTACGACCAGCCCGGGCCGCATACCCTTATGGCCATGCCCTGGCTGGAACTTGACCAGGGCGGCCAACGGTGGCATTTGAACGCCGAACGCGCACGGTTGAACGGCGACACTGAGCGCATCGTGCTCCGGGGCAAGGTGTACGGACGGCGCCTTGTGCCCCGGCCGCCGCTGGAGCTGGAAACCGGGCAGCTCCGGTATACGCCGTCCAGCGGGGAGGTGGTAGCGCCCGGCGATGTACTGATCCGGCACGAGGGCGGGAGCACCCGGGCAGGTTCCCTGCGCGGGCGGCTTCCGGTCGAACGGGTTGAACTCCGAGGAGGCGTCGAGACCCGCTATGTTCCACCGTCCTGACCGGTTCATCACCCTGTTGCTACTGTCCGCGCTGTGCGTCACCGCGCTCGGTCAGGATGACAACGCGTCCGGCGAACGTGAGGAAATCATCATCCGCGCGGACGACGCCGTGATGGACCGCACCGCCGGTACCGGCGTCTATACGGGCAACGCAGAGATGGTCCAGGGCCAGCGCCGGCTGCGAGCCGAACGGATCGAAGTACGCATGACAAACGGAGAGCTTGAGGAAGCCGAGGCCCACGGCGATCCGGTCCGCATCCGCGAGGGCGAACAACTCAACGGCCATGCACAGCGGGTGGTGTACAAGATGACCGAGGACGAGGTGCATCTTTACGATAAAGCCTTCATCTTTCATCAGGGCCGCACCTTCGAGGGCGCTGAGCTTCGGTACGAGCTCGAATCCCGACGGGTCCAGGCCAGCGGCAATGGCCAGGAGCGCGTCAAGATGGTCATACCCCGGGAAGACACCGCTACCGGCGACAAGGATGAGCCCTGACGTGAGCACGCTGAGCGCCAAGCATCTGGCCAAGAGCTACAAGCGCACACGCATTATCGAAGATGTCTCGTTGGACGTGGAGGCGGGCGAAGTAGTGGGCCTGCTGGGCCCCAACGGCGCCGGCAAGACCACCTGCTTTTACATGATCGTGGGCCTGGTCGGCGCGGACCGGGGCGAGATCCGGGTCAACGGCCGGGATATCTCCCACCTGCCCATGCATCTGCGCGCGCGGCGCGGGCTGGGCTATCTCCCCCAGGAAGCGAGCATTTTCCGGCGCCTGTCCGTGGCCGACAACATTATGGCGATTCTGGAAACGCGCCGGGATCTCAACCGTCGTCAGCGCCGCGAGCGCCTGGAAAGCCTTTTGCAGGAGTTCCACATCACCGGCATCCGCGACACCCTGGGCATGAGCCTGTCGGGCGGCGAACGACGGCGCGCGGAAATCGCCCGGGGGCTCGCCACGGACCCGGACTTTATTCTGCTGGATGAACCCTTCGCGGGGGTGGATCCCATCTCGGTTAAAGACATCAAGGCCATTGTGACCCACCTGCGTGAGCGCAGCATCGGCGTGCTGATTACGGACCACAATGTACGCGAGACCCTGTCCATCTGTGACCGGGCCTATATCGTCAGCACCGGCCACATCATCGCCGACGGGGATGCTGACACGATCCTGTCCAACCAGCAGGTCCGGGATGTCTATCTGGGTGCCGATTTTCACCTTTGACGTGGATTTCAGGCTTGGCACTATTCCGAGCGCTCTGGAAAAGGCACAAGGATCAAGGCGCAAGGAACAAGGAGCTGCGGGGGCGACCTTTTGGGCCCCTTGTCCAAGGCTCTGGAATGACTGCAGCCGGTAGGCCAGTCCAAGCGCGTTTCTTGCCCCTTGCGCCTTGCACCTTGCTACTTTCGATTCTGTCAATATAGGCACGGTTTTTGCTTGCTGCTAAAGTGGACTCGAATCAGCCTCAGCCTGTTTTCGTATGTCCATGAAACCCGGTATCCAGCTCCAGATGGGGCAGCAGCTGACCATGACCCCGCAGCTGCAGCAGGCCATTCGCTTGCTGCAGCTGTCCACGCTGGAGTTGCGCCAGGAAATCCAGGAGCAACTGGAAACCAATCCGCTGCTGGAAATGGACGAGCAAAGCGAAGAGACGGAAACGCCAGAGGCCACGGATTCAGACGGCGATTCGGACACCGCCGCCGAGGACAAGATCGCGGATGAACTGCCGGTCGACGCCGACTGGGACGATTATGTGGGTGAGCCCACAGGTGTGCCGGGTTCCGAGGACGACCGTCCGCCCGAAGATAATACGGCCGCCGCGCCCTCGCTGCACGAGCATTTGCACTGGCAACTCAATGTCACGCCCATGTCCGAACCTGACCGGGCCATTGCCTGGGCGCTGATCGAGGGCCTGGATACCAGCGGCTATCTGGGCATCAGTCTGGACGATGCCGGCAGCGCCGCTCGGTCGGCCCTGGGTCCGGGCTGTCCCGAGCACTTTCCGGCAGAGGAAGAAGTGCTGGCGGTGCTGCACCGGTTGCAGCATTTCGATCCACCGGGCGTGGCCGCTCGCGATCTGACCGAATGCCTGCGCCTGCAGCTGCAGCAAATGGAACCCGCGCCCGGCTGGCGCGCCCAGGCGCTGAAGCTGCTGGATCAGGGCCGGGATCTGCTGGAGCGGGGGGATCGCGCCGGCTTGTGCCGGCTTCTGGAAGTCACCGAGGCGCAGCTGGACGAGATCATGGACTTGATCCGGGCGCTCAACCCGACGCCGGGCGAGGATCTTGCCCCCCCTCCCGAAGCGGAAATTCCGGATGTTATTGTCCGCCGGCATCAGGGGCGCTGGACGGTGGAACTGAACCCGGATGCACTGCCCCGCCTGAGCATCAACGACTATTACGCCGGTCTGGCCGGGCAGACCCGTTCCGAGGCGGAAGGCGGCTACCTGCGTGCTCGCCTGCAGGAAGCGCGCTGGCTGCTGAAAAGCCTGCAAAGCCGCAACGAGACGCTATTGCAGGTAGCGCGGCGCATTGTCGAGGTGCAACAT
>CAYPKI010000041.1:0-7065 GCA_964411265.1 uncultured Alcanivorax sp. | reverse complement strand
AATCCACGATCTCGCGTGTCACCAACCGCAAGTACATGGCGACGCCCCGGGGGCTGTTCGAGCTGAAATACTTCTTCTCCAGCCATGTCGCCACGGAGGGCGGGGGTGAATGTTCATCCACCGCGATTCGTGCCATCATTAGAAAACAGGTTGCCGCGGAGGACGCGCGCAAGCCCTTAAGCGACAACAAGCTTGCTGCCCTGCTACAGGAGGAGGGCATCCAGGTGGCGCGGCGCACGATCGCCAAATACCGCGAATCGCTGGGTATCGCATCCTCCAGCGAGCGTAAGCGGCGGCTGTAATACCCGGCTCGCACGCCGCGTCCAACGCACAGCAGGTTTTGAGGAGCCAGCCATGCAGATCGACATCAGCGGGCATCATCTGGATATCACGGACGCGCTCCGCGATTACGTTAACGACAAGTTTGCTCGCCTGGAGCGTCATGTCGACGATATTACCAGCGTTCAGGTCATTCTTTCGCCGGAACCCAAGACCCACAAGGCGGAATCCAAGATTCACCTCGCGGGCGATGAGGTCTTCGCCGCTGCCGAGGCCGAGGACATGTACGCGGCCATTGATCGGCTTACCGACAAGCTGGATCGCCAGATCCTCAAGCACAAGGGCAAAAAAGTCGATCGCCAACACGGAAACTGAGACCAGCCATGCGCATGAAAGAACTGCTCACGCCGGAACGCACCAGCGTTGATCTTGAAGGCGGAAGCAAGAAACGGCTGCTGGACCAGGTGGCCCGGCTGGCCGCGCAAACCACGCCCGGGCTGGGCGAGCAGGAAATCTTTGACGCCCTGATCGCGCGTGAGCGACTGGGCAGTACCGGCATCGGGGAAGGCGTAGCTATTCCCCATTGCCGGCTGGCGTCCTGCGAGCAACCGCTGGGCCTGTTACTGCGTCCGCAGGAAGCCATCGAATTCGATGCCGCCGACGGCCAGGCCGTGGATCTGGTATTCGTGTTGCTGGTGCCGGAAGAAGACCCGGAAAAGCATCTCAAGACTTTGAGTCACCTGGCAGCACTGTTCAATGAACCGGATTTCCGCGCGCAGTTGCGCAAGGCGAGCACGGCGCAAGAGCTCTACCGCAACGCCGTGCAATCCGAAGCCGAACTCGAACTGGCTTCCTGACCACAGCGGCCACCTGAGTGGATCCCGCACTCAACACCGTCAGCCAACAGGGGTTTGCGCATGAAACTGATCATCCTCAGCGGACGATCGGGCTCGGGCAAGACGGCCGCGCTGCAAGTGCTTGAGGACCTGGGCCATTACTGCGTTGATAACCTTCCGCTGAACCTGCTTCCGGACCTCGCCGCCCAGCTCAAGGAAGAAACGCATCATCTCGATCATGCCGCCGTTGGTATCGATGCACGCAATCTGCCCGAGCAACTGGGCAACTTCAACTCCGTGCTCAAACTGGTGGTCGGCAGTGGCGTGCAATGCGAAGTAGTCTTCCTCGACGCCGAGGACGAAACCCTGCTCACGCGGTTCAGCGCGACACGTCGCAAGCATCCCCTGAGCACGGACGACATGTCGTTATCAGAAGCCATTGCGTATGAAGGCCGGCTGCTCGATCCTATTCACGAACGCGCGGACTTAATCCTCGACACCACTGGGATGGACGTTCACACGTTGCGCGATCTCGTGCGCGAGCGCGTGGTACATCATGAGGAGGGACTTTCCCTTTTGGTCGAGTCCTTTGCCTACAAAAACGGTCTGCCGCGGGACGCGGATCTGGTATTTGATATGCGCGTCCTGCCCAACCCCCACTGGAACACTGAGCTTTGTCACCTCAACGGCCTGGATGAAAGTGTCATCCAGTTTCTCGACGCCCAGGCGGACAGCATCACCATGCTCAACGATATGACCGACTTCCTGTTGCGCTGGTTGCCCCAGTACGCTGCCAATGATCGCAGCTACATGACGGTGGCGGTGGGTTGCACGGGCGGCTTTCACCGGTCTATCTATATGGCGGAGCGGCTGGCCCGGCGCCTGCGCGAATACGACTACACCACCCAGGTGCGCCACCAACAGATCGCGGTCCAATAGTCCCTATCATGCTTGAGCAGGAACTCGGAATTACCAACCGGCTGGGGCTGCACGCGCGCGCGGCCGCCAAGGTGGTGGCCATCGCCTCGCACTATAACGCGTGCATCCGCGTACACCAGGGCGAGCAAGGGGTGGACGCCAAAAGTATAATGGGGCTATTGACCCTCGGGGCCGGACAGGGTGCGAAGCTGACCATCACCGTGGATGGCGAGGACGAGGACGAAGCCCTGGCGGCGCTGACGGAGCTGTTCCAGGGCAATTTCGACGAAGAGGACTGACGTGTCCACCGAGAGTTCCTTCGAGCGCGTGCGGCGCCTGCTCAACAATCTGCCCGCCCCGGAAGCGGCGCATCTGCTGGAAACCTCGCCGCCGCGTCAGCGCGAACTGCTCTGGCAGTTGCTCACCCAGGACAATGAGGCCGAACTCCTTCAGTACCTTAGCGAAGAGGTGCGCGGCGAACTGCTCAAGGGCCTTTCCGGCGAGGAACTGGTTCCCCTGATCGAGGATCTGGAGACCGACGATCTGGCGGACCTGCTGCAACAATTGCCCGAGCAGGTAACCGCTCAGGTGCTCGCCACACTGGACCAGCAAAACCGCTCTCGTCTGGAGTCGGTACTCAATTACCCGGAGGACACCGCCGGCGGTCTCATGGATCTGGACGTCATTAGTGTGCGTCCGGAAATCAATCTGGAAACGGTACAGCGCTATCTGCGCCGGCGCGGCGAATTGCCGGCCATGACCGACCGTCTGGCCGTGGTCAACCGGGCCAATGAGTTCGTGGGCCTGTTACCGGTCAGCCGGGTTCTGATCTCCGAGCCGGGCACGACCGTGCGTGAGGCCATGATTACCGAAGAGGAGCCCATGCCGGCCCACATGTCCGCGCGCGAGGTAGCGCGTATCTTCGAGCGCCGCGATCTGGTATCCGCGCCCGTGGTAAACGAGGACGGCATGCTGCTGGGCCGCATCACCATCGACGACGTGGTGGATGTGATTCGCGAGGACGCGGATCATTCCATGATGGGCATGGCCGGGCTGGACGAAGACGAGGACACCTTCGGACCGGTCATGAACACCGTGCGCCAGCGCTCCATCTGGCTCGCCGTCAATCTCTTCACCGCCCTGTCCGCCTCGGCGGTCATCAATCTCTTTCAGGACACGATCAACCAGGTGGTGGCCCTGGCGGTACTCATGCCCATTGTGGCCAGCATGGGCGGTATCGCCGGCAGCCAGACCCTGACCCTGGTGGTGCGCGCCATGGCCCTGGGCCAGATCCATGACAAGAACACCCGCTATCTACTCGGCAAGGAACTGGCGGTGGGCGCGCTCAACGGCCTGATCTGGGCCACGGTTATAGGGATCACGGCTGCCGTCTGGTTCGACAATCCGCGCATTGGCCTCATCATGGCCGCAGCCATGCTGGTCAATCTTGTCGTCGCCGCCGCGGCGGGCGCGCTCCTGCCCATTATGCTCAAGCGCATGGGCATTGATCCGGCGCTGGCCGGCACTGTGGTACTCACCACCATCACCGATATCGTGGGTTTCATGGCCTTTCTGGGTTTGGCCACATTGCTACTGGCGCAGCTGTTGTAAGGTCGGCCTCCCGGAGCGGGAGACCGGTTGACTTTATGCTTCGCTAAAGATATCCCGAAACATGACGTAGTAGGCGATGGCGAGCAACGGCATCAGCACCAGCCAGCCGAGGAAGAAGGGAATCGACGCCAGGATCATGAGCACAAAGGCGATAATGCTGTACCAGAGCAGCGGCAGGATATTGCGCAGACAGGCCATGAGGCTACTCTTCAGGGCCGTACCAATGCCCGTCTCACCGAAGAAAATCAGGGGTACGGCGAACCAGTAGGCGGCCATCCAGGGAATCAGCAGAGCCATAAAGATTAACGGCGCCAGCAAAGCCCCGCTGCTGAACAGGGACATCATGGCCTCAGCCATTGCTTCCTCGTTGTTCGGCTCCAGGTCGGACAGGGCTGCTGTATCCATGGTGGCAAAGAGCACGCCCGCCATGACAGCGAACATCACAATAGTCACCACCAGATTAACAGCCCCGAGGCCTACCAGGGAGCCGGTGCGTTCGCGGAAACCGACAAAGAGATCGGCAATCTCGACGCCACCGCCCTCGCGCGCGCGGTGGGCCATATAGAGCACACCCGCGCCGAACACGGGCCCCAGCAATGGCCCCGCCAAACCACCAATGAACGGAATAAATTGAAGGGCCATCATGATGATCATGAACAGCAGCAGCGCTAGAATCCACTGCCCCCAGGCCGGTGTAAAAAGCGACCACGCCTGACTGATCCAGCTCCAACCATGGCCGATGGGCCGGCCCCGGGCTGCGCCCGGTTGCAGCTCAGCGCCGGTGGCCGGTGTCACCTCGGTTTCAGGTTGACTATACGGATTTTCGCTCATGTTTTTCCTCCCTGTGGCACCTCGGCCCCGTTTGTCATGGAAGGGTCAAACGCCGGCCACCTTCATCTGATCGATCCACAACGACCCCGTATGGACATTGCCGCGATGGTCCACATCCGTGCCGGAGCCGCGGAGCCCGGCGAACATTTCGCCCAGATGGCCGGCAATGGTGAATTCCTCCACCGGATAGCGAATCTCGCCGTCCTCAATCATAAAACCAGACGCGCCGCGCGAGTAATCCCCCGTGACCAGGTTCACCCCCTGACCCATGACTTCGGTCACCAGCATACCCCGGCCCATAGCCTGAAGCATGTCTTCCAGGGTCTGTCCGGAGTCCGTAATACAAAGATTGCGAACACCGTCACCATTGCCCGTGGGCTGCTTCTGCAGCCGGCGCGCGGCGTACAGCCCCAATGCCCAGGACACCAGCTGCCCGGCGCGCACAAAATCCTTGTCCGTGGTGGGCAAGCCATCGCCGTCGAAGGGTGCAGAACCGGCCATGCCCGGCCAGTGCGGACGCTCATAGATAGTCACCCAGTCCGGAAAGAGTTCTTCACCCATGCGTTCCTGCAGAAAGGAGGCGTTGCGATAGAGGCTGTTGCCGTTGATAGCCCCGGCGAAATGATTGAGCAGGCCGGCTGCCACCTCGGGCGTGAAAATCACTGGCAGCGGTTCTGTCTCCGGACGGCGCGCGCCCAGCCGCGCCGTCGTGCGCCGCGCCGCTTCCCGGCCAATGGTTTCGGAATCGGCCAGTCCGCCGGCGTCGCGACGGCTGTCGTACCAGAAATCACGCTGCATGCCACTGTCGTCTGCTGCCACCAGTACACAGCCGCGGCTGTGTTGTGTGCCCGCATAGCCGCCGAGAAAACCACTGGTATTGCCGTAGACCCTTAACGCCGCGCTGGTACTCACCGAGGCGCCCTCGGAGTTGCTGATGCGCTCATCCGCCCGCCCCGCGGCCTCACAGGCGAGGGCCTGTTCAATGGCTTCTTCCGGGGTGAGCGACCAGGGGTGATCAAGATCCAGATCCGGAATATCGCGCGCAATCTGATCAGGCGAAGCAATGCCGGCACAGGGATCCGCGCCGGTGTGGCACGCGATGGCACAGGCAGCGGCAACGGTATCGCGGATGCTGTCCGGCGAATCATCGGTGCTGGACGCGGACCCTTTCTGCTGACCGAAGTAAACGGTCACGGCAAAGCCGCGGTCGCGGTTAAACTCCACCGACTCGACCTCGCCCAGACGCACGGATACGGAAAATCCCTGGGCCACGCTGAGATCCACCTCGGCATCGCTGGCTCCCTGACGACGCGCCTCCTCAAGCACGGCCGCGGCGCGGTCCTTGACCTCACCCAGCGCCGGGCGCGCCGGCAGTACGGAACGAATTTCATTTTGACTCATGCAACAGCGTCCGGCCGAAACAACACACCCGGCTCAGCCGGGCACCCGCTACGGAGTATAGCGACGACGGGCTGACCAGCAAAACCGGGGATCGTGGTCACATCAACCCCCGCGTAGAGCACTGGGCAACCTGAAGCGGATTCGCTAGGCTTTGCCGGGTATTGTTACCAATCAACAAGGGAGCCCCCCATGACCCAATGGATCTTGCTGGGTCTGGCCATGGTGGTCATGGCCCTGGCCATCGCTATCTACAATCGGCTGGTCAACCTGAAGAACCGTTTCAAGAATGCTTTTGAACAGATCAATGTACAATTGGAGCACCGCCATGATCTCGTGCTCAATCTGGTGGAAAGCGCCAGGGCCTGTATCCCTCATGAACAAGAAACACTTACCCAGCTACTTCAGGCGCGCAATCAGGCCGCCTCGGCGCTCGAGGCCGTGCAGGAAAAACCCGAGGACGCCCAGGCCATGGCCCAGCTGAATCAGGCGGAGAGCATGCTCTCGGGTTCACTGGCGAACTTTTTCGCTCAGTCCGGTAAGGATGCGAAACTCAACGCCGATGAGAGCATCAGGCAGCTCACCGAGGAACTCACCAGCACGGAAAACCGCATCGGCTTCGCGCGCCAGGCTTTCAATGACGCTGTCATGAACTACGACACCTACCGCGAGCAGTTCCCCAACAATATCGTTGCCAACCTGCTGGGCAACTTCCACGAGGCGGAGTTATTGCGTATCGAGACGCCGTAGGCGCGCAAGCGTCCGGACCCGGATTTTTCCGGAGAACAAGCTCGGGGCTTGATTCCACCGCCCGCCGCTGCATCCTGCCAGGGTTGTATTTCTTGTTGGCTTCGACCCTATTCGCTGTGGCGGCTCAAACCGTCGTCCAGGTGCTGTGCCGCCGTTGGAGTCACGGCACCTGTTCAACCCGGGCAAGGCGAACGCATCTAGCAGGCTGTTGAACCCGATTGCTTCGCATAATCTGCACCCTGCCGGGGGTGCTCCCGGGCACGGTTGTTGGCCCCCCGTGACTCGCTGACCATCCGCTCATCTTGACGCCCGGGCCGGTAATCCGGAAATTGAGAAGTCGGAGTAGAAAACGACCCGAGCTCCGGGTTACAACAGTGGGCGGATGAGCGAGGCAGGCTTTTCACGTATGGAATTCAACAAGGTGAGCGAGCAAAACGCCTGG
>CAYPKI010000040.1:8520-15923 GCA_964411265.1 uncultured Alcanivorax sp. | reverse complement strand
GCAAACCGACCTGGAAGAAATGCTCGCGCGCGAAGAGCTGGAACTCGAACAGGCACGGAAAGATCAGGAAAGCGCTACGGAAAACAAGGTGTCGCCCGTCAGTGAGGACGATAGCACGGACGCGGAACTTGCCCGCCAGATCACGGCCTTGCGTAACGCGGTCGCGCGCCAGTGGAACCGCCCCCCGGGCGCGCGCAACCAAATGGAAACCGTATTGCGCATCCGCCTTTTGCCGGGCGGCGAAGTGGTCGAGGCCACAGTGGTGGAATCCAGCGGCAATGTGCCCCTGGATCGTTCGACTGTGGCCGCGGTGGAAAACGCCAGTCCCTTGCCGGTACCGTCCGGCAAGGATTTTAATCGCTTCCGGAATTTTCGGATGAGTTTCAAGCCTGAGGATTTGAGCCTGTGAGAGTTCTTGCCGGTATTTTGCTGATATCTATATGCAATGGTTTGCACGCAGCTGAGCTGGAAATCCAGGTAACCCAGGGGCGAGATGATGCCTTGCCCATTGCGGTGGTCCCCTTCGGTACACCGGACGGCGATCCGCCCGAGGACATTGGCGCCATTGTGGCCGCCGACCTGCGTCGGAGCGGACAGTTTGATCCGTTGCCTTCGGAGGATCTGCTGAGCCGGCCTCATAGCCAGGAAGACATGATCTGGCGCGATTTCCGGGTGCTGGGCACGGATTATGTGGTGGTCGGCCGCGTGGAGACCACGGTCAAGGATCAGTACCGCATCCGCTACGGTCTTTACGATGTGCCGCGTCAGGAAAAAGTGCTATCCCAGACCTATAAACCCTCGGGGACAGGACTTCGTGACGTCGCTCATGCCATCTCGGACCGAATCTATGAACATCTCACCGGTGTGCCCGGAGCTTTTTCCACTCGTGTCCTCTACATTACCAAGAACGACGATTTGGAGCGTCCCTACCGGCTTCAGTACGCGGATGCCGATGGTGCCCGGGTGCAGACCATACTGCGCAGCCGCGAGCCCATCATGAGCGCGTCCTGGTCGCCTGATGGCCAGCGGGTGGCCTATGTCTCCTTCGAGGAGGAGGGCATGCCGGGGATCTATGTTCACGACCTTGCCAGCGCCGATCGCCGCAAGGTGTCGTCTTACACCGGGATCAATGGTGCCCCGGCGTGGTCGCCGGACGGCGAGCGGCTGGCCATTACCCTGTCCCGCGACGGCAACCCCGAGATCTACCTGCTGGAGCTGGGCTCGGGCGAGCTGACGCGGCTGACGGATCACTATGGTATCGATACCGAGCCGCGCTGGATGCCGGACGGCGACTCCCTGGTATTCACCTCCAACCGCGCGGGTGGGCCCCAGATCTACGAAATCAATGTAAACACCGGGAATACGCAGCGGGTGACTTTCGAGGGTGGGTATAACGCCAGCGCGGATGTTACCCCGGACGGCCGTTTCCTGGTCTTTGTTCACAGAATCGACGGTGATTTCCACATCGCGGTCAAGGATCTTGAACGCGGTACCTTTGATGTGGTTACCAGCACGGACCTGGACGAGTCGCCCAGTGTTGCCCCCAATGGAAGTATGATAATTTATGCTACTCAGGAAGGGGGCAACGGTATTCTCCAGGCAGTGTCCATGGATGGCCAGGTGAAAGTGGAGCTGCCCTCGCGGGCCGGCGAAGTGCGGGCACCGGCCTGGTCGCCTTTTCTTTGAAGGGGCTACAAACGATTAGTTAACGGAAATAGATAGGAGTTACGCATGCGCTCAATTATCCTCAACCGGCTTTTGGCTCTGGCGTTGGTGGCGTCGCTAGCCGCGTGTCAAAGTACGCCCGAGCAGGAGGACACGGCCGAGACAGAGCAACAGCAGGACCAGCAGGAACAACAGCAACAACAGGATACGGCAGAATCGGAACCGGCCGAAGCTTCCGAACCCGCTCAAGCTACCTCGGACGAGGAAGAAGAAACCACCCGCAAGGTGACGGCCGACAACTTTCACAATCATCCGTCCAACTATGCGGACAGTACAGACACGCGCACGGTCCACTTCGCGTTTGACAAGTCCACAGTGCCCTCGGCCGCCTTTGGTGCGCTCAAGGCGCACGCGAGGTATCTGAAGTCCAACAGTAACGCTCGGGTGCGTCTGGGCGGCCACACGGACGAACGCGGCACGCGCGAATACAATGTGGCGCTGGGTGAGCGCCGCGCCCAGGCGGTACAGAAATACCTCCGTCTGCAGGGCGCTTCCTCCGAGCAGATGGAAACGGTGTCCTATGGTGAGGAAAAGCCGGCGCGTAGTGGTAGCAGCGACATGGACTACGCCCAGAACCGCCGTGTGGAAGTCGAGTATCGCTCCGGACGCCCCTGATGTGGTGTAACCCGCGCGGTATCACCGCCGTCGTTCTTCTGGCCGGCTGCCTGGTCGGGGCTGCCTTTGGGCAGTCCTCCACCGGGCCGTTGGCAGTGGAAGACCGCTCCGTAGGGCGAGAGGGTGGAAAGGAGTCAGCGCAGAACAACCGGGACGATGCCGTGACGATGCTTATGCAGGAGCTGGAGCAGTATCAGCGCGAAACCCGGGAACTGCGTAACCAGGTGGAAAAGCTCCGGCACCGGCTGGATCAAATGGAGAAAGCCCAGCGCGAGCGCTATCTGGATCTGGATACGCGTCTCAATGCCCTCGCCGAGGCGTCGACGCGTAAAGCGGAAAAGGAGTCGGCGTCGGAGGACCAGGCCAGTGAGGCTCGGGAGACCGACCCCGAAGCGGACCGCCAAGCCTATCAGGCAGCCAAAGACCAGCTGTTGCAACGCAAGTTCAAGGCGGCCGGCAAGGCTTTCGAAAGCTACCTGACAAATTTCCCCGACGGGCAATTTCGGCCCTATGCCCACTTCTGGCTAGGGGAAGTGTATCGCAACCTCTCCGGTAAAGAAGAAGATGCTCGCGAGCATTTCCAGGTTGTCGTCGATGAACATCCCGACCACAGCAAGGCTCCGGCGGCCATGTACAAGCTGGCCACACTCCAGGCCAATGGGGGCAATGGCTCCGGGGCCCGGGTGACGCTGGAAAAGCTTCGACTGGAGTTCCCCGAAAGCCGAGAAGCGGAGCTGGCCCAGCGTATGCTGGACCAGCTGGAGACGAAGGGCGGGGACAAGGGCGGTTGAGCAGGCACTGGATCTGCTAGAATCGGCGCGCCCGACAGGAGAGCCACTTGAGCTTGCGCATTACTGAAATCTTTTATTCCCTGCAGGGCGAAGCGCGCACCATGGGTGTGCCCACGGTTTTCGTGCGCCTGACCGGTTGTCCATTACGCTGCCACTGGTGTGATACCGAATATGCCTTTCATGGCGGCGAGCTGCGAGATCTCGACGACGTGGTCTCGGAAGTGCTGGGCCATGCCGCTACCCATGTCACGGTTACCGGCGGTGAGCCTCTGGCTCAGCCGGAATGTCGCACATTGCTGCGTCAACTCTGTGATGCCGGCTTGAACGTGAGCCTGGAAACCAGTGGCGCACTGGATATCGCCGGTCTGGACGAGCGCATATCCGTCGTCATGGACCTCAAGGCCCCGGGTTCGGGCGAGAGTGAACGCAACCGCTGGGCGAATCTGGAACACCTGGGCGCCGGTGATCAGCTGAAATTCGTCCTCGCCGACCGACGCGATTATGACTGGGCGCGTATGCAGCTGGACCAGTACAACCTGGCCGGGCGTGTGGACGAGATCTTGTTTTCGCCCGCCTGGGAGCAGCTGCCGGCAGCGGAGCTGGCGCAATGGATTCTGGAAGATCATCTGCCGGTGCGTTTCCAGATGCAGCTGCACAAGTTGCTCTGGGGGGAGGCCCCGGGACGATGATCGAAGCGAGTGCGGTCGTGCTCCTGTCGGGTGGACTGGACTCGGCTACCTGCCTGGCCCTGGCGCTCCAACAGGGCTATCAGTGCCACACCGTCGCTTTCGATTACGGCCAGCGTCACCGGGTGGAACTGGAGGCGGCGGAACGGGTGGCGCATCATCACGGTGCCGCTACGCACCGAGTCATGTCCCTGGGGCTGGGGGGTATCGGTGGTTCCGCGCTGACCGACGACAATATCGCCGTCCCGGAAGAGCAGGGCGAAGGCATACCGTCCACCTATGTTCCGGCCCGCAATACCGTTTTCCTGTCCCTGGCGCTCGGGCTGGCCGAGGTGGTGGCGGCTGAAGCGATTTACATCGGCGTCAATGCCGTGGACTATTCCGGCTACCCGGATTGTCGCCCGGAATTTATCGACGCTTTTCGCGAATTGGCGTCGGTGGCCACCCGGGCGGGTGTGGAAGGCCGCGGGCCAAGTATTGAAGCACCGTTGCTGGAGCTACCCAAGTGGTCGATTATCCAGCAGGGTCATGAACTGGGTGTGGATTACGGCTGGACGGTGTCCTGCTACCAGGCGGATCAAGGGGGTCGGGCCTGTGGCCGTTGCGACAGTTGCCGTTTTCGCCAACAGGGCTTCGCCGAAGCGGGTGTGGCTGATCCTACACCCTATCAGTGAAATAATTTCCCCGTACGCCCCCTTGTCATCAAGCCAAAAAACAGTATGATTTGCGCCTCCTGTTTGGGTCGTTAGCTCAGTTGGTAGAGCAGTTGGCTTTTAACCAATTGGTCGCAGGTTCGAATCCTGCACGACCCACCATCTTTTCCCGCTTGCAGCGCGCCAGCTCTGGTTGCCTCCTTCCCCCGACGCAATTGCCGGATTCACGGCTTATTAACGTAACCGAGTGCATGCTATGTTAGCTAGTAGGGCGTCGTCCAAACGTGTGAGCTAGTCATGAATAGAGACAGTCCCGTCGGCTTCCGGGCTACTCGGGTGGATAAGGCCAGCGATCACGGGGGCGTTCAGAAGCGCTACCGGCATTGCAATGACCTCCCGGCGGAGTGCCGGGATCTTCGAACGCATCGCCCCGAGATGGGCGCTCGCGCGGGCACACCGCTGACGATTGCGGATCTGAGTAAGCGTGCTGATGATATCCGGTTGGAAAAGGGGCGGGGCGACGCACAGCATCGCCGACGTCGGGCTTTTGTTTCGGCTACCCGGATGGCGGGTTACCCATTGATGAGCGTTCAGGCAAGCGGGGCATTAACTGACCACCACCTGCTTGAGTACATTACCGAGAATGTTCTCGTCCACGACGACCGGCCAGGGTTCCACAATCGACTATGACGCGTCTTGTCTGGTACCGCAATGACCTGCGCCTGCGGCATGCGGGCCTGCGCGATGCACTCGACAGCGGCGAGTCGGTACGGGCGCTCTATATGCTTTGCCCGCACCAGTGGGATCGTCATGGCGTGGCAGATGCACGGCGCTGGTACGTGCTGGAGAGCCTGCGCGAGCTGGGGCAGGGACTCGCGCGCCGGGGCATTCCTCTGGACGTGATTGACGCCGGGGATTTCGAGCACTGCCCCGAGGTGCTGGCGGACATAGTCCGTCGGCACCAGATCAATGCCATTCACTGCTCCCGCGAGTATCCCTTGAACGAGAAACGTCGGGATCAGGCCGTGGCTGAGCGTATGACGGATCTGGGCGTGGCGGTCCATGGTCGGGATGAAACGGTGCTGGTGCCACCACAGTCGCTACGTACCGGTCAGGGCACGCCCTATACGGTGTTCACTCCCTATAGCCGTGCCTGGCACAAGGTTCTGGACCGGGCGCCGCAGTTACCGGAGCAGCCACCGCGCACCTCGACGTCAGTGGCTTTCCCGGGTGAAGCGGCCATTGATCAGGCATTATCGGGACTGCAGGTGCCGGAAGCCGTGCGTCATGGCTGGCCGCCGGGCGAGGCAGCCGCCCAGCGTCGTTTGACGGATTTCCTTCAAGGCGGATTGCACGTCTATTGTGACCAGCGTGATGATCCGGGTAAGGTGGGTACGAGCCGACTGTCGGCAGCACTGTCGGCCGGGACTCTGGCACCCGCGGAAGCTTGGTGGCGTGCGCGGCAGACAGCTGAAGGCTCGGCCGGCGCCGCTGCCTGGGTCAATGAGCTGGCCTGGCGCGATTTTTATCGGCAAGTCATGGCCCTTTTCCCCAGGTTAAGCCGGGGAGAAGCCTTTCAGCCCGTGGACCGAATGCTGCCCTGGGAAACTGACGAAGGGCTCTGGCAAGCGTGGTGTCAGGGTCGGACGGGCTATCCTTTAGTGGATGCAGCCATGCGCCAGCTGGTGCACCAGGGCTGGATGCACAACCGCTTGCGCATGGTCACAGCCATGTTCCTTACCAAGCATCTAATGATCGATTGGCGCCGCGGCGAGCGATTTTTCATGGAGCATTTGATCGACGGCGATTTTGCCTCCAATAACGGTGGCTGGCAGTGGAGCGCTTCCGTCGGGACCGACGCGGTACCCTACTTCCGTGTATTTAACCCGGTACGCCAGAGCCAGCGTTTTGATCCCCAGGGCCGCTTCATTGCCCGCTACGTGCCTGAGCTGGCCCATCTGGACGCTAGTAGCATTCATGAACCCTGGAAAGTGCCCATGATGGCGCCGGACTATCCAGAACCCGTGGTGGCGCATCAGGGGGTCCGCGACCGGGTAGCGGACCGCTTTCGCCAGGCTCGGCAACGATTGGAGGCCACCGGGGGATGAAACAGATCGCGGTGGTGGGCACCGGCATCAGCGGGCTGGCAGCCGCCTGGTGGTTGTCGCGCCATCACAGGGTCACGCTGTTCGAGGGGCACAATTATGCCGGTGGTCATACGCACACGGTGCCTGTGACGCGCACACACGGGCACTACGAGGTAGATACCGGGTTTATCGTATTCAACGATCGTACCTACCCGCTGTTCCGGCAATTGCTGTTTGAGCTGGGTGTTACCGCCCAGCCGACCACCATGGGCTTCAGCGTCCATGGCGGGGACACTGATCTGGAGTATTGCGGCGACGGCCTGGGTGGATTTTTTGCCCAGCGTCGCAATCTGGTATCCCCGCGTCATTGGCGGCTGTTGCGCAACATTCTCCATTTCAACCGGGAAGCACCCCTTTGGGTGGCCCGTCAAACGGGCGAGCCATCGCTGGGCGCGTTGCTGGACCAGGGTGGCTATGGCGAAGATTTTCGGCGTCATTATCTGCGTCCCATGGGCGCCGCCATCTGGTCTTGTGGTGAAGGCGACATCGAGGAGTTTCCGGCGCGTTTTTTCGTCGATTTCTTTCGGAATCATGGCCTGCTGAGTCTGCGCAACCGGCCGCAATGGTATGTCGTTCCGGGTGGCTCAGCCCGCTATGTGGAAGCCCTGCTGGCCCGGCTGGACGCCGATCTGCGGCTGGGTTGCGGGGTACAGAAGGTACGCCGCACGGACGCTGGTGTCCGGGTCGACAGCGCTGATGGTACGGAAGATTTCGATGAGGTGGTGCTGGCTTGTCACAGTGACCAGGCGCTGCGCTTGCTGGACGACGCGGATCCTGAGGAAACGA
>CAYPKI010000040.1:3935-8510 GCA_964411265.1 uncultured Alcanivorax sp. | reverse complement strand
GACCCTGTTGAGCGGGATAACGTGGCGCGAAAACGACGTGGTCTTGCACACGGATACGCGGCTGCTGCCGCGCAACCACCGGGCCTGGTCCAGCTGGAACGCGCATCTTGCACGCGGCGATGGTCGTCACGTTCAGGTAACCTACAACATGAACATTCTTCAAGGGCTGGACTCGCCCGAAACCTTTTGTGTGTCCCTGAACAGCTCCGAACATATCGACCCGGACGAGGTTCTGGGCCGGTATCGGTTTTTTCACCCCTTATTCACCCGAGGCGCCGTACGCTCCCGCCAGAAGATTATGGAAGTGAACGGTCGCGGCCATATCTGGTTTTGCGGTGCCTGGTGTGGCAATGGGTTTCACGAGGATGGGGTTGCTTCGGCTGCGGCCGTGGCGCGGGCACTGGGAGAATCGTCGTGACCACGGAACATCATTTCATGACGGGTCAGGTCTGGCATCGTCGAGCTCATGAGACGGTTCACGACTTTACGTATTCATTATCGCTAGTGCTCGTGGATCTTGCCGCGCCGGATACCCTGCTGGCTTGCCACCCCCTATGGGGCAGGCGCTGGCGGCCCATAAGCTTGCGCGCGCGCGACTACATCGATAAGCGTGATGGAGTTCTTCGGGATAAGGTGCGCGAAAAGGCCAGCGAGCACGCGCTCGATTTCTCGGGTGGCCAGGTGTTCATGCTGGCACAGCCGCGTGCCCTGGGTCTTTTGTTCAATCCGCTGATACTTTATTTCCACATACCAGCTGGTGGGCAGGCACCCGACGCTGTCCTGGCCGAAGTACACAATACGCCCTGGGGCGAGCGCCATTTTTATGCTCATCACACGGCTACGCCGGATCCGCATTTGCGCTTTGAACATGACAAGGAATTTCATGTTTCGCCCTTTTTGCCCATGCAATTGACCTACCAATGGACGGTAAACTGGGCGGACCCATTGGGAGTGCACATTGTGGCGCACAGAAGCGGTCAAGTGCTTTTTCAGGCCGGTATGCGGTTAAGGGCGGAGCCAGCGGGGCGGGCCAACATGTTGATGGCTGGCTACCGCTTCGTTATCCAGGGTCTGCTGACGCGGCTGAGGATTTACCGGCAAGCGCTGCGACTGTGGCGCGCGCGCGCGCCTGTCTATTCGCATCCAGGAAAACGTGCTCGGGAGGGAGGTTAAAACCATGGACTTGTCGACGACGACCCGGGTCGTGGAGACAGCTCGACCGTCTCGTCTGGATCGGCTGGCCCGGACAGCGGTGGTGCGGGCGCTGGCTCGCATGCCGCAAGGCAGACTCCATATTCGTGAGCCGGATGGTCGGCAACTTACGCTGGGTCAGGGTTGGCCCGAGGCCCAGCTGACCATTACCGACCAGCGCGCCTGGCGTAGAATGATGACCGGGGGCGCACTGGGCGCGGCCGAGGCCTTCATCGAAGGCTATTGGGAGGCGGCGGATCTGGTGAGTGTAATCCGTTTCTTCGCTGCTAACGTAGAACCCATGCAGGCGCGCGACCGCACAGGGCTGCGTCGGCTGGCACGGCCCGGCCGGGCGTTGTGGCAGTGGAGCCGGCGCAACACCCGGGCCGGCGCGAAGCGCAATATCGAGGCGCACTATGATCTGGGCAATGAGTTCTTTGCCCTCTTCCTGGATCAGCACAGGCAATATTCCAGCGCCGTCTATCCCTACGCGGCCGCATCGCTGGAAGAGGCGTCCGAGCATAAGCTAACCCTTGTTTGCGAACAACTGGAGTTGGCCCCGGAGACGCATTTGCTCGAAATTGGCACGGGCTGGGGTGGTCTGGCCATCCATGCGGCTCGCCACTATGGCTGCCGGGTCACCACGGCCACGATATCCCCGGAACAATACCACCATGCGCGGGAAGCCGTACGCGCTGCCGGCCTGGAGCACCAGGTCAGGGTTCTGGAATGCGACTACCGGGAGCTGAGTGGCACCTATGACCGAATCGTTTCCGTGGAGATGATTGAAGCAGTGGGGCCGGAATATCTGCCCACCTATTTCCGCAAGCTGGGCGAGTTGTTGCGGCCTGACGGTTTGTTGTTGCTTCAGGCGATCACGGTGCCGGACCGGCGCTACAAGGCGGCGCTGCGCAATACGGATTTCATCAAGCGCTATGTTTTCCCGGGCGGTTTCCTGCCTTCGGTGAGTGTGCTCGTGGACGAAATGAGTCGGCGCACCAGGCTGACGCCGGTATCGCTGCAGGATATAGGCATGGACTATGCCCACACATTGGCTCATTTGTGTGAACGCTTCGACGCGGCCTGAGAGCAGGTTCGGGAACAGGGCTTCGACCGGCGCTTTCGGCGCCTCTGGCACTACTATCTGTGCTATTGCGAGGGCGCCTTTCGTGAGCGCGCCATCAGCACCGTGCAGCTGCTGGCGGCCGGGCCGGAGCGGCGCTGATCCTTGTATGACACACCTCAAGCCCCATTTCTGCCCTTGTGATAGTCTGAAGATGATAGGTCCTGAAGGGGCGCTGGCCCCGGGTGAGGAGAGCTATGACAGCCCAGGCGCAAGAACTGGTTCGCCAGTATTTCGATCAGGCGGAACCGGCACCGGAACTGAGCGAACAGCAGCGCGCGCGCTATCGCGAGGAAATCAAGGCCCTGCTTGATCAGCAGGACGCCGTTGTGATTGCGCATTATTACACCGATGCCGGGATTCAGTCTCTGGCCGAGGAGACCGGGGGCTGTGTCTCCGATTCACTGGAGATGGCTCGCTTCGGCAATGAGCATCCGGCATCTACCCTGGTGGTAGCCGGGGTGCGGTTCATGGGCGAAACCGCCAAGATTCTGAATCCGGACAAAACCGTGTTAATGCCCACGCTTAACGCTACCTGTTCCCTGGATATTGGCTGCCCGCCGGGCGAATTTGCTGAATTCTGTGATCAGCACCCGGATCGTACCGTTGTGGTCTATGCCAATACCTCGGCGGCGGTTAAAGCGCGCGCGGATTGGGTAGTGACGTCCAGTATCGCAGTGGACCTGGTGGAGTACCTGGACAGTCGTGGCGAGAAGATTCTTTGGGCTCCGGACAAGTATCTGGGTGACTATGTCCGGCGGCAGACCGGCGCCGACATACTGTGCTGGGACGGAGCCTGCGTGGTCCACGAGGAATTCAAGGCGCGTGGCATTGAAGAACTCAAACAGGCGTATCCCGGCGCGGCGGTGTTGGTACACCCGGAATCGCCCGAGCCCGTGATTGAGATCGCCGACGTGGTCGGGTCGACGTCACGGTTGATCCGGGCCGTCACCGAGCGCGATGACGACACCTTTATCGTGGCCACGGACCGCGGCATTTTTTACAAAATGCACCAGCTGGCACCGGAAAAAACGCTCCTGGAGGCGCCCACGGCCGGCAGTGGTGCGACCTGTCAGAGCTGTGCGCATTGCCCCTGGATGGCCATGAATGGACTGGACAACCTGCTTGCGGTGTTGCGCCAGGGCAGGGACAGCGGCCAGGAAATCATCGTTGATCCGGAGCTGGGTGAGCAGGCCATGGTGCCCCTCAACCGCATGCTGGAATTCAGTAACAAGTAGAAAGCTGAAAGTCGAAAGGCCAAAAGAAATGAAGCCAGGGGCCTTGGACTACCTTGCCCCGTTTATAGCCACTTGCGACGTGCTGCTTTCGACTGTTTCTTATTAAAACTCCTGAGCCTCCTGATGGAGCTCGCGCATTTCCTTCAAGCGCGACTCGATACGGCTGTGCCGGCCAAACGCGTCCTTGCTGGCGTCCAGGGCAAAACGCATCTGTTCCATACCTTGTTGGGCGCGCCCGGTAAGGAAGAGGTGTTCCGCGCGGGCGCGATGCGCCCGCGCACCGTTATCCAGCTGTCCGTGGGCGTCCGCCAGCATCTGCCATAGACCGGGATCCCAGGGGCGATCGAGTAGCAGCTCGTCCAGCTGTTCGCGAGCTTTGGCCGGACGTTCACCGCGCAACAGATTTCGGGCCAGCATGACTGAAGCGGCGTAATTTCCCGGCATGATGTCGAGCACTGCGCGGAAACGTTCAACGGCTGTAGCATGATCCCGCCGGGCGGCCGCGAGCTCGCCGCGGGCCAGTGCGTACCAGAGTTCATTGGGTTGAGCGGAGCGCAGTTGCTGCAAGACCTGGTCGGCCCGATCGAATTCCTCGTTACGGATCAGCGCTAGCGCCAGTCCATAGCCGCTGGCCTGCTCCTGAATGCTGGCGCCGCCGTCATAGCGTTCGTCGAAATAGCGCAACGCCCGCTCGGCCTTGGCGAAAAACCGGGCTCGGACGCGCGCACGGATAAGATGAAAGGCCTGGCTGTCGCCAAGCGCAGGACGATTCATGCGGGCCGCGCGCGCGCGGGAATCGGCAATGCGGTCCTTGGTCAACGGGTGGGTGAGCAGAAACTCGGGCGGTTCATTGGCATACTGCTTGCGCCGCAGCATGCGCTGGAAGAAGTTCGGCATGGCCACGGGATCGAATCCTGCCCGCGTCAGGGTCTGCATGCCCAGGCGATCCGCTTCGCGTTCGTGGTGGCGCGAATAGGCCAGCTGCGATTGAATGGCGCCGGCCTGGCTGGCCGCCATGCCTGC
>CAYPKI010000040.1:0-3925 GCA_964411265.1 uncultured Alcanivorax sp. | reverse complement strand
GGGTTTCGCCGGCGATAGCTGCGGCCATGCTGGCGAGCATGGCCGCGAGCATGGCTCGGTTCATTTGTTGGCCCTGGGTTTGACGCCGGGCGAAATGATTCTGGCCGATATGGGCCAGTTCGTGGGCAATGACGCTCGCTACCTCGTCCTCGGATTGGGCGTGCAGGAACAGACCCGCGTTCAATCCCACGACACCGCCGGGTACAGCAAAAGCGTTGATATTGCGGCTGTTGACGACAACAATGCGCAGATTGGAATGGCTGAGCCGGGCGTGCGGGGCGAGCCGATAGACGAGATCCTGGGTATATTCCTGCACCAGGGGATCTTTGAGCACCGACACGCGGGCGTGCATTTGACGCAGCCAGGCTCGACCCAGACGGTATTCCTGTTGGGGCGTCAGCCAGTCGGCGGCCGTGCCGCCCAGCTCCGGTAATTCCGGCAGTGCGCGCACCGGGCCTGTCAGGACCAGGGCGGTAATAGCTGTGATGACCAGCCAGCGAAACGACAAGGGAACCTCCTTTGAGACCCTATAATGCATGGTCCAGCACCCGCAGGGGAAGGCTCGCCGGCACCCACCGGGTGTCAGGCCCGGAAGCGGCGGCGCTGATTCGGCCGTACCCTGACCCGGCAAGCCGAACGCGACTTCTCGAGCGAATGAGACAGGCAGGTCTGATTGTGGTTCACTACGGGGTTACTAACACAGGGTATAATCCCGCCTGCAAGGGAGTTGGCACACCATGATGCATATGTTCCGGCGCTGGTTTCATGCCTGGTTCCCGGACGAAGAGGCGGTTTATCTCTTCGTGGCACTGCTCGGTGGCCTGGTGGTGGTGGTGTTTTTTGGCAAGATGCTGGCGCCGGTGCTCACCGGCCTGGTCCTGGCCTATCTGATGCAGGGAGTGGTGACCACATTGCAAAATCGGGGCCTGAATCATTTTCTGTCGGTGCTATTGGTTTTCCTGCTATTTTTGGGAGGTCTGATCGCGGTGCTGGGGATTATGCTGCCCATGGTCTGGCGCCAGACGGCGAATCTGGTGCGTGAGCAGCTGCCCTATATTCTCAGCAACGGCGAAACCTGGCTGCGCCAGCTGCCCGAGCGTTATCCGCAGGTCGTATCTGCGGATCAGATGGAGCAACTGGTCACACTGTTGCGCCAGGAAGTGGCCGAGGGCGGTCAGTCGGTTTTGTCGCTGTCACTGGCCAGTATTCCGGGCCTGCTCAATGTGCTGCTTTTTCTGGTGCTGGTGCCGGTGCTGGTGTTCTTCTTTCTCAAGGACAAGAGCAAGCTCACCGGCTGGGTTCAGGGGTTTCTGCCGCAGCGCCATCAGCTGCTGGCCCGGGTCTGGCACGAAATGGATGACCAAATCGCCAACTATGTTCGCGGCAAGGCCCTGGAGGTGTTAACCGTAGGTGTGGCAGCTTTCCTCATCTTTCTTGGGCTGGGCCTGAATTACGCCTTGCTGCTGGCGGTTATGGTGGGGTTATCCGTAATCGTGCCCTACGTAGGCGCCACGGTCGTGACGCTGCCCGTGGCCGTAGTGGGCTGGGTGCAATTCGGCTGGAGTTCCGAATTTGCCATGGTCATGGCCGCCTATGCGGGCATTCAGTTTGTCGACGGCAATATCCTCGTACCCCTGCTGTTTTCTGAGGTAGTGAATCTTCATCCGGTGGCGATCATCGTGGCTATTCTCTTCTTTGGCGGGCTCTGGGGGCTGTGGGGTGTATTTTTCGCCATTCCGCTGGCTACGCTGCTCAAGGCCGTGCTGCATGCCTGGCCGAGCCATGAACCCGGTGGCGGCGACAACGACGATGGCCAGGCGCCGGCCACGGCCTGAGTGACGGGCAGACACGCCGGGCTAGAGCGAGTGTACCGCCTCGAGAACCTCCGCGGCATGGCCCCGGGGTTTAACCTTGCGCCATGCCGCGCGCAGCTTGCCGTTTTCGTCGATCAGAAAGGTGCTGCGTTCAATGCCTTCGTATTCCTTGCCGTACATTTTCTTCCGGCGGATTACAGCGAACAGGTGGCACAGCTCCTCCGCTGAATCCGAGATCAGTTCGAACGGAAAGTCCTGTTTGGCTCTGAAGTTCTCGTGCTTGCGCAGACTGTCCTTCGAAACGCCGAAGACCCGACAGCCGGCCCGGCGGAAGTCGTCATGGAGATCGGCGAACTCGCGGCCCTCGGTGGTGCACCCCGGGGTGCTATCGCGCGGGTAGAAATAGAGTACTACTTTCTCGCCGGCGAGGTCTTTCAGACGCACCCGGGTATCGCTGGTGGCGTCGGCGGAAAAATCCGGCACCTTCTGATTCAGCGTTACCGTCATGATCCCCTCCTCCAGGCATCGTGAACCCTGCCAAGTTTACAGGCCCGGTCATCGCAGGCAAGGACGGCGCTCCGGCCCGGATATTGCACTCAAACGCACAGCTTTCGCCGTCAGCCGGGAAGCAGCGCAAGATAGGTGATAGTTCTCCAAACGTGGCACCGGGTTACACCGAACGCCTTGCGCGATGCCGGCTTGTGACGGGCGATCCTGCTCGAACAAACTTCGTACACTCCGGAATAACTCGGGCTTCATTCGCAAGCTGGCTAGCGTGAGCTATCCCGGCAAGGACGAATTGGCATGGGCGCAAGATCCGGGCTCGCTTGGCAGCAAGCAGGTTGCCGAGTACCATTGGCCAGCTTGAGGCGGATCAGCCTCAAGTCGGACGGGGAGTGGGAGAAGACATGTTTCGCGGCAGCATTGTAGCCTTGGTAACACCCATGCACGCCGACGGGGCGGTAGACTGGGAAGGTCTGAGACGTCTTGTGGACTGGCATGTCGAGCAGGGGACGAACGGTATCGTGGCTACGGGCACCACCGGGGAATCCGCCACTCTGGGCTTTGAAGAGCATGATCTGGTGATCAAGGAGATTGTCTCCGCCGCCCGCGGCCGTCTGCCGGTGATCGCCGGCACCGGCGCGAACAACACTGATGAAGCTATCCGGCTGACGCGCGATGCGAAGCAAGACGGCACCGATGCCTGTCTGCTGGTCACCCCTTACTACAATAAGCCTACCCAGGAAGGGCTCTACCAGCATTTTCTCGCCATTGCCCGCGCTGTGGACATTCCGCAGGTGCTGTACAACGTGCCGGGCCGGACTGCCTGTGACATGCTGCCGGAAACGGTGGAGCGGCTCAGCAAAGTACCGAACATCGTCGGTATCAAGGAAGCCACGGGCAATGTAGAGCGTGTGCGTGAGCTTGAGGAGCGGTGTGGGCCGGATTTCGATATTATCTCCGGCGATGACGGCACCGCACTGGAATTGATGCTCGCCGGCGGCCATGGTGACATTTCTGTAACCGCCAATGTGGCGCCGACGCGCATGGCGGAAATGTGCAACGCGGCTGTGGAAGGTGAGGCCGAGGTCGCCCGGGAACGCAATGACGAACTGGATCCGCTGCATCGGGATCTGTTTATCGAGAGCAGTCCCATCCCGGTGAAATGGGCGCTATACGAAATGGGCATGATAGATCGGGGCATCCGTCTGCCGCTGACGCCCTTGTCCGCGCCCGCTCAGGAACGCCTGCGCGAGACCTTGCGCGCGCAGGGTCTGCTGGAGACTTGATGCGACTACGCACTCCGGCTCTGGGGCTGGCCTGTCTGCTGCTGGCGGCCTGCTCCACGGGCACCGAATACCGTAAGGCGAAGGTGATCCAGCCCATGGAGACGCCGCCGGAAATTACCTACGAGGGCGGGGAAGCGCTTTATGCTGTCCCGCGTCTGGATCAACGCAAGCGCTACGATGAGGACGCGGACGATTTCATCGTCCCGGAGCCGCCGCAATTGCGGGCGCCCATCAAGGAGAGTGACGCCGATGACGCCGACAGTGACGAGCCCGCGCCTGGCACCGAAATCGATACCCGGCTGACGCGCGACGGCAACGGTT
>CAYPKI010000039.1:12876-15940 GCA_964411265.1 uncultured Alcanivorax sp. | reverse complement strand
AGGATCAAAGAGGAAAGGCGATTCATCGCTGACCTCATCCAAGGACACCTTGGAATCACCACCACACCCGGCCAGAACCAGAGCCATCGCGGCCATGGCCGTGATCAGCGCATTACGTAGGGTATCCATCCGTTTTTCTCCCGAGCCGCCTGTACTTGTTGTTATATCCCTGATACGGGTTTCTGACTACGAAGATACGCGCCCCTGTGCCCGCTATACAAGCACTCATTGCTCCAAAGCGGCTCCGGGCGCGGATACAAGGTTGACCGGCCGGTCGCGACCGCATTGGCAGGCTGAGGGTTCAGGCGGCTGGCACGCCGGAATGGAAACGGAATGCCTCGTCCGGGGCTTCCACCAGCTCGCGTTCCACGGCCGCGAAGGCCGCCACGCGGTCGTCGATGGGTTCGTCGGCATAGAGCTCCGCCAGCCGCAGGTAGTCCTGGAAGTGGCGGGCCTCGCTGTTGAGCAGGTAGCGGTAGTACCGGCCCAGTTCGTCGTCCAGCCACGGCGCCAGGGCGGCAAAGCGCTCACAGGAGCGGGCCTCGATGAAGGCGCCGATAATGAGCACATCCACGAGCCGGGCGGGCTCATGGGTGCGCGCCCGGGCCCGCAGGCCGGCGGCATAGCGCGAGGGTTCGATATGCCGGAAGGTCACACCGCGATGGCGCATGATGTCCAGCACCTGCTCGAAATGCAGCAGTTCCTCGCGCGCCAGCCGGCTGAGCGCGTCCAGCAGCTCGGGCTTGTCCACATAGCGGAACATCAGGTTGACGGCGGTGGATGCAGCCTTTTTCTCGCAGTGAGCGTGGTCGATCAGCAGCAGCTCGGGATTCGCCAGGGCCCAGTCCACCCAGGCCCGGGGCGTGGCACAGGGCAGAAACTCATGAATGGGCGTCAGATCGGTCATGCAATACACCGGATGAATCAAGGCGCCATATTATATAGGCTTGCGGCCTGTTCCGAAGCATCCGCACGGGCGAAACCATGGGCCGAAAGCGATCCCCCACCTATCAGCGTATCCAGGGCCGGGTCCTGGTGGGCCTGTTGCGCCTGCTGGGGCGCCTGCCCCATGCGCTGAACCGGGGGCTGGGCACGGCCGCGGGCTGGCTTCTGGCGCGGGTCCCCAATCCGGCCCGCCGGGTGACCCGCGTGAATCTGGAGCTCTGCCTGCCCGAGCTGGACGCCGACGAACGCCGCGGCCTGACCCGGCGTTCGCTGGTGGAAACGGGCCGGAACCTGGCGGAGCTGCCCTGGCTCTGGCGGCATCCGGCCGAGGGGCTGGCCCGGGTCCGCGCGGTGCACGGCGACAGTCCGCTACGGGCAGCTCTGGATCTCGGCGAGCCGGTGATCGTGCTGGTGCCCCACCTGGGCTGCTGGGAGGTACTCAATTTCTGGTTGTCCCGGCATTTCGATTTCCATGCCCTGTTCAACCCCTCGGGCCAGCCGGAGGCCGACGCGTTGATTCAAAGCGGCCGGGAGCACTTCGGCAGCACCATGTATCCGGCCACGGCCCGGGGGGTCGCCGGACTGGTACGCGCGCTGCGCCGGGGCGCGCTGACAGCCATCCTGCCCGATCAGGTGCCGGCGCGCCGGGGCGGGCGCTTTGCGCCCTTCTTCGGCCGGCCGGCGTTCACGGGCACGCTGGCGCCGCGGCTCATCCAGCAATCCGGCGCCCGGGTCTTCATGGCCCGGGCGCGCCGCCTGCCCGACCGGGGCTTCGAGCTCAGCTTCAGCGAGCCGGACGCGTCGGTGTACAGCGACGATCTGGATACGGCCCTGGCCGGTCTGAACCGTTCGGTGGAGAGCCTGATCCGCGAGTTGCCGGAGCAGTATCTGTGGAGCTACAAGCGCTTCCGGCGGGTGGCGGAAGGAGAAACGAAACCGTATTGAGGCGTGAGGCGCGAGGTGCAAGCAGGGTGTTCGGGGGCGGAATCTCCAGGTCCCTGGAAAGGCGGAGCACGGATGCTCCTCCCACAGGTGAGAATCAGCCCCCTGGGTTTGTCAGCATCTGTCGGTCTGTGGGAGAGCCATCCCTGACTCGAACCCATTCCAGAGACTCTGGAAAGTCGGAGCAGGGGTGCTCCTCCAAGGGCAGAATCGGCACCTGGACAGACGGGGCGGGGAAAGATCAGGCCGCACCGCCCTGATTCATCTCCGAGATCTGGCGGCTGTAGGTAAAGAGATCATAAATGACCCCGAAACCCAGCACGCCCAGCGTCAGAAGATAGAGAATCCCGGTACCGGTCTTGCCCAGGTAAAAGCGGTGAATGCCCAGAAAACCGAGAATCAGCAGAAAAATCCAGCCGATATGATAGTCATAACTACCCGTGACGAGTTGCTGATTGCCTTCGCGCGTCATGCCCGGCAAAAGAAAGGCATCCACAATCCAGCCGATCCCGGCCACGCCCAGGGTCAGGGCCCAGAGAAGTCCGGTCAGCGGCTTGCACAGCATGAACCGGTGATAGCCGAAAAGTCCGCCCAGGAACCAAACTACATAGGAGAAAGGCGTTTGAACGGCTACTTTGACGCTGTTTGCTGACGTACCTTGTTCCATAATCCAATCCCTTAAAAGTCATTTTTATTGAAGCGTCCTGAGTAGCATTTTTGGCGAGCGCAGCAAAGGCATAAGCCGAAAGAGACGCCCTGGCACCATTGCCCCTGTCGCGCTGATACCCAAAGGGCACGATAGGCACGACCTACTACCTTGATGCCGTGGTGCGCGTCCTTCGGAATCCCTTTTTGCGCGAGCCGCCGCCAGGGGAGCGTACAATTGTACCAGCGCGCCCGCGCTTTTTTTGCCTCTTGTTGCTTGCCCCTGGCTTCTTTTTTGGCGTCAGCCAAAAACAGCAATGGTCTGCTGACTGAGGGCCATCAGGTTGCCGGCGCGATCCCAGACCCGGGCGCCGGTCTGCGCGTAACCGTGGTTACTGGCCTCGGTATACGCCTGGTACTGCCACCACTCATCGCCGCGCTGCTCACTGACGCCTTCCAGAAACTGCACCGTCCAGGTGAGCGTACTCACCGGCGCGGGTGTACGCATCATGGGCAGCACCGTGGGCGGCCA
>CAYPKI010000039.1:2892-12866 GCA_964411265.1 uncultured Alcanivorax sp. | reverse complement strand
AGCACTTTGGGGCGGCGCTTTTAGCGCGGGCCGAGGTCGTGCCCTATCTGCCGCTCGACGACGAAGCGCTCGCGACCATCGCGGCGCTCAAGCTCGACGCCGTGGCGGAACGGCTCGAGCGCGCCCACGGGATCGCGGAACCGCATCCAGCCGCCCAGTTCGCCATGGTCGGCGCCGGTGTAGGGCAGGCCGCCACGCGCCAGGGCCACATCGAAATGCTGGAGGAATTCCGGGGTTACCCCTTCAATGTCCGGGAACGACTGGCACTGGTCCGGTTCGGGAAACGCCGGCGCGGACGCGGGGGTCAGGCAGACATCGGTATCGCGCCGGGTACCGAAACTGGCCTGGAGCACGGCGACCGCCTCGCCCGCCTGATACATGTGACATTCCCCCTGAATCACGTTCTTGCCCTGGCGCAGAATGCGCGGGGCCAGGGTCACCATGCCCGGATCCGAAGGCCCGATCAGCGAGATGCTTACCCAGACCACCCGCCGTGGATCCGGCAGGATCTGTTCCAGGCTGTTGTAGAGCATGGCGGCCGTGAGACCGCCATAGGTGGCGCGTCCCTGCTTCCATCCTTCCGGAATCCGGCCGGATTCCGGGGTGTGCTCGGCAAGGATTGCGGCAAAGTCCAAGGCATTCTCCGACGGCTGACAACGCCCGGACGGGCGCACGGCCGAATTCCGGGATACCGGGGCCGGCGCCGCGTCCGGGCCGGCACACGGTAGAGCAATCGTGCCGCGGGTGCACGCCCGTCCGCGGCTGAACAGGAGATCAGCCGTCCAGCACCGACCGCTGACACTGCTCCAGGCCGAGCAGGTAATACTCCAGGCCACGTTCCGTGGCCAGAAAGGCGTTGTGGCGTTCTTCGTCCGTATGCGCCAGACGCTTGATCAGCTCCATGGCCTCGTGGGGATGAGCATCGTCATAGTGCGCGTGGGCGCGCAGCCAGGCCATGGTGCGCCGGTCCACGCGGGCCTCGCCGCGTTCCTGGTAGGCGTGCATGCCCTTGACCACCTGCTGACTCCATTCCCCGGTGGCCCATTCAATGGCCAGATTGACCGCACCGATGGCCTCCGCCAGCGGCGCCGTGTAGCAGATATGCCACAGATAATGGTTCACTGCGTCCACGGCCGCATCCGGCCGGGTCTGCTCGATCTCTGCGCGAGCAACCCCGAAGCCGGCCGCCCAGTCGCGGTACCAGGCGGCATGACGCTCCTCCACGCGCATATTGCCCATAAGCCAGGTTCGCGCCTCTTCGTGGCCCGGCACGCCGGGGCGGCACTTGCCCAGCATCAGGCCCATGAATTTGGGGAAATTTTCCACCAGCGGATAGAAATGAATCAGAGTATAGCGGAACTGGTCCGGCGGCAGGGTGCCCTCCGCCATGCCGGTAAAGACGGCATGTCCGGACACGCGGCTTTTCAGCGGCACCAGATCGTCCCAGAAGCGCCGGGCCCAGTCCGGGTGCGAGGTCAACTTCAGCTCCTCACCATAACCTTCCGCTTGTGTTTCGCCTTCCATAGAAACTCCTTTCCCGTCGTTGTTTGGGCCCCATTAAATCTTCTGTGACCACCCTTGCAACACCGGTCATTTTTCGTATTCTGGATTGCGTTACCTGCGTCAGTCTGATGGCATTCGGCCAGCGGATAACGGCGTCAGCCGACGCCGTATCGACAGCTGCAAGAGGGATTTTATGAGCGCAACCCCGGAACACCTGATCTGGCGTCTGAACCATTTCGAGAACCACGAGCGCGCCATCCGCTTTGTGCAACAGTTCCAGGAAACCCTGTGCGTCTTCAGTGGTCCGGTGGAGCAGCTCTATACCAATTACGAAATCAATGTGCCCGAAGACGATGACCGTTCCCTGATCATTCTGCCCAATCCCTATGCGCCCCATGACACCTTCAACCACGTCTCCGATGACGCGGTGGAAGCAACGGGCTGCACTATTGTGCCGGGCGAAATGGCGGACCTGGACGAAGGCCTGCGCCGCCAGGGCAAGCGCGAGACCAAGATCACGCCACTCAAGGTGGGGCTCTACGCGCTCATGCGCGCCGCCAATGGCGATGACCCCTTCCTGCCCGTCATCACCAAGGGTGATCTGCGACAGTTCCGCAAGGACATGCCCTCGCTACACCTGCACCGCATCAAGCCCTCGCGGCTGACCCGAAACTCGCCCATGGAGGCGAAGGAAGTCCGCAACGTCATCTCGGAGCGTCTGAAGAAGTACATGGAATGACCACACCGCTGGCGGATATCGGCCTGAATCTCGCGGATCAGCGCTTCGACGAGGACCGCGATGGCGTACTCGAGCGCGCGCGCCATGCCGGCGTGGCGTTGCAGGTGCTAACCGGTACCAGTGTGGCCGACTCCCGCACGGCGCTGGAACTGGCACGGAGCACGGACGATCTCTGTGCCACCGCGGGGGTGCATCCCCATGTCTCGCGGGATTTCGATGATACCGCGCAAAGGGAGCTGGCCGAGCTGGCGCGCGACCCATGCGTGCGCGCCATCGGTGAGACCGGACTGGATTTCAACCGGGATTTTTCGCCCCGCCCGGACCAGGAAGCGGCCTTTACCCGGCAGCTCGAACTGGCCGTGAAATTGAACATGCCGGTGTTTCTGCATCAGCGCGATGCTCACGAGCGCTTTCTGCCCCTGCTGCGCGAGTTCCGGGATCAACTTCCTGGCGCCGTGGTCCATTGCTTCACCGGCAGCCGCATGGAGCTCTTCGATTATCTGGATCTGGACTGCCACATCGGCATTACCGGCTGGCTGTGCGATGAGCGCCGCGGCGGCGAATTGCGCGAAATGGTTTCGGAGATTCCGCTGTCACGGCTGCTGGTGGAAACGGACTCGCCGTTTCTCATGCCCCGGGACCTGCCCTTCAAACCCGCGGTCCGGCGGCGCAACGAACCGGCTCACCTGCCCTGGATTGTGCACCGGCTGGCGCAGTGCATGGAGCGCGACGAGGACGAAGTGGCCCGGGCCAGCTGGAGTAATACCCTGGCCTTTTTCAACCTGGAAGACGAATCGCGCTAATCCCGCTTTCCCCTCGCACCTCGCGCCCCGCACCATCGCGGCGAGGACGCCGCTCCTAGGGGCTTTCTTCGATAAAGGTCTGCACATCGAGCAGAGAAAACGGCCAGGCGAGGGTGCGCTCACCGTCGCGCAGCACCGGAATGCGCTCGCCCCAGGCCTGAATCAGCGTTTCGTCGGCGGCCACGTCCACCTCCTGAATGCGCACCTGCGGCGCGGCCTGTTCGAGCATTTCCCGCGCGCGCAGGCACAGACTGCAGCCGTCGGCGGTCAGCAGTTCAATCCGGGTCATCGCTTCTCCAGATGGCAAAGCAGTGATGGATCTTCGGGTTGCGTTCAAAATCCGGCGGAATACTCCAGCGCGTAATATCCTGGACCCGGAATTCGGCCCGGATGCTTTCATCCAGTTCGAAGGGGCGGTAATTGCAGGAAAACCAGAGCACGCCGCCGGGCTCCAGGCGCGTCATGGCCAGACGGATCAGCTCGGCATGATCACGCTGGACGGCGAAATCCCGCCGATCCTTGCTGTTCGAGAAGGTGGGCGGATCGCAGAAGATCAGATCAAATTGCTGCCGGCATTGCGCCAGCCATGCCAGGGCCTCGCCGCGTTCCAGGCGATGACGGTTCGTGGAGAAGCCATTCAGCGCCAGATTGCGTCCGGCCCAGTCGAGATAGCTCCGGGACGAATCCAGGGTAACACTGCTCGCTGCTCCGCCCCGGGCGGCATGGACCGTGGCCGCGCCGGTATAGCCGAACAGGTTGAGAAAACGCTGGCCGGACGCCTGCTCGGCGATATGCAGGCGCAGGCAACGGTGATCGAGAAAGAGCCCGGTATCCAGATATTTTTCCAGGTTGACCAGCAGGCGCACGTCGCCCTCGCCCACGGGTCGCAGCTCCGCCTCGCTACGGCCCTTGCCGTATTGCCGACCCTGCTTCTGGGGCGCACGGGTACGCAGATGCACCTGTTCCCGATGAACCCCCAGCACAGCCCGCACGGCCGTAATCGCCAGTTGCCGGCGTTCGGCGGCCGCCTCGGCGTCCACGCTTTTCGGCGCCTTGTATTCCTGCACGAGCACGTCCTGGCCATAGATATCGACGGTGACGTTGAACTCCGGGAGATCACGATCATAGAGGCGGTAAGCCTGCACTTCGGAACCCTCGCGCCACCGGCGCAGGTGGCGATCGTTCTTGCGTAACCGGTTTACCAGGGGCTGCGCCTTGTCCGGTACGGCGAAGGCCGGTTCGCCGGCACTGACCGGCGGTTCCGGAACCCGGGGAACCGGGTACATGCGCCGGATCAGACAACGCTCCGCGCCATTGCGGAACTTCCACTGCCCATCGGGGGCCATGCCGGTCTGATCCAGCACTTCCACTTCGCTGCCGAGCAACACCGCCGTCCAGTCCGGCGCCCGGGAGGCCAGGCACTGACCCAGGGCCGCGTGCAGACAAGCCGCCCGGCTTCGGTCTTCGAGGCGCCGCCCCCAGGGCGGATTGGTAACCAGATGCCCGCGGGGCGCGAAATCGCGCGGACGCAACAAGCCCAGTTCCCGACGCTCGAAATGAATGGCATCCGCCACACCGGCCGCCTCGGCGTTGGCGCGCGCGGCGCGCAGCAGCTCCCCGTCCGCGTCAAACGCCTTGATGGACAGCCCCTCGGGCCGTTGCACCCGTGGCCGGGCCCGCAAAAGCCGGGGCCAGAGATCGTCCGGGCAGGCGCGCCACTGCTGAAAGGCGAATTCCCGGCGGCGGCGTCCCGGCGCCAGCCCCAGCGCCATCTCCGCCGCCTCGATGGCAATGGTGCCGCTGCCACAGAAAGGATCAAGCAAAACCGGAGCGCCCGCGCCGGGCCAGCCCGAGGCACGAAGCAGGGCCGCGGCCAGGGTTTCCCGCAAGGGGGCCTCTCCCGGGCGGGTGCGATAGCCTCGCCGATGCAGTGCTTCGCCGGCGAGATCCAGGTAGAGGCTGCCCTGCTCCGGGGTCAGCTCCAGGCGCAAGTTCAGCGCACCGGCGGCCCGCGGAGATACTTCCAGGGTTTCGCGGCAAACCCGCAAAAAACGATGGGCTGATACACGGCTGTCGCCCTCCAGGCCTCGATGTTGGGCATGGACATGAATGGGCGTGTCATCACACAGGTGCTCCTCTGGACTCCAGGCGCGTGCCAGTAGCTCCGGTGATTCATTCGGACCCGACTCCACCCGGGCCAGCGGATGCAAAACCCGCTCCGCCAGACGCGACAGGAGGCAGACCCGCACACCCTGCTCCAGCGGGCCATCGAGATAGACGGCAGCGCTGTGCACGTCCACAACCGACAGATTGAGCTCGCGCAACTCCTCGCCCAGCCAGGACCCGAGCCCGGGCATGCAAGTGACCACAAACTCCATCAGCGCCGTCCCATGGGGGTGTATTGACGTGGACCCGACGAAGGGAAGTGACGTAAGTCAACAGGCTGCATGCGGTTCCTTGACTCTGATATGCGGGATATTCCTAAAGGTCCTTCATGATATTGCAACTTGGTATTCGACAGCCGCTCCGGGCTTGCCGATACTGAATGGAGTCGGGCGAAAAGGAAACGCCCTTTGCGGCGTAGATCGGCCCGATCGCTTTGCTTCCGCGGCAGTTTTGCGTTGCCGCGATTATTGACAAGGAAAAGGACAAGCCTATGAAAAGACAAAAGCGAGACAAAGTTGCCCGGGCCTATACACGAGGCTATCAAGCGGGTCTGGAAAGAAAATCCCGGGATCTTTGTCCCTTTAGCAGCTTTCAAGCCCGTACCAGCTGGATCAACGGCTGGCGGGAAGGCCGGGTGAATCATCACCACGGCATGACGGGTGTGGCGGGTATCCAGAATCTGGAACTGGGCTGACCACCACACCTTTACAACCTGGTCGACCGCTGCGCGCCTTGAGCGCGTCCGCAGGGCCCCACTCGGGCCCTTTTCCTTTTGCTTCCCCTTCAAAATCCTGCCCTCCTGGCGGCCCGGGCAACACCCACTGGCGGCGACGTTGTCATGAGCCGGGCGTTCGCGGCCAGGCGCGCGCGCTGGAGCTGAGCAAGCCCGGCCCCTGATAGATCAGGCCGGTATAGAGCTGCACCAGATCGGCCCCCAGGCGGCGCTTGCGGGCGGCATCCTCGCCGCTGGTGATCCCGCCCACGCCAATCAGCGGCAAGCGCCCATCGAGTTCCGAGGCCATGGTGGCCAGAGCCTCGTCCGCCCGGGGCCGCAAGGGCGCGCCGCTGAGTCCGCCGCTCTCGTCCGCGTGGCGCAGCTCCTCTACCCCCGCTCGCGACACCGTGGTATTGCCTACAATCACGCCGTCCATGCCATGTTCAATAAAGGCTCGGGCCATGGCGGCCAGCTCGTCTGGTTCATTGTCCGGTGCGATCTTGATCAGCAGGGGCACACGGCGCCCGTCCGTCTGGTCGAGCCAGCTCTGACGCCTGCGCAGTTCCGCCAGCAGGGCATCCAGCGCCTCGCCGTGCTGCAAATCGCGCAATCCGGGCGTGTTGGGCGAGGAAATATTGACGGCCACATAGGAAGCCACGCCGTGGACCCGGTCGAGGCCATATAAATAGTCATGGACGGCCTCTTCGGCGGGTGTGTCCCGGTTTTTGCCGATGTTCACGCCCAGTATGCCGTCAAAGTCGCTGTCTCCTACCGCCTGAACGAGGTGATCCACCCCCTTGTTGTTGAAACCCATGCGGTTGATGAGCCCCTGTGCACCCGACAAACGGAACATTCTGGGCCGGGGATGGCCGGGCTGAGGCCGGGGCGTAACAGTGCCTACCTCAATAAAGCCGAAGCCCAGGCGCGCCAGGCCGTCAACACAGTCGCCGTTCTTGTCCAGCCCGGCGGCTACACCCACGGGATTGGCAAAACGCAGCCCCATCACCTCCACCGGCACGTCCGCTATACGCGGCCAGACCGCCCCCGCGCCCGCGCGCAACAGCTTCAGGGTAAGTTCATGAACCGTCTCGGCGGGCAGAGCAAACAGCAAAGGGCGCAATAGGGAATACATGGAGGACCACGGACGACAACGAGACCGTCATTATAGGCCAGGCGGGCCTCGGACTCCACGGCCATCGGCCGCGGAGCCCGCACCGGCTCAGGATTGCCGGCCGCCGCCGGGCTTGAGCAGGAAAGCGGCCAGCGAGGGCAGCAACAGCAGCGCCCCCACCATATTCCACAGGAACATGAAGGTGAGGAGCAGGCCCATATCGGCCTGGAACTTGATGGACGAAAAGACCCACAGCACCACGCCCACGGCCAGGGTCAGGCCCGTGAAGGCCACAGCCTTGCCCGTGGTCTTGAGGGTTTCGCGGTACGCATCCTGCAGATCCATGCCCTCTTTCAGGAACCGATCCAGCTTACTATAGATATAGATACCGTAATCCACGCCGATACCCACGCCCAGGGCGATGACCGGCAAGGTCGCCACCTTCACGCCGATACCGAGCTGCGCCATGAGCGCCTGACAGAGAACTGAGGTGAGGCCCAGGGGCACCAGGATGCAGACCACTGCGCGCAGGGATCGGAACGCCAGCAGCACGAGGAGCGCCACCACGCTGTAGATCAGCGCCAGCATGCGGTGCTGGTTCTTGGCAATCGTCTGATTGGTGGCCGCCTCCACACCGGCATTGCCCGAGGCGAGCTTGAACTCCACCACGTCCGGATCATTGTGTTCGCTGGCGAAATCTTCAACTTCATCCGTAACAGTATTGAGCGTGTCAGCCCGATGGTCGTCCAGAAATACATAAATGGGCACCAGCGAACAATCCAGATTGTAGAGCTTATCCGGCACGTGACGCATGGCGTTGTTCAGTGCTAACTGATCCCGCGACAAGGTGCGCCACTTGGGATTGCCCTCGTTCATAGCCGCATTGATGCGTTTAGTCGCCGAGGCAATGGAAGTCACGCCCTGCACACTATCGAGTTCCATGAGCCGCCAGCGCAGATCGTCGATGGTGGTCAAGGCCTCATAACTATTGCAGCCCTCCCGGGGCGTTTCGCCCATGACCACCAGCACATCCGCGCTCACGCTGTAATTGGAGACGAGGAAATTGACGTCGTGGTTGTACTGGTATTTCTGCTTGGGCTTGTAATCCCGCGGACAGTCCTTTTCCTCGCAAGGGTCGGGCCACAACGCGGGTGATCCCTTATCCAGATCGCCGATATGCAGATCCTGACTGTAATAGAAGCCCGCGCCATAGCCACCAGCAGCGATCAGGATGCACACCGCCGCCACCGGCTTGCGGGTGAAATGCGAAAAAAACCGAGCCATGGGGTGGTTGTGCCCGTCCTTGATATGGATCTTGCGCAGCGACCGCTGCCCCACCCCCGTATAGGACAGCACCACGGGCACCACCACCAGATTGGTAAAGATAATGATCGCCACGCCCACGCTGGCCGCCATGGCCAGCTCACGAATCACGCCCACATTAATCATGTAGAGGGTGGCAAAGCCAATGGCGTCACTCACCAGCGCCACCAGCCCCGGGACAAAGAGTGAACCCACCGTGTACTGCGCCGCATCCTTGTGCGAGCGCCCCACCGCCGAGGCATTGGCGAAGGCGTTGACTACCTGTACGCCGTGACTCACCGCGATTGCGAACACCAGGAAGGGAACCAGCATGGAGTAGGGATCAATGGTGAAACCCATCATCCGTACCAGACCGAGCTGCCAGATCACGGCCACCACGGAGCACACCGTCACCGCCAGGGTGCTGCGCACCGAACGGGTGTCGATCAGCAGGAGGAATGCGGTCAAAAGAAGCGTGATGAAGAAAAACAGCGCCACTTCTTCCGCGGCGCGGATGACGTCATGGATCTGCTTGGCCTGACCTACAATGTGAATATTCAGGAAGGGATATTGTTCCTCATAGTCGTCGCGCAACTGTTCCAGGCTCGCGCCCAATTCCTTGATGTTGACGCCGGCTTCCGCGCCCAGCACATCCACCAACTCCGTATGCACGATGCTGGAACGGAAATTGTCTGCGACCAGGCGGCCCACATAGGACGAACGCAGCAGATTGGTGCGCAACTGCTCCAGGCTTTCCGGGGAGCCGTCGTAAGCGCGGGGAATAACCTTGCCCCCTTCGAATCCCCTTTGCGTCACCTCATTCCAGCGAACATTCGGGGTCCAAAGGGACTGGATGGTGGACGGATCGACTCCCTCAAGCTTGCGTACCCCGTCGGAGATGCCCTTCAGGGCATCCATGTACGCCTTGTTAAAGATATCGTCATGCTCAACATCTTCAACAATAACCCGGATGTCATTACCCAGATTCAACTCATCCCGGTGCTCCATGAAGTTCTGGATATAGGGGTGCTGCTGAGGCACCATTTTGCTCACATCCGTGTTGACGCGGATCTGAACCGCCTGCCAGGCCAGAAAAACCGTGGCGCCGACAAAAACCAGTAGTACCAGCGGCCGCACCACCAGGAGGCCTCGGGCAAACTTCTGGCCAATTGCCTCTTTCATGTTTCAACCCCCTTCAGTGCAGTTGCCGGATCTTTTGCAGGCCGTTCGTGCTGGCGACCAGCACGCCCTGATCTCGCAAAGGCAGTACCGCCGACAAGGTTTCCCGCTCGTCTGTATAGCGCAGTGACAGCGAAGAGCCATTGTCATGGCTGCTCAGCAAAATACCGGAGTTGCCCACCAGTACGATGGTGCCGTCGCCAAGCCGTGCCCCGCCGTTGACGCCCTGCGAGACGCCCGTCTTGATGCGCTGCCAGTTCTCCCCCAGATCCCGCGTCAGCCAGACATTACCCTGTAGTCCATGAATTAGCACGGTATCGCGCTCCGCCGCCGTTATGCCGAAGTAGGAGCCTTCATAGGGGGAGCCGAACGCTTCCCAGCTTTGGCCGTGGTCCCGTGAGCGAAAAAGCGTGCCCCGTTCACCGGCAATGAGGAGCGTTCCATCGCCACGAGGTA
>CAYPKI010000039.1:0-2882 GCA_964411265.1 uncultured Alcanivorax sp. | reverse complement strand
CATC
Organism: uncultured Alcanivorax sp.; assembly: GCA_964411265.1. Classification (GTDB taxonomy): domain Bacteria; phylum Pseudomonadota; class Gammaproteobacteria; order Pseudomonadales; family Alcanivoracaceae; genus SLJS01. Next base: position 2,878 of record CAYPKI010000039.1, on the reverse strand, counting down.
CGGATTGTCCAGAGCTTGCCTGCGCTTATTCCAGCGCTCGCCGCCGTCTTGTGTCTCCAGCAGATACCCGTAGCCGCCCACGGCCATCACGTGCTGCTCGGTATCACACCAGACATCGAGCAGCGGCGCGCCCGAAGTGTCCGGGGCCATGGCACCGCCAGTCATGTCGCCATCACCGCCGCCATTACCGCCGCCGTCGCTATAGAGATCCTGCATGGATCCACCGCCGCCACCCGAAGACTGCTGCTGGCCACTGGTATCGGCGCCGTCCCCACCAGCGCCGCCATCGCTATAAAGATCCTGCATGGAGCCGCCGCCAGACGATTGCCCCCCGCCACCTGCAGCAGGGGCACCGGCGTCGTCTTCCGCGTTTATCGGATCACTGTATTGCTGTTGCCAGGTCTCGCCGCCGTCCTCGGTTTTCCAGACCACGGCATCATGGCCCACGGTCCAGCCATGCTGCCGATCAGCAAAGCAGACACTGGTCAGCATCATCTTGCCGGGAGTTTGTCCCTGCCGCCAGGTCTCGCCCTGGTCGTCGGAATAGATCACATTGCCCCGCTCACCCACGGCGACAATGCGATCCCCGATGCGCGTCAGATCCAGCCAGGTCATGGCGTCAACGCGCGGTGACTCTTGCGTCAGGGGAGCCGCCACCAGAGGGGCGGTCAGCAATAACAGAACAATGCCCAGTGCTCTCATGGCCATTTCATCCTTTTCCGCAAAAAAGAACGGGGTGGGCCGGTAACCGGAGCACCCCGGGAGACAAGCCGTTAGCGTCCGCGCCGGCGCAACGAGGCCGGATGGAAATAGCGACTGCTGGGCACGGGCTGGGTAAAGTCGAGCGTGCCATTTTCCTCGTTATCCAGTAGCTGCACGTGATAACGCTCACTGCGCAGATCATGGAAGGTATCCAGCCCCGTCCAGGTGGTGGGCAATTCATAATAGTTCTTGATGTACGCGAGGCTTACCCGCCAGAGATTGCCCCGGCGATCATACTGATCCACCGCCGCGATCTGCCACGAATCCTCATCGATGTAAAAACGACGCTTTTGATACACATGGCGTTCGTCCTCCTTGAGCGTAGCTTCCACTACCCAGACTCGGTGCAGCTCCCAGCGTTGATACTCGGGATTGGTGTGCCCTTTCTGCAGCAATTGATCATAGGTGATCTCGTCCGATGCCAGCTGATAATTGTTGTACGGGATATACCTTTCCACCGGCTCGGGATGTACCAGCTCCCAGTTATATCGGTCGGGTGAGCCGTTATACATGTCGGTGTCATCGGCCGTGCGCAGACCGTCTGCGGCTGCAATGGGTGTGTCATAGGAGAGATTAGGCGAGCGCCGCACGCGGCGCTGACCGGCATTATAGCCCCAAGCCTGACGCGGCAGTTCTTTCTGGTCCAGCGTCTCATGGATCAGAACTGCCCCACCGGCCAAGCGTGCGGGGGCTTTGGTAAAGGACAGATAGTAAAAGATGATGTTATTGAGTTTATCGAAACTTAAATCAGGATCGTAATACCGAAAGTAAACTTCCTGCTGCGACGTGACCAGGGAATAATCGCCGTTACGCTGTACGGCCACTTCGGAAGCCCGGCGCACAACATAAACGCCACGCCAGCGCAGGATGTGATTCCAGATGGCCTGTTTCGCCTTCTCGGCGTTGGAACCACTCAGAATGGGGAACGGAATACCGCCAAACGCCTTGTCGACCCCCGTGTCCTCCAGCTCGGCTCGAACAGCATTTTTCTGTGTATTCTGATTAACCCAGTCTGGAGCCGAATGGGTGCGTCGGCTGCGATAAATCGGAATCTCGAAACTGTCCGGGTACGTCTCCATCATGGCTTCGACGCCCTCGGGCAGCTTATCCGCGTACTCGTCCTTGTTGTCGTTGGAGATGGTGAAAAGCACCTCATCTTCCGGGAAAGGCGAGGGATGATGATCACCCGGCCCGTCATAGTTTTCGGGGATATCTTCTTGCTCGATACCGCCATCCCATGAGGGGATGCCTTCCCCGGTAGCGGGGTCCTTGCCATTACCCTTGACTTGCGCCCCGAAGGGCGTCATCGACTCCCCCAGCCGCTGCGCCCGGCTTTCGGAGACACCTGCCTGCGCCTGGATAGCCAGGCACAACGACAAGGCTATCGCATTTCCCAACACCGTGATCTTTCCCGACATTATAACTCTCCCGAAAATAATTCTTTGCCGCAGCCGTAAACTATTCCTCGTCGAAGGCAATCCCGGTCCGGCTAAAACGAGTAACTTATGGTCATGGAGGCATTATTACGATCGTTGAGCTTATTGCTAAAGCCCGCGCCCCAGAAGCTGGTTGCCGTCATGCCCACTTCAAGGTTGTTCAGGTAGCTAAAGGTGACGCCCAGTGTCGCGGCCTTACGGTCTTCCATGAAATTGCCGCCGACGGGTGAATTGCCATCCACGTCATGCTGTAACCGCAGCCTGGGTTCCATGGATACGCCCGCGAAAACATTGTTATAACTGGCACGGACGGAGACACGGTAACCCCAGGAGGTGTCATCGAGGTAGGTATCAAAGACATCGTCAGGCGACTGAATCCGTGCTTCGCTTTCAGAAATCGCCGCCGTGGAGTTGTGATGCAGGTCCTCGCCCCGATCGTTCTGGTCGTTCAAGCCCGCGACATGCTCAACCCCGAGTTCGAATATGGCCGACAGATCATCCGTGCCCCAACTTGGTCCCAGGTTAAAGATGTTGACCAGTGACCCGGTGTAGGTTTCGGCCTCGTCGTAGAAAAAGTAGCGCTCATTCGGTTCCACCAACGCGCCATAGTTGCCGTTGGCGTCCGTCCCCTGCGGCAAACAATCACCCTCTTTTTCAGCGCGCACGCAGTGGTCGGTGAC
>CAYPKI010000038.1:13666-16061 GCA_964411265.1 uncultured Alcanivorax sp. | reverse complement strand
GCAAGGAGCGCCAGCATACGGAGCTTGCCTTGCGGGACGCCGAGAAGCGGCTGAATGTGCTTATGGACCAGAGCCGTGACGCCATCGCCTATGTCGTTGACGGCATGCATATCCACGCCAATGAGGCCTATGTAGAGCTTTTTGGTTATGAAAGCCCGGACGATCTTGCGGGTATGCCCATTATGGACATGGTGTCGTCATCGCACCACGAAGAGCTCAAGAACCTACTTCGGAGTCGGGCTCAGGATGAGTCCAAGACTCATGAGCTGGAATGCCGGGGGGTAACCACCAACCACGAGGAGTTCGATGCCGTCTTCACGTTCTCGCCGTCGACTTATGACGGTGAAGCCTGCACCCAGATCGTAATCCATCGATCTGACGCGGAAGAGGAGCAACTGGAAGAGAAACTCAAGGAAATGAGCAAAACGGATCAGACCACAGGTCTCTACAATCGCAGCTGGTTCATGGAAGAGCTGGATCAGGCGGTCAGTGAAGCCGTGACCAGCGGCCAATTGGCGGCTGTGGTCTATCTGCGCCTGGATGATTTCGAGCAGCATCAGACCACCGTGGGCATCGACGGGGCCGACAATTTGCTGCACACAGTTGCGGATTTCCTGCGTGAGCAAATGGGCTCAGACACGGTCATGTCGCGGGTCGGTGGTGAGGACTTTGCCGTTCTGCTTCAGGTGAAGGACCTGGATGAGGCACAGGAGCGTGCCGACACGCTGCGCAAGGGGGTTGCTGAGTTGATGCCCGAAGTGGGCTCGCGCACGCTGCGGCTGAGCGCGAGCATCGGTGTCGCTTTCGCACGCGAAGACAGCCGCGGCAGCCAGGCGGTTATGACCAAGGCGCTGGAGTGTTGCAACCGTGCCGAAGAGGCCAATGACGGCACAGGCGACGCCGTTCACGTGCACAATCCCATGGACGACGTCGAATCCGGCTCTTCCGAGGCGATATTACTGGAAGTAAAGCAGGCACTGGAGAACGGCAGCTTCAAGTTGCTCTATCAGCCCATCATGAGCATGGTCGACGATGCCCCGTCGTTTTTCGAGTCCTTTGTCTATTTGCCCCAGGAAAAAGGCGAGGATCTCAAGCCTTCCGAATTCATGCCTGTGGCGGCGGAGCAGGGTCTGGCGCCCAAGGTGGATCGCTGGGTTATTCTCCGCGCCTTGCGCGCGGCCTCCGAGCAGGAGGAGTCGCTTCGCCTGATGATCAATATCAGTGGTCATTCCCTGGAGGATGCGTCGTTCACGGAATGGGTGGTCAAGGCGCTCAAGGCCTCGCGGATCAGCGCCGGCAGGGTGGTATTCCAGTTCTCCGAAATCGATGCCAAGAACTTTCTCAAGCAGGTACACGCCTTCGGCGAACAGATCCACAAAGCCGGCGCGCGGCTCTCCACAAGCCGTTTTGCGGGTGATCTGTATCCCTTCCAGCTGTTCGAGCATGTACAGGTGGACATGGTGAAGTTCGACGGCACCTATACGCAGGAACTGGGCAACGCCGAAAGCCGGGAGAAATTTGGCGAGCTGATCAAGCAGGCCAGCGACTCGGGCAAGGAGGTGCTAGTGGGCTTCATCGAAAGCGCCCAGCAGATGCAGGCGCTATGGACCATGCCCGGCGTCGATCATCTGCAAGGCTATTATCTGCAGCCGCCGTCACCGCAAATTCAAGTAAGCGACGACTAAGTCAGTTAGTCCCTCGTGATGTGACCGTTGGCGAGAAGCTCTTTCTGGTCTTCGTCGCGAACGCCGATCAGATAGAGGATACCGTCGAGGCCCAGCGTGGATATGGCTTGTTCGGCATTTTCCTGCACCATGGGCTTGGCCCGAAACGCGATGCCGAGTCCGGCAAGATCAAGCATGGGCAGATCATTGGCGCCGTCACCCACCGCAATGACCTGTTCCAGGCTGATCTGCTCACGATTCACGATTTCGTGCAGCAGTTGCGCCTTGCGCTCGCCGTTGACAATAGGACCGGCTACGCCACCGCTCACCCGGCCGTTTTCGATTTCCAGTTCGTTGGCGTAGACGTAGTCGATGCCCAGCTCTTGTTGCAAATGCTCGCCGAACCAGGTGAAGCCGCCGGAGAGAATGGCCGTTTTGTAGCCCAGGGCCTTGAGGGTGTTGATGAGCCGTTCCGCGCCCTCAGTCACCCGGATCCGGGACCAGACTCGTTCCAGCGAGGATTCTTCCAGCCCCTCCAGCAGGGCTACGCGCTGGCGAAAACTTTCGTTGAAATCGATTTCACCGCGCATGGCGCTGGCGGTAATGGCGCCCACCTGGTCGACTACACCGGCTTCCTCGGCCAGTTCATCACGGAGCGGCTGGCGACCGAGGGGATCGAGTCCCAGTTCGTCGACATCGACGGGACGACGCGGCTCAACTCCACCGTCCTC
>CAYPKI010000038.1:9232-13656 GCA_964411265.1 uncultured Alcanivorax sp. | reverse complement strand
GAAAGGCGATGTCCATGTTGCGCTGGTTGGCAATGGTCATGAAAGCGGCATGCATGTCGGCCACGTCCCGAGGCTGGCCCCGGACCGAGATTTCGACACAGGCGCTGGCATCGTCGGCGCGGGTCTCGCCCTCCAGGTGGACACGCCCGGACAGACGATTGATGCTGTCGATATTGAGTTCGTTGTCAGCGATCACGCGCGTGACATCACCGATCTGCTCCCCGGTAATCTTGCGCGCCAGCAGGGTAATGAGAAAGCGATCCTTGCCCTGTTCCGCCACCCAATCCTCGTAGCGCTCGTACTCGATGGGCCGGAAACGCACGGATACATTGAGCTTGTGTGCTTCGAAGAGCAACTCCTTGATCATGGCGGAGCTGTCCCGATCCGGCGGCGTCTCTACCAGAATGCCCAGCGACAGACTGTCGTGAATCACGGCCTGGCCGATATCCAGAATGTTGAGCCCGAATCGGGCGAGGATACGGGTAAAGGCGGCGGTCAAACCGGGACGATCACTACCGGAAACCTGAATCAGAATGATTTCGCGCACGGGACGACCTTCCTCCGGGGAGCTGGCGAAAGCGCACAGGATACCAGCAATGGCGAGCTCGTGTGGCAATCCGGTTTGCCAGCATTGCGGCGACACTGGATGATGTGAACGTCACGCTGGCAAGGGGAAGGAAATGGACTGGCGATCCTGGTCTAGACGGGAGAAAGCCCTGCTGCGGGATCTCGCGCTCATGCTGGCGGTCATGCTGCTGGTAGGCGTGTATTTTCTTGAGCGCCTGGATACGCGTCTCGAGACCCAGCAGCGTCAGCACTTGCAGGCCCTGACGGGCTATCTGGCCGCCGACAGCGCCGAGTATCTGAGTGCCGGTAACCATGTAAGTCTGGGGGTCATCGCACGTCAGGCGGCTCGGCTCGAAACCGTGGCTACGCTGGTGGTGCGGGATATGCAGGGCCGCGAGCTGGCCCGCTCCGGCCCGGAGCAGTCCGGAGCCGCGCCTGTGCAACAAGCCGCGGAGGGGGAAAACGGGCCTGTGGGTCGACTGGATCTGTGGCCCGCTGCGTCCACGCCCGGACGTGACGGCGTGGAGGCCGGTTTTGTATTGGTGGTGTTGTTGTCGCTGGCGTTGCGGGTCCTGGCTGAGGTGATCCGGCGTCAGTTCAGCACTGCCGGACGCACTCCGGTATCCCTTGATGAATCCGATGAAGCTGCCGAGCCGGTCCCGGAACCGTCGACCGCCACTACCCTTGCGCTTCATGTTGAGCCGCACGGATTGGTATCCCTGCGCGAGCGGTATACCAGGTCGGCATTGAAAGCCCGGCTGGCGGAGCCGGAGCGTTTGCTGGATCGTGTGGTTCGTTTGTACGGGGGCGAGCGGGCAACGCCGCTCGACGAAGGCGCCCGGGTGATTTTTTCCGCGTCGCGACCCGGCGAGGCTGCCTTTCAGGCGCTTTGTGCCGGCCAGGTTTTTCTGCTGGCAGTGCAGTGGCTGGCGTCGTCCGGCCGCGAGCGAACGCAGGCGTTCCGGCTGCTGTTGCGTACCGCGGCTGCCCCCGAGCTCAAGTTTCCGCCCGGTGCGCAGACGGGGGTAATCTATGTGGCCGCCGGTGAGCTGGATGAACTGCAGCTGGACCAGTGCGCGCTCTACCAGAGCGCGGATTGTCTGTACGCTGGCGAGGTGCCGCTACACGCCATAACCGAGCTGAGTGAACCGTACCAGCATCTGGTTACGACTCAGGCGCACAAGCTGGTATTCGGGCCTTCGGAAAGCTAGCAGGCTGTTAAAACCCGTTGTGTGCTCAGGCTTTCAGGCTGGTTTGAACTCGAGGCGTTTCTTTCGAGGGCGTGTTTCTGCCCCGTCGCAAAAGGGCAATGATGAGTGCGCGCGGTTTTTTTAAACGGCCGGCTAGGCGCGTTGGCCCAAGGCTTGTCCCATGCGTACGTGACAGCCCGCATCCAGCCCTGCTTGCCAGTGGGTCACTCCTTCTGGAAATAACACAATTACCGTCGACCCCAGAAGAAAACGGCCCAGTTCATCGCCGGCGCGCAGATCGAGCCCGGCATCCGGATGATGTTGCTGGATCCGGCGCGCCAGCGGCGTAATCTGACCCGTAAAGACAGTTTCAATACCCGCCACGATCATGGCCCCCACCAGAACCACGGCCATGGGGCCGGCGTTCGTATCGAAGACGCTTACTACCCTTTCATTACGAGCAAAGAGCCGGGGCACCCGCCGGGCTGTGGTGTCATTGACTGAAAAAAGACGCCCGGGCACGTGGGTCCATGACCGTAACCGGCCGTCGAGGGGCATGTGTACGCGGTGATAATCCCGGGGCGCGAGATAGATGGTGGCAAAGGCGCCATTGATGAACTGGCTCGCCAATTCCGGATCATCACCGAGCAGTTCCAGTAGCGAATAGGAATGGCCCTTGGCCTGGAAAAGGTCACTACCACGGATGCGGCCTGCTTGACTCAGGGTGCCGTCCGCGGGGCAAAGGATAGCGTCCGGGGCCAGCGGCCGGGCATCGGCACGCAGCGCTCGGGTAAAGAAATCATTGAAACTGGCGTAGGCCTGTGGATCCGGTTCCCGTGCCTCGGACAAGTCCACGCTGAAGACGCGCACGAAGACGCGAATCAGGGGCACCCGCACCCAGGGCCAGGCGCAACCCGCCAAACGGCCCACGGCGCGCGAGAGCAGGTGATGCGGCAGCAGATACTGCAGCCGCACAAAGGCTGTCTCGACCAGGCCCCGGAGCGTCAACTCGCAGGTCCGTCCTCTTTCTCTACAGGCGTGTCCAGATGGTTGCCCCATTCGGCCCAGGAACCGGGATAGCCGCGAATTTGCTCATAGCCCAGCCAGCGCCCCACCAGCCAGGTCAGTCCGGAGCGGTGATGCGTCTGGCAGTGGGTAATCACCTCCTTGTCGGGCGTAATGCCCAGGTTCTCCAGCTCTTGGCGAATTTCGTCCGCGTCGCGCAGGCGCAAATGGTTGTGGCGGTCCAGGGCGCGGGTCCATTCATAGTGCGCCGCACCCGGGATGTGGCCGCCCTTGCGGGCGAAGGCGCGCACCCCGGAAAATTCTTCCTCCGAACGCGCGTCCCAGATCACCAGATTGTTGTCCTGATAGTGTTCCAACAAATAGTCGATATCCGCTCGAGGTTTTTCCCGCATTGCGGTCACCGAATACCGGGAGGGGTGGGGCTCGCCGGTGACCGTGGTGGTGGGTTGGTTCTCCGCCAGCCAGGCGTGGATGCCGCCATTGAGATAAGACCAGTGCTCGTGGCCGATCAGCTCCAGGGTCCAAAGCAGCCGACCAGCCCAGCCGCCGCCCTCATCGTCGTAGGCGACGACATGCAGATCCGGCCGTAGCCCGACCTGGGAAAAAAGCTCGGAGAGCTCTTCGAGCGAGGGCGGCAACCCGGGCACAGGCTGTTCGCCCGAGACCAGCCGGGAGAAATCCAGGTGGATGGCGCCGGGCACATGGGCCTGCTCATAGACCTGGGCCTTGCTCAGATCGAGAATCAGCAAATGCTCGTCCTCCAGCTGGCGGGCGAGCTCCGCCGGCTCCGTGACCAGGGGCAGTTTTTCGCTCATGGGGCAATCCCTGTGTTGTCGGCAAAATAAGGCCATTGTAAAGCACAGTTATCCGTGCGCCGCCAGTCCCGTATTTCGCGCACGCGCTGATGTCAGCTGCTATCATGCTGCGATTGGCAATTGGCTCCGGAGGACCTCATGGCGCAGCGCGACAACCTGATCTGGATTGATCTGGAAATGACCGGGCTGGACCCGGATGCGGATCGCATTATCGAGATCGCCACCATCGTCACCGACTCGCAACTTGAGGTGGTGGCCGAGGGGCCGGTCATCGCGGTGCATCAGCCGGATTCGCTTTTGGATACCATGGACGAGTGGAATACCCGGCATCACAACAACTCGGGGCTGGTGGAACGGGTGCGGGCGAGCAGCTATAGCGAAGCGGATGCTGAACGCGAAACGCTGGACTTCCTGGTCCGGCATGTGGACAAGGGCGCCTCGCCCATGTGCGGCAACAGCATCTGCCAGGACCGGCGCTTTCTCTGGCGTTCCATGTCCGAGCTGGAAGCCTTCTTCCATTACCGCAACCTGGATGTGAGTACGCTCAAGGAGCTGGCGCGCCGCTGGGTGCCCGGGGTACTGGATGGGCTGACCAAGCAGAATACTCATCGGGCGCTGGACGATATCCGCGAGTCTATCGAGGAACTGCGTTATTACCGCCGCCATCTGCTGGTGCCGGAGGCTAACGGGTAGAACCTATTCCCCGTTTCCATTCTGATCGCGCTTGCGACGGATGGGCAGAGTGTCAATGCCGTTATTGGCGAGCTTGTCCTGGGCGTCGTGCAGGGCGTTGAGGACTCGCCCCAGGTTCCAGCGGGCGACCTCG
>CAYPKI010000038.1:6408-9222 GCA_964411265.1 uncultured Alcanivorax sp. | reverse complement strand
CCACCATTACGCGGTGGAAGCGGCGGCCGTCATCCATTTCCGCTTTCTGGATCTGTACGTTATAACCCTGCAGCGTCAGCTCCGCCCGGCGTCGGTCGGCATCCTCGGCCTTGCCGAAACTGCCCGCCTGCAGTAGAAGATGTTCGTCATTACGATGGGATAGATCCGGGCGCTCGTCTTGCTCCCTCGAGGAGCCCCCGGTTTGGCCTTCGCCTTGGTCGCCTTCAGGTACGATCATCTCCATCTCGGGCAAGACAGCATAGAAATCGAAGTCCGGGCCTTTCGAATCCGACGCCTCGTCGCCGTCCTTAGAGTCCCCCTGCTCCTGCTCAGCGACCGGGGTGCCTTGCTCCGGTGGATGCTTCCGCTGCAGCTGCGCCAGGTGGACCAGGAAGGCGATGAAAAGACCCGCGACGAGACCACTGAACAGCCAGACCCACCCGGGGACCTGCCGTTGGGTTTCCGCCTTGACCGCGCCACGGTTGTTCGCTGCTTTCGCCATTACATGCGCTCCAGTGTCTCGATACCCAGCAGCGCTAGGCCCTGTTGCAACACGCCGGCGGTCAGCCGGGCCAGCTGTAGCCGGCTTTGACGCTGGTCTTCATCCTCGGCATTAAGCACCGGGCAGTACTCATAAAAGCTGGAGAAAAGTCCGGCAATGTCGAACAAGTAATTGCACAACAGATGTGGCAGGCCGCGTTCGGCCACCTGCTCCAGCACTGCACCGAACTGGATCAGCCGGGCGGCAAGCTCGGTTTCCGCCTCTGTGTCCAGATGGATGTCGCCCCGGATTTCGTCCGGATGGACGCCCGCCTTGCGAAAGATGGACGACACCCGGGTCCAGGCATACAGGAGATACGGGGCGGTGTTGCCCTCGAAAGAAAGCATCTGCTCGAAGTCGAAAACATAGTCACTGCTGCGATGCTTGCTCAAATCGGCGTACTTGATGGAGCCCGTGCCTACGACCCGAGCGATCCGTCGGAGCTCGGTCTCGTCCAGATCCGGGTTTTTCTCCTGTACCAGTTGCCAGGCGCGTGCCTCGGCCTCGTCGAGCAGATCGGTAAGTTTGACGGTACCGCCCGAGCGTGTCTTGAAGGGGCGCCCGTCCGGGCTATTCATGGTGCCGAAGCCCATGTGCGCCAGTTCCGTGCCCGCGCCCACGAACCCGGCCAGCCGTGCCACCCGGAAGACCTGCTGGAAATGCAAACCCTGGCGCTGATCCACGAAATACAGGATGCGGTCGGCGTCCAGTTCGTGCTGGCGGTAGCGCAGCGCCGCCAGGTCCGTGGTGGCGTAAAGATAGCCACCGTCTGCCTTGCGTACGATCACCGGCAGCGGTTCGTCCTCACGCGCGCGGAACTCGTCCAGAAAGACACAGGCGGCGCCCTCGCTGACAGTGATCAGTCCGGCTCGGTCGAGCGCGTCGACAACATCCGGGAGCTCGTCGTTATAGGCACTCTCGCCGCGGACATCATCATGACCAAGGCTGATGCCCAGACGTTCATAGACCGCCAGGCAGTGATTCAGGGAAATGCGATTGAATTGACGCCAGAGTTGCAGGCAGTAAGCGTCGCCGGATTGCAGGCTGACGACCAGCTCGCGCGCGCGCTCGGCAAAGCTGTCATCGTCGTCGAAGCGTGCCTTTGCGGCCTGATAGAACGCTTCCAGGTCGCTCAGTTCCGAGGCCAGCTCGCCTTCACTGTCAGCTGCTTGTTCCTCTTCGAGATAGGCAAGCAGCATACCGAATTGCGTCCCCCAGTCGCCCACATGGTTCTGGCGAATGACGGTATGGCCGAGAAATTCCAGGGTTCGCACCACGGCATCGCCGATAATGGTGGAGCGCAGGTGACCCACATGCATTTCCTTGGCCAGATTGGGCGAGGAGTAGTCCACGACCACCCGATCCGGTGCGCGCGCCGGCGTCACACCCAGCCCCGTGTCGTCCACCGCCGCGCGTGCCTGGCGCGCAATCCAGTCCCGAGCCAGGAAGAAGTTGATGAAACCCGGGCCGGCAATATCCACGCGCGCGATCGCATCGTCTTCGGGCAAAACGGCCCGCAGCCGTTCCGCCAGGTCACGGGGCTGATAACCGGCACGTTTGGCCAGCTTCAGGGCGATGTTGCTGGCAAAGTCGCCGTGGGCCTTGTCGCGGGCGGTTTCCACTTCAACGTCCGCGCTGAGCTCTTCGGGCCAATCATCGTCTTGGCGCACGGTATCCAGGGCTCGGGTGAGCAATGTAGCGATACGGTCTTTCATGCGGGTCTCTGCGGCGGCGCCAGCGTCATTGCGGAGCGACGCGATTTTAAAGGAAGCTCGGATGCATTCATACGTGGAAAGGCTTGGCCAGGGCCGCCCTTACAACAGATCAACGGGATCCACATCGAGATGCCAGCGGCAGCGCCGCGCCCGCGGATGTTCGAGCAGGTGATCCAGGATTGCGCCCAGGCTTCGGTGCAGTGGCCGGCGGGTCTCGGCCAGCAGCAATAATTGCTGGCGGAAGCGCCCGGCGCGTTTTTCCAGCGGGGCCGGCACCGGGCCCAGCACCTGAACGCTATCCCCTGCGGACGCCGAAGCGGCTACATCAGCGAGCAGGCTCCGACCCTCTTCTGCGTGCCGCGATTCCGTGCGCAGCAGCGCCAGGTGCCCGAAGGGCGGCAGACCGGCGGTACGACGCTCGGCTAGCAGGGTTTCGGCGATGCGGTGGTAGTCGCCGGTAACCAGCTCCTGCAGCTGGGGCAGTTCCGGATGTCGGGTCTGGATGACCACATGCCCGGGCGCTTCACCCCGGCCCGTGCGTCCCGCCACCTGCAGGAT
>CAYPKI010000038.1:0-6398 GCA_964411265.1 uncultured Alcanivorax sp. | reverse complement strand
GGATCAGCTGACTGGCGTGCTCGCTGCCGCGAAAATCCGCGCTGAGAAAGCCGGCATCCGCTTCCAGTACCACGGCCAGAGCCAACCGCCGGAAATGATGGCCCTTGGCCAGCATCTGCGTACCCACCAGCACCGCGGGTTCGCCCTCGCCGATGCGTTCCAGCTGGCGGCTCATGCTCTGACGCCGCCGGGTGCTATCGCGATCAATGCGGATCACCGGCCAGTCGGGCAGTTGTTCGCCCAGGAATTCTTCCAGCTTTTCCGTACCCGCGCCCGCATCCGCCAGGTTGGTGCTACCGCAGTCGGGGCAGCGGGCTGGCAGACGCCGCTGCAGATCACAGTGATGACAGCGCAGGCGCTGGTCGGACTTGTGCCAGGTGAGAAAGCTGTCGCAGCGTGGGCATTCCGCCTGCCAGCCGCAGTCGCCGCATATCAACCGCGGGGCATAGCCGCGCCGGTTGACGAAAACGAGCGCCTGATGGCCGTCGTGCAGCGTTTTTTTGAGTGCCGCCAGGGTGCGCTCGCTCAGCGGTCGGTGCGGGGGCAGTTCGCGGCAGTCCTCCAGCGTGAGGTCCGGTGGCCGGGCGTCGCCGGCCCGGTTTTTCAGGCGCAGGTGACGGAAGCGTCCGCGCCGGGCCAGCTCCAGGCTTTCCAGCGCGGGCGTAGCTGTGCCCAGCACCACGGGTATATCCAGCAATCGGGCGCGCCAGACCGCCAGATCGCGCGCCGAGTAACGCAAGCCTTCCTGTTGTTTGAAGGAGCCGTCGTGGGCCTCGTCGATAATGATGAGACCGGGGCGCGCCAGGGGTGTAAAAATGGCTGAGCGTGTACCCAGGATGATCTCGGCACGGCCCTCCCGCGCCTCCACCCAGGTCTGCAGGCGTTCGCGGTCTGTCAGGCCCGAATGCAACACCCGCACCGACACGGTGAAGCGCGCCCGGAAGCGCTGAATCGTCTGGGGTGTCAGCCCGATTTCCGGCACCAGCACCAGGATCTGGCGGCCCTGGTGCAATTGATGCTCCATGGCCTGCAGATAGACTTCGGTCTTGCCACTGCCCGTGACACCGTCGAGCAGTACCGGCGCGAAGCCACGGGCCTCGCAGAGGGCGTGAATGGCCCCTTCCTGTTCCGGTTCCGGTGCCAGTGGCACCTCGCGCAGAAGCGAGGCCGGGCGCTCCTGGTCGTCCGGTTCGCGACTGACCAGCCGGGTCCAGCCCTTTTGCTCCAGCGCCTGCAGCGGCTTACGCGTAATGCCCAGCGCGCCCAGCATGGCCCCGGTCAGCCCTTGCGGATGGTCGCCCAGGGTTTCCATAGCTTGACGCTGACGTGGCGCACGCGTGAGTTTCGCCGGATCGGCGTGCCGGCCCCGGCTGGTAAGCTGCCAGACCTGCTCGCCGGGCCAGTGCGCGCTATCGCCCCGGCGCAGCGCGGCGGGCAGGGCGGTGTGCAGTGTCTCGCCAATGGGGTGGTGGTAGTAATCCGCGGCACGCTGGCACAGCCCGCGCAAATCGGCGTCCAGCACGGGTTCGTCGTCAATCAGCCGCCGGATGGGCCGCGGCGAGACGTCCGTGGCGTTCGGCCCATGGTCCCAGACCACGCCGATCAGACGCCGGTTGCCGAAATCCACCTCGCAGCGGCAGCCCGGCGCCGGCATCGGACCTGATGCCGGTGGGCGATAGTCGAACAATTGGTACAACGGGACCGGCACGGCCACCTTGAGGGCGGAGGATGAGGGCAAAAAAAGGGCTCCCGTGGCTTGCGCGTGCATGCGAGGGTGATATGATTCGCGATTCGTTTCGCCCGGCGCAAGTCATTCGTGTTGTGCCCGACGTCCGGGATCGGGTGGCAACAGTAAAGGAGTCGAGCCATGAAAGCAGAGATTCATCCCCAATATCAGGCCGTTACCATCCAGTGCAGTTGCGGCAATACCATCGAGACGCGGTCGACGCTGGAGCAGGACATGCATGTGGATGTCTGCTCCGCGTGCCATCCGTTCTATACGGGCACGCAGAAAGTGCGTGACACTGGTGGCCAGATCGACAAGTTCAAGCAGCGTTTCGGCGCGGTCAGTACCAAGAAAAAAGGTGACTAATCCCTGCGATCGGCAGCCGCCGGCGGCACGCGTTATTATCAGAAAGCACCCCTCCGGGTGCTTTCGTCGTTTCGGGGCCGGGGAACAGGGTGTATAGCCCCGCAGGGTAAGGGAGAGAGGCTTCCATGTCCGATGAGTTCAAGCAAGCGGCGCTCGATTACCACGCCGGCCAGCGTCCCGGCAAAATCAGTGTCGAGGTCACCAAGCCGGCGCAGACCAGCCGGGATCTGACCCTGGCTTACAGTCCGGGTGTGGCCGAACCCGTGCGCGAAATCGCCCGCGAGCCGGAGCTGGCGTACCGCTATACCGCCAAAGGCAATCTGGTGGCGGTGATCAGCAACGGCAGTGCCGTTCTGGGTCTGGGCCAGCTCGGCGCGCTCGCCTCCAAGCCGGTCATGGAAGGCAAGGGGATTCTGTTCAAGACCTTCGCCGGTATCGACGTCTTCGATGTCGAGGTGGATGCGGATGAACCGCAAACCTTTAACGATACCGTGGTGCGCATGCACAAGACCTTCGGAGGGATCAATCTGGAGGATATCCGCGCGCCCGAGTGCTTCGAGATCGAGCGTGTGCTCAAGGAGCGCTGTGACGTGCCGGTGTTCCACGACGACCAGCACGGCACCGCCATTGTCGTAGGTGCGGGCGTGCGCAATGCCCTGGAGCTGCAGGACAAGCACATTGAAGATATGCGCGTGGTCTGTGTCGGGGCTGGTGCTGCTGGCGTGGCCTCCGTACGCCTGCTAGTCGAAATGGGCGTACGCAAGGAAAACGTCCTGGTGCTCGACAGTAAGGGCGTGATCCACAGCCGCCGGGATGATCTCAATCAGTACAAGGCTGCGCTGGCCAACGACACGGACAAGCGCACACTGGAAGATGCCATGGCGGGCGCGGATATTTTTATTGGCGTGTCCGGGCCGGACATGCTGAGTCCGGATATGGTGCGTAGCATGGCGCCCCGGCCGATCATTTTCGCGCTGGCCAATCCGGACCCGGAAATCAAGCCCTCGGATGCGCGTGCAGTGCGCGACGATCTGATTATTGCCACCGGGCGTTCGGATTATCCCAACCAGGTGAACAATGTGCTGGGCTTTCCGTATATTTTCCGGGGAGCGCTGGATGTGCGCTCCACGGCCATCAACGAGGCCATGAAGATTGCGGCGGTGGATGCCATTGCCGCGCTGGTGCGCGAACCGGTGACGAATGAAGTCCTTGAGACCTATGACGGTGAAGCGCTCACCTTTGGTCCGGACTATATCATCCCCAGGCCCAATGACCCGCGTTTGCTGGGCCGGGTGTCAGCTGCCGTGGCGCAAGCTGCCGTCGACAGCGGGGTTGCCCGGCGGAGCTATCCTGAGCACTACCCGCTGAACTCGGTAGACGATATCTTTCCCGAGTTGAAGTAGGCGGTGCCACCAGGCTTCAGAACAGATGGCCCGGCTGGTTTTCGTCCTCGCTCGACCGAGAGCTGTTGCTTGCCTCGCGCTCCGGCAGGTTGCCCTCGCGGAAATACTCAAAGATCGCGCTGTCATTGTCCGCTCGCGCGCGCTTGCCGTTTTCCGGATTGATCCGTACCGAGACAATGCCCCGTGGCTGGGCCGGTTGCTGTTCGGGTACGCCCCTAAGCGCGTCCTCCATGTAGGCCATCCAGATCGGTAGCGCGGCCCGACCGCCGTATTCACCGTTGCCCAGGCTCGACGGGTTGTCGAAACCGATCCAGGCCGTGGCCACCAGGTCGGGCATGTAGCCGGAGAACCAGGCATCCACCTGGTTATTGGTGGTGCCGGTCTTGCCGGCAAGGTCCGAGCGCCCCAGCGCGCTGGCACGCCGCCCCGTGCCTCGTTTAACGACGTCGCGCAGCATGGAGTGCATCAGCCAGGCGGTGCGTTCGTCCAGCACACGCTCATGCCGCCGGGGCACCAGAGGAAAGTCGAGTTGCTGGCCTTGACCCTGCTCGCCCTGAACGAGCCTGCATTGTCCGGGGTTGCCATCGTCCTCACTCTCACCCGCGTTGTCCTCATCCCTGACGCTGTCATTCCGCTCACAGAGCAGGTGTGCCGGCGTTTGCTGGATGACCTCGCCGTTGTCGTTCTCAATGCGCTTGATAAACCAGGGCTCCACCAGGTAGCCGCCGTTGGCAAAGGTGGCATAGGCACGGGCTAATTCCATGGGGGTGAGGCTGGCGCTACCGAGCGCCAGGGACAGATCCCGCGGCAGACGCTCCGTGGGCAAGCCCAATCGGTCCATGGTGTCGAGTGCGTTATTAATGCCCACCCGTTGCAAAACCCGGATCGAAACCAGATTGAGCGACCGGTACAGCCCTTTACGCAGCCGTGTGGGCCCGTAAAAACGGCTACCGGCACCAGTGGGCCGCCACACGGTTTCGAGTTCCTTGTCTTCGAAGACGATGGGCGCATCATTGACCATGGTGGCGGGGGTAAAGCCGTTCTCCAGCGCTGCCGTGTAAATAAAGGGTTTGAAAGCCGAGCCCACCTGACGGCGGCTCTGGGTGACCCGGTTGTACTTGGAGTAGCCGAAACCGTAGCCCCCTTGAAGCGCACGCACGGCGCCGCTGTCCGGGTCCAGGGAGATCAATGCCCCCTGCGCCCGGGGCATCTGGGCCAGGCGCCAGGGTGGCCCCTGGTCACTGTTCACGGGACGCAGGCGCACGACATCGCCGACACTGAGCACATCGGCGGGCTCTTTCGGGGGATCGCCCACGGTATCGATATCCAGATAGGGACGGGCCCATGCCATGCGATTCATGGGCAGCTTGACCTGTTGAGCATCCGGTAATACGAGCCGCGCGTGCTCGTCCTCGACGCGCGCCACCAGGGCTGGTTGGAGCTTGCCGAAGGTGGTGTAGGCGTTTAGCTTCTGCGCCCATTTTTGCGCCGGCTGGGCCTGGTTTGGGTCTTGAGCAGTTCCACCCCTGCTAGCCGTGCTGGCCGCGGTTTCCGTGGGCCTCCGGGAGCCTTTGTCCGGATCCGTTGACGGCAGTTCGGGCAGCCCGTCTACCGTCACAGTATCTTCGGGGCCGCGCCTGCCATGGCGTTCATCGTACTGATGCAATCCGGCTCGCAGGGCCTCAACTCCTGCTTTTTGCCGTTCGTCCTCCAGGGTGGTGTAGACCCGCATGCCCCGGGTATAGGCGTCGGGACCGTAACGCTTTACCACTTCCTGGCGTACCCTCTCGGCGAGATAGCTGGCCTCCAGATCAGGCGTGGGGCCATGGTAGTCGGCCGTGATTTCCCTGGCCCGGGCACGCTGAAGCTGTTCCTTGGTGATGGCGCCGCTTGCGCGCATTCGGGCCAGGACCCAGTCCCGGCGTTGACGGGCCCGTTCCCGGTTACTGATGGGGTTATAGGCCGAGGGCGCCTTGGGCAGTCCCGCGATCATGGCCCATTGCGCCAGTTCGAGTTCTTCAATGCCGCGGCCGTAATAGACCCGGGCAGCGGCTTCGGCGCCGTAGCTGCGATGACCCAGATAGATTTTGTTGAGATAAAGTTCCAGGATTTCCTTCTTGGACAGAAGATTCTCGATCTGCAGGGCCAGCACGATCTCGTTGAACTTGCGCAGGAAACGCTGATCCCGAGAGAGAAAGAAATTGCGTGCCACCTGCATGGTGATGGTCGAGCCGCCGGAGCGGATTTCCTGGTAGCGCAGCAATTCCAGGCTGGCGCGGACCAGGCCGGCTATATCCACCCCCTGATGCTGGAAAAAGCGCTCGTCCTCGGCGGCGAGCACGGCCTGTACATACAAGGGGGGTAGTTGCCCGTACTCCACCGGCGAACGACGCTGTTCGCCGTACTCGCCGATGAGCGAGCCCTCGCTGCTGTAGATGCGCAAGGGAATCTGCAAGTCCACCTGGCGCAGCTCCGCGGCGGGCGGCAGCCCCGGGGCCAGATAGAGGTAGCTAGCGGCGAGCAGCATCAGGCCCGCACTCAGACCGGCTGCGGTGATCCAGGCCAAAGCCTTGAGCCATATTCGGCATAAACGCATGATTTTAAAGGCTATTATCAGGGGAAACGGCGGCACCCGGGACGAACGCCACATGAAATCGTATTATACGGGGTGAACATAGTTGTGATCTAACCCCCTTTCTGTTAAAAGTGACACCTAAAGTGGTTAGACATAAATATGCTGTAAGTGTATATTTCTCCGGGAAAAACCATTAGATAACAACCTGACGGGATCAAGACAGTGCTGCCCTTCCTCGGAAAAAAAGCCCAGATGCTCCTGGGCATCGATATCAGCTCCACGGCGGTCAAGCTGCTCGAGCTGTCGAAGTCGGGAGACCGCTACCGGG
>CAYPKI010000037.1:13198-16568 GCA_964411265.1 uncultured Alcanivorax sp. | reverse complement strand
GGCGCATCATGCGGAAACTGGTCTGAATCGTGCGACTGCGGATATAGCGGTCCATGTGATGGCCCAGCTCGCCGATCAGGCGTAGCTGATGCTGGCGCTCGGTCAGGCGGTCGTGGGCCTGATTACCATAGGCGCGTATGTAGTCCGCTTCGTTCAGGTCCGCGTCCAGCAGTGTGCCCAGACGGTCCACCAGATCCTCGTCCAGATGCTGGGTGACAATGGCCGCCTCGAGCGCGGAGGCCGAGGTGGACATGACGCGGTCGGGCAGCAACCGCACCGCCTTGGGCAGGGCCCGACTGATTTCGTCGGCTACCGGGCGCAGATCCCGGCCGCCATAAACCTCGTCCAGCAGAAAACGCACGGCCGGCTCCACCCTGTTTTCCGCAAGCCGGTTTTCATGGGTGCGTTGCAGCCGCCCGGCCTGCCAGCCCTGCAGATTCAGCAGCCGGCGGATAAAGCGCTCATCACCGCCGTGCTGCCGCAGCGCGAAGAACCGGTCCAGATCCTGGCGAAGCCGCTCACCCGCTTTCATCGTAATCTCCGTCAATACGGGAACCCGGCGCCGGGGCACCGGCGACGGCGGTAGCGCTAGAAGCGCCCGCCCACGCTCAGTGTCAGGTTGCTCACCTCGGCATCGCTGCGATCCACGAGCCGCAAAAACTCCAGCGACACAAAGACATTCTGTGCCACCGTCATATCCGCACCAATGCCCAGCGACAGGTCGTTATAGTCGTCACTGGTGTTTCCCAGCGTGGTTTCCACCCGGCTGAAGCCCAGCAGACCATAGGGCCGTACCGGCAAGGTATCGGGGAACTGCCCGCGCATATAGGCCCCGAAATAGCGGTCGATTTCCAATTCGGAACCATTGCTGTCCAACTGGTCACCACTGATACCCAAAGCGGCGCGGAATTCGCCGCCGAATGTGCCTTCCGGGTTCAACCAGGAGCCGTAGCTGAACTGCAACGCATCCACGTCCGCATCGCTGGTTCGGTCTTCTGGTTCGATATTGCTGAATGCATAACCGATGCTGGCATAGCCCCCCGCCAGAGCCTGGGGGACGATTAGAGTGGTGACGACGGCCAAGAGCCACTTTTTCATGAATACTCCTCGGGATAGCGATGCCTGGTTCCGGCGTGATTGTAGCGGAATCAGAACCTTCGGGCGAAATCGTTTGCGCTCCATATCGACGGTAATCCCTCGGGGCGGACAGCGGTCATGCCCCAAAAGCGCTTGTGCGTAGCCGTGTCACTCCTCCCCTTGAGGCTCGTAAGTCGTGCCCGGCACGGGATCGAATCCGCCGGCGTTCCAGGGTTGGCAGCGTGACAGCCGCCGTGCGGCCAGCCAGGCGCCCTTGAGCGCGCCATGGGTCTCGATGGCTTCGCGGGCGTATTCCGAGCAGCTGGGGTGGAAACGGCAGTGCTGACCCACCCAGGGACTGAGGAGGTACTGGTAGATTCTCAAGAGGGCCAGCAAAAGTGTTTTCATGGGCCAAGCAATAAGCTGTTTCGTGGTTGAGCGCCGTCGCCCGCATGCGCGTAGACGCATTATAGCAGCTTCGCTCCTGTGTCCGGCGGCTACAGCCTCTAGGCCGTCGGCGACGATCGTCTCGGGAGAATCGATGGCAAGGTACTCGTGGTTGCACGCTTGTACAGGCCTGCTGCTGGGGCTGGTTTCGGTCCTGGCCTCGGGCAACGAGATCCGGGTGCGCCTGGAACCCTATCCGCCGCTTATCCGGGACGGCGGAGGGGGACTCGTGGTCGATATGCTCAAGGATCTGGCGCGCGAGCATGAGCTGGCCCTGGATATCCGGATCGTATCCTACAGCCGAGCGAAATATCAGTTGCGTAACGGTGAGGCGGACCTTATCGGCCTGGTGCCGCTGGAGCGGGAGACGGCAGGATTTTACAACTATGCCCGGGAGCTGGACTGGCGTATCGATGCCCGCGCCGATCTTTTCAGTCATTCTCCGGCGTTGCTTGAGAACGAGACCTGGCGAGAGCATCGGATCGGCACGCCCTGGGGCAACGCTGCCTTTTTCAGCGACATGACCGGTCTGAGCGTAGATCGTTTCGTGGAATCCTCGCTACCGAGCCTGGCCCGGATGCTGCGCAGCCAACGCATCGACGTGCTGTTGTTCGGGCGCATGTCGACCATGACGACGGTGCGTACGCTGGGACTGGAGGGGATTCATTACCGCAACCTCTACGAGATTCCCGCAGGGTTTGCCGTGGCCGACAGCGAGCGTGGCCGGAACCTGGCGCGGCGTCTGGAGCCGCTTTTGTCGGGGCCGGCGGAGCTGGACCTGTTCGAGGACTACCTCGACTATGCCGACCTGCCGCCAGATGGCGTTGTGGGGGAGACGAAGCTGCCCGGGCCGGACTGACCTGGCGTCAATCCTTGCAGGCGGCAAGCTGGACCTGGTTGCGGCCCGCGCCTTTCGCCCGATACAGGGCCTGGTCGGCTTGATGGACCAGTTCTTGCACCCCGTGCTCGCCCCAAGTGCTGCTGACCCCCAGGCTGGCGGTGATATGCACGGGCTCGGCTCGATTCGCCAGCACGGGCGTGTCGGCCAGCTGTTGCCGGCAACGTTCAGCGACTTCCGCGGCCCGGGCAGCGTCCGTGTCCGGCAGCAACAGCAGAAACTCCTCGCCGCCGTAGCGCCCCACCCGGTCCGGGGTTCGCAGACTCGCCTGGAGTATGCCCGCCATGGTTTGCAGCACCGCGTCGCCAGCCTGATGCCCGAAACGGTCGTTGAAGCGCTTGAAGTAATCCAGATCCAGCATAATGATTGATAGCGGCTGGCCGGTGCGCTGACTGCGTTCCAGCTCGCGCTCGAGCTCCTCCATGATCCAGCCCCGGTTGGCCACGCCTGTAAGCGTGTCGATGATGGCCATGCGCTTGATTTCATCCTCGCGCTGGTGCCAGCGGTGGATGACGAACGCCGACAGACAGAAGAGTACGATCAGGTGAGGTACGGCGAAGACCCACAGCATGCCGGCCACCCAGAACGGGGACCTTTCGCCGCCTCCGGCTTCCGGCAGCAGCACGGGTGCATACGGAAGATGGCCATACGCTGACAGCAGGGCGGAGCCAAACAGAATCAGCACGGCGGTGGCGGCCCCGCCCAGTACGGCGCGGCGATCGAAGAAAATAAAGCCGACAATGGGCGCGCCTGCCAGCACGATCCCGGATACCAGCGACAACGCGCCCACCTGATAGCCCAGCAGCGTCATGGTCGCGGCATAGAACTGAACCGCTACATGCTGATAGCCGAGGGATTCCGGATGGCGTTGCCGGTACCACAGGCCCAGCCCGCCCAGTACCAGCGCCATTGCGGTGATGGCGAGCAGAAAGAGCAGTAACTGTTGCA
>CAYPKI010000037.1:7145-13188 GCA_964411265.1 uncultured Alcanivorax sp. | reverse complement strand
CCGACCAGGACACCCAACGCAACCCGCAGCGGCGTCACTGGCGTCGGAGCGACACGGACGAGTAATCCATGAGCGCAAGCGATTTCGAGGAGCGCATCGTCACCGCTCAGCCATGGCGCCACCAGGGCGTAACCGATATAGAGCAGGTAGAGCGGCACCACGATCCAGCACAGCAGGATGCCTTTGTCGACCGCTGACCATTCCAGCGGGTTGCCCAGTCGATCTCCTGCCTTGCGCACGATGCGGTCTGTCAGCATAGCTTGTCCCGGCTGTTTTTGGGGGCGTTCTACAACAGGTGCCGCACCGCGCCGGCTCGACGGCCAATCAATGGGCCGCTCAGGCGCGCGACCAGCGCGTGCCGGAACGGGTGTCTTCCAGAACAACCCCCCGGGCGCGCAGCTGATCGCGGATTTCATCAGCGCGCGTGAAGTTGCGGTCCTTTTTTGCCTGGCTGCGTTCGGCGATCAGGGTTTCGATTTCTTCTTCCGTGGGACCCGCTTCCGAACCACGCTTGAACCAGCCTTCGGGGTCGTGCTCCAGCAAGCCCAGCAGGGCAGCGGCGCTTTGCAGTTCCGCCTTGATGGTGGGTGCCTCTTGGGTGTCTGCCTTGTTCAGTCGCTCCGCCACCTCGTGAAGCGCGGCCAGCGCCTCGGCGGTGTTGAGATCATCCAGCAAGGCGGTCAGGACCGGGTGGTCGTCGGGCAGGGCATAATCGGGCGCGCCCCGGGTGTCCGCGTGATCACGCAGGGCCTGATAGAAGCCCGTCAACGCAGTCCGGGCCTGCTCCAGCAGCGCTGCCGAGAAATTCAAGGGCGAGCGGTACTGCGCGGACAACAAAGCGAAGCGCAGCACTTCGCCGGCGTATTCGCGCAACAGTTCATGGACGAGATGGAAGTTGCCCAGGGACTTGGACATCTTCTCGCCCTCGATATTGATGTAGCCATTGTGCATCCAGTAGCGCACATAATCGCCGCCATGGGCACAGCAGCCCTGGGCGATTTCGTTTTCGTGATGCGGAAAGATGAGATCCCGGCCACCGCCATGAATATCAATGTCCGCGCCCAGATGGTGACGCACCATGGCCGAGCACTCGATATGCCAGCCCGGTCGCCCGCGGCCCCAGGGCGAGTCCCAGCCGGGCTGGTCGCCCTCCGAGGGCTTCCAGAGTATGAAATCGCCGGGATGGCGCTTGTAGTCGGCCACTTCCACCCGTGCGCCCGCGCGCAGATCTTCCGGCGATTGGCCCGACAGGCGCCCATAGTCGGGCATGGACTCCACCGCGAAGAGCACATGACCCTCGGCCTCATAAGCGTGGCCCCGGCCCAGCAGGGTCTGAATCATGGCGATCATGTCCCCCACATGCTCCGTGGCCCGGGGCTCGACGGTGGGCGCCAGCGCATTGAGCGCGCCCATGTCCTCGTGAAAGGCGTCAGTGAAGCGCCGGGTGAGCGCGTCCATGGGCTCGCTGTACTCGCGGGCGGCATTGATGATCTTGTCGTCAATATCCGTGATATTGCGGGCATAGGTCACGTCGGGATAAAGCCGCTGCAACAACCGGTAGAGCACATCAAAGACCACCACGGGGCGGGCGTTACCGATATGGACATAGTTGTAGACCGTGGGCCCGCAGACATAGAGAGTCACCCTTTCCGGGTCCAGGGGCTGGAAAGCCTCCTTTTTACCCGTGAGGGTGTTGTGCAGATAGAGCGTCATTGGGCGTAGAGCTCGTCCGGGTTCACCATGGGGGCGCCGTCGAGCACCAGTCGATTGTCCTCGACCTTCCAGTAAAAGCAGTCGCGGCGTCCGGTATGGCAGGCGGGCCCCGATTGGTCCACCTGCAGCAGTACGGTGTCGCCGTCACAGTCGATGCGCAGTTCGCGCACCCGCTGGGTCTGGCCCGAGGACTCGCCCTTGCGCCAGAGCTCGGCGCGCGAGCGCGAGTAATAGCAGGCCCGTCCCGTTGCCAGGGTCTCGTCCAGCGCGGCGCGGTTCATCCAGGCCAGCATGAGCACCGTGCCGGTATCGTGCTGCTGGGCAATGACCGGCACCAGCCCCTCGTCATTGAAGGCCAGCTGGTCCAGCCCGGCCCGCAGAGGCACACTGTAGCCGGTATTACGGTTTTCGTTGCGCTTGAACATGGCGTCTCAGGGCATCCGGGTGGCAGCGACGATCTGCTCAACGGCCGCGTCCAGATTCATTTCCTCGTTGTCGTTCGAACCCAGGCGGCGCAGCGCGATCCGGTTCTGCGCCGCCTCACTCTCGCCTACCACCCAGATCTGCGGGATCTTGGCGCGCGAGTGCTCGCGCACCTTGTAGCCGATTTTCTCGTTGCGCAGATCCACTTCGGCGGGCACGCCGGCGGCGATTAGCTGGTCCCGGATCTGTTGGGCATAGTCGTCCACGGCATTGACGATGGTGGTTACGACCACGGGCACCGGCGCCAGCCAGAGTGGCAAATGGCCGGCGGTCGATTCCATCAGGATCCCGAGGAAACGCTCCACGGATCCCAGCACGGCGCGATGAAGCATGACCGGGCGCCGGCGATCACCCGCCTCGGCCACGTATTCGGCGTCCAGGCGTTCGGGCAGGACAAAATCCACCTGGAGCGTGCCGCACTGCCAGTCCCGGCCGATGGCGTCGCGCAGCACGAACTCGAGCTTGGGCCCGTAAAAGGCGCCGTCGCCCGGATTGTGATCGCACTCCAGGCCCAGGTGTTCCACAGCCCCGCGCAGAGCTGACTCGGCCTTGTCCCAGAGGTCGTCGCTACCGGCACGCTTTTCGGGACGGTCGGAAAACTTGATGCCGATATCGTCAAAACCGAAGTCGTGATAGACCTCGCGCAGCAGCTGGATGAACCGCTCGGTTTCGGCGTTGATCTGCTCCTCGGTGCAGAAGATATGGGCGTCGTCCTGGCCGAACGAACGCGCTCGCATGAGCCCGTGCAGTGCCCCATGGGCTTCGTTGCGGTGCAGTGTGTGAAATTCGCCCATACGCACGGGCAGGTCCCGGTAACTTTTCACACCCTGCTTGAAGATCTGCACATGGCCGGGGCAGTTCATGGGTTTCAGCGCCATTTCGCGCTCATGGGTGCAAACCGTGAACATGTCCTCGGCGTACTTGTCCCAATGGCCCGACTCTTCCCAGAGACGGCGGTCCATGAGCTGGGGTGTGCAGACCTCGGCATAACCGTCACGCTCCATCTTCGAGCGAATATAGTTTTCCAGATTGCGCCGGGTCTTCCAGCCACGGTGGTGCCAGAACACCGCCCCGGGGGATTCTTCCTGGGTATGGAAAAAATCCATTTCCCGCGCCAGCTTGCGGTGGTCGCGCCGCTCGGCCTCCTCCAGCTGGCGGAGATAGTTCTTGAGCTCTTTCTTGTCGCGCCAGGCGGTGCCGTAGATACGTTGTAACTGCGTGTTATCGCTCTCGCCGCGCCAGTACGCCCCGGCCACCTTGGTGAGCTTGAAGCCGTCGCCCAGGCGGTTGGTGTCGGGCAGGTGGGGACCGCGGCACAGATCCAGGAAGTCGCCCTGGCGGTAGATGGACACCTCCTCCTCATCCGGCAACTCGCGGATGATGTCAGCCTTGAAGGTTTCGCCCTCGCTCTGGAAGAAGTCGACAGCCTCCTCCCGGTCCCAGACCTCACGGCGGATGGATTCGTTGCGGCGCACGATTTCGAGCATGCGCTGCTCAATGGTTTCCAGATCCTCGGGCGTGAAGGACTCGCCCCGGTAAAAGTCGTAATAGAAGCCGTTCTCGATGGTAGGGCCGATGGTAACCTGCGTGCCCGGGTATAATTCTTGCACCGCCTCGGCCATGACGTGGGCGGCGTCGTGGCGCAATAGTTCCAGCGCCTCGTCGTGATTGCGGTCAATCACTTCTACTTCCGCGCCTTCGGGCACGGGCCGGTAGAGATCGCGCAGTTCGCCGTCCACCTTGACGGCCAGCGCCTGTTTGGCCAGTTTTTTGCTTACGCACGCGGCAATGTCCTCGCCGGAGGCGGGTTGATCGAATTCCAGGGTTGCCCCGTCTGGCAATTGGTATGAAACACTCATGCGGATAATAGCCTGTGGTTGTGGCGCCGGGCGCGGTCGGGCGCAGCATGCCGCGACCGGCAGATAGTAGGCAATCGCCCTCGGCCATTCAAGGCGCTAGGCTCATGAAATCCGGCCGCGTCCCGGACAACAAGCCAGGCTTCAACCTGCGGGAGATTTCGCACCCATGACTCAGCTCGACAAGCTCGATCCCGAACAGTACCAGCGTCTAATCCGGGTAGCCCAGCGCATAACGGCCCAGCGTGACGTAGCCCGCACCTGTGAGACCATCCTGGAGGAGGCCCAGGCACTGACCCATGCCGACGGCGGCACCCTTTATCTGGCCGAGGGCCGTGATCATGACAGTCGCCTGGAGTTCGCCATCGTGCGTAACCACTCCCTGGGCCTGCACCTGGGGGGAAGCACGGGCGGACAGCTGGATTATCCGCCCCTGCCGCTGTTTTATCAGGGCAAGCTCAACCACAGCCATATTGCCGCCCATGCCGCGCTCACCGGCGAGGTCGTCAATGTCCCGGACGCCTATGATGCCCAGGATTTCGATTTCTCGGGCACGCGGGATTTCGACCGCAAGTTTGGTTACCGCTCCGGCTCTATCCTGGCGGTGCCGCTGCAAACGGATATGGGTGAATTGGTAGCGGTGATGCAGCTGCTCAACGTCCGGGACCCGGATACCGGCGAGACGATCCCCTTCGATGAGGGTCACGAGCAGGTGGTGTCCGTGCTTGCCGGCTTTGCTGCCATGGCGCTGCAGCAGCAGCGCATCATGCATGATCAGCGCGAGTTGCTGGTTACGCTGTCCGGTGAGCCCAATACCGGGCGCCTGTTGGAGCGCATCCTGAACGAGGCCCAGACCATAGGCCATGCCGATGGCGGCACCCTCTATCTGCTGCGCGACAACGACGATGGCGCCGAACGCCTGGAGTTCGCCCTGGTGCGCAATGACAGCCTGGGCATTAACCAGGGCGGTTCCACGGATCAGCCCGTAACCCTGGACGCGGTACCGCTTACGGACGACCGGGGCGAGCCCAATCATCACCATGTGGCTGCCCATGCCGCCATCACGGGCAGGCTCATCAATGTATCGGATGCCTATGAATCGCAGGAATTTGATTTCTCCGGCACCCAGCACTTCGACGAAAAGCAGGGCTACCGCTCCACCTCTTTTCTCACGGTGCCTTTGCTCAACCACCTCAATGAAGTCATCGGGGTGCTGCAGCTTGTGAATGCGCGCCATCCCGAGACCGGCGAAATCATCCCGTTTACCGAGCAGATCGAGCCGCTGATTCAGGCTCTGGCCAGCTATGCCGCTATTGCGCTGAACAACCAGATTCTGGTTCAAGAGCTCAAGGATCTGCTCGACGCCTTTATTCAGGTGATCGCCCAGGCCATTGATGCCAAGAGTTCGCATACCTCCAAGCACTGCCAACGCGTGCCCATGCTGACGGAGCTTATTGCTGAAGCGGCCTGTGAGGATCAGGACCGGTTTGACGATTTCCGGCTGAACGAAGATGAGTGGTACGAATTGCACGTGGCGGCGTGGATGCATGACTGCGGCAAGCTGGCCACGCCTGATTCCGTGCTGGATAAATCCACCAAGCTGCACACCCTGCATGATCGTATCGAGGAGGTGGCAGCACGTTTCGCGGTCCTGCGTCAGCAAAAGGAAAGTGAATACCTCCAGGCGGTGATGGAGCGTCCGGATCAACGCGAAGAATTGCATCAACGCCACCGCGACGAGCTGCGCCAGCTGGAGGAAGATCTGGAGTTTCTGCGTACGGCCAACAAGGGCGGCGAGTTCATGGCGGAGGAAGACAAGGAACGAGTGCGTCGGCTGGCGCGGCTGAACTGGCTGGATGCCGCGGGTCGGCCCAGAGCGCTTTTGACCGATGACGAGGTGCATAACCTCTGCATTGAGCGCGGGACCCTTTCGCCGGAAGAACGCGAGGTCATCAATGGACAGCAATTCGAAAAAGGTAGCGGAATGGACC
>CAYPKI010000037.1:1395-7135 GCA_964411265.1 uncultured Alcanivorax sp. | reverse complement strand
CATGTGCGCGTGAGTATCGATATGCTCGAGTCCCTGCCGTTTCCGCGCAAACTGCGGCGGGTGCCGGAATACGCGGGCGGTCACCACGAGAAAATGGACGGCAGCGGCTTCCCCCGGGGGCTGACCCGTGATGAAATGTCCATGCCGGCACGCATGATGGTTATTGCCGATATTTTCGAGGCGTTGACGGCGAAGGATCGCCCCTACAAGGAGCCCATGAAGCTCAGTAAAGCGCTGTCCATCCTCCAGAAGATGCGCGATGAAAACCACATTGACCCCGAGGTTTATGAACTTTTTGTCCGGCACCGGGTCTGGGAAACATATGCCCGGGAAGCACTTGATGCGGAACAACTCGATATTGAAGACGCTTCTGCTTATTTGTAGCGCCTGGTTGGGGGCGTCTGCCGTCGTGGCCGCGCCCATCGAGGAGACCGGAGACGAACCGCTGCTGAAATCGCTGGATGGCGAGGTCGCGCCCGGCGCCCTGCTCGTGGGCAAAACCCGGCCCGAAGCTATAGTCCGTCTGGATGGGCGTCGTTTGCGCGTCACGCCGGACGGCTATTTCGTATTCGGTTTTGGCCGGGACGCCGAGGGACTGGTGGGACTCAGCCTCGAAGCGGGCGAGCGCCGGGCGAGCCATGTCTTTCGCCTGCGTGAGCGCGACTGGCCCGTCCAGGAAATCGAGGGCGTGCCGGAGCGCACTGTGGAACCGCCGGAGGGGCAAACCCTCAAGCGCATCCGCCAGGAAACGGCGGCGGTGCAGGCGGCCCGTGCCCGGGGATCGGATCTCAAGCACTTTCTCAACAGCTTCCGCTGGCCCTTGCACGGGCGCATTACCGGGGTTTACGGCAGTCAACGCATCTATAATGGCGAGCCCGGGCGGCCGCATTACGGCGTGGACATCGCCCGTCCCACCGGCACCCCGGTGAAATCGCCCAATGCCGGTGAAGTCGTCCTGGCGCATCCGAACATGTTCTATTCCGGTGGCACGCTGATCATTGATCACGGCTATGGCGTCACCTCTACCTTTATTCACCTCAAGGACCTGAAGGTGGAAAAAGGTGACCAGGTGCGCAAGGGCCAGATCGTGGCCACCGTGGGGTCGTCGGGGCGTGCCACGGGACCCCATCTGGACTGGCGCATCAACTGGTACCAGACCCGCATTGACCCGCAAACCCTGGTGGGGGACATGATTAAACGGTATCGCAGCGCCAGTAACACGGACGGCGATTAACCGGGGTTGGCGGATTGGGCGTGTTTCGGGCCCGGGCGGCTGGCGTTTTCACTCCAGGTCCTTGAGCAAGCTTAGCAACGCTGTTTGCTGATCGGGTGACAGTAATCGGAAATGATCGAGCAGCCGGGATTCGGTTTCACTCGACGGGATCGCGTGCTGAGGCGAGGGCAGTTGCTGGGGCCAATGTTCCAGACTGAATTTCAGGCGCGCGATGATTTCCGAGTTCATGCTGCGGAGGCTGTGGCGGGCGGCCTCGGCAATATCTTCATGTTCGCCATTGACGAAACGCACGACAAACTTCTTTGCCCTTGCGTCTGATTCCTGGTCCATGACTTCGCACCCTCCTGACAAGGTGGCCGAGACCCTACTAGTAAAATCCAAGCTTTTCGATAATGGCAGGTTGCCACCACCGGGAAGCTGTGCCTCTAAGGCCGGCCCCGCAGGAAACAACGCGTCTATAGACTAATAGATCAGCTTTCACGCGGCCGGAGCACAAAAAGGTAACCCGGATACAAAAAAAGAGCCGCCCGAAGGCGGCTCTTGACTCGATGGACAACCAGACTGGTGATCAGAACTGGTCTTCTTCCGTCGATCCCTTCATGGCGGTCACCGAGGATGAGCCACCCTGGATGACATTGGTCATGTCGTCGAAGTAGCCCGCGCCCACTTCCTGCTGGTGCGCCACAAAGGTATAGCCACGCTCGGTGGCGGCGAATTCGGGCTGCTGCACCATGTCCACATAGTGTTTCATGCCTTCGCCCTGAGCGTAGTTGTAGGCCAGATCGAACATGTTGTACCACATGTTGTGGATGCCGGCGAGCGTGATGAACTGGTATTTGTAGCCCATGTCCGCCAGTTCTTGCTGGAACTTGGCAATGGTGTTGCGGTCCAGGTTCTTCGCCCAGTTGAACGACGGCGAGCAGTTATACGCCAGCAGCTGGTCGGGATATTGCTCGTGGATCGCGTCGGCGAACTTTTTCGCCTCGTCCAGATCCGGCGTGGCGGTCTCGCACCAGATCAGATCGGCATAGGGCGCGTACGCCAGACCGCGATTGATGGCCTGATCAATGCCCGCGCGCGTGCGATAAAAGCCCTCGTCCGTGCGCTCACCCGTGAGGAAGGGCGCATCATAGGGGTCGATATCGTTGGTCATCAGATCTGCTGCGTTGGCGTCGGTGCGGGCCAGCACAATTGTGGGTGTGTCGGCTACATCCGCTGCCAGGCGCGCGGAGATCAGCTTCTGGACGGCTTCCTGGGTGGGCACGAGCACTTTCCCGCCCATGTGTCCGCACTTTTTGACGGACGCCAGCTGGTCCTCGAAGTGAACGCCGGCGGCGCCTGCCTCGATCATGTGCTTCATCAGCTCATAGGCGTTGAGTACGCCGCCGAAACCCGCTTCCGCGTCGGCCACAATGGGTGCGAAATAGTCCACCCAGTCGGAATCACCCGGCTTGGCACCCTTTTGCCACTGCACCTGGTCGGCGCGCTTGAAAGCGTTGTTGATACGGTTGACCACGGTGGGCACCGAGTCCACCGGATACAGGGACTGGTCCGGATACATGGTTTCACCGGTGTTGTTATCCGCGGCTACCTGCCAGCCAGACAGATAAATGGCCTCAATGCCGGCCTTCACCTGCACGGCCTGACCGCCGGTAAGCGAACCCAGGCAGTTGACGTAGCCTTTCTTCGCGTCGCCGTTGACCAGGTCCCAGAGCCGTTCCGCGCCGCGACGAGCCAGGGTGTTGTCGTCCTTGAGGGAGCCGCGCAGACGCACTACGTCCTCGGCGCTGTAGGGGCGCTGTACGCCTTTCCAGCGCGGATTCTCCGCCCAGTCTTTCTCGATGCGCTTGATTTCGGCCTGCGGATCATAATCTCCGGTCGCCATTTCGAGTCTCCTGTAGGAATCTTGAAGCATTGCTGCGAACAGCTTGAGCAGCCTAGAGACTCTGCTAAAATTAACCAAATTTATAATTTGTATATTCGTCATTTATCTTATGAATGTTTGGAACCTTGACTTCAACTTGTTGAAATATCTGGATGTTCTGCTCCGGGAAGCTAGTGTGACCCGCGCCGCCGAGCAGCTGGGCATTACCCAGCCGGCCATGAGCAATGGCCTCAAGCGCCTGCGCGAACTTTTCGAGGACCCTTTGCTGATCCGCACGTCCGAGGGCAT
This sequence comes from uncultured Alcanivorax sp., assembly GCA_964411265.1. Classification (GTDB taxonomy): domain Bacteria; phylum Pseudomonadota; class Gammaproteobacteria; order Pseudomonadales; family Alcanivoracaceae; genus SLJS01. The sequence goes on along the minus strand of CAYPKI010000037.1, from coordinate 3,728 downwards.
GACCGCCACAGAGCGTGCCCGCGCGCTGCAGCCATTGGTGCGTCAGGCCGTGGCTCAGGCAGAAGCGGTAATGACGCCGGAAGAGTCTTTCCGTCCCGCGGACAGCCGACGCGTTTTTCGCATCATGACCAGCGATTACGCCGAGGCCACGCTGGTACCCAGCATCGTGCACCGACTTCGCCGCGAAGCGCCCCAGGTGGTGCTGGACTTCATGACGCCCTCGGACGTCACTTATCCGGACATGGAGCAGGGCCGGGTCGATATGGCGATTAACCGGTTTAACGAGATTCCCGGCTCCTTTCACCAGGTCACGCTCTGGCGCGACTCGTTTTCCTGCTTGCTGAACCGGGACAATTCCCTGGTGGAGCATTTCGATCTGGACGCCTATCTCTCCGCCCAGCACATCTGGGTGTCCAAGACCGGCTTCGGCGTGGGTTTCGGCATGAATCCGGACCGTATGGGCGGGCTGGGCTGGATCGACAAGGCCCTGGAACGCATGGGCAAGGCGCGTAACATCGCCATCTTCACGCGCCACTACCAGATGCCGGCCTTGCTGGCGATGAACAACGACCTGGTGGCCACCCTGCCGTCGCGCGTGGCGCGCATGCAGGCGCAGAATCCGCAACTGGTGATCAAGGAGCCGCCCTTCGAAATCCCCGAATTCGAGCTGAAGATGGCCTGGTCACCTATTCTCCACCACAACGCCGCTCATCGCTGGCTGCGACGCTTGATTCGGGAGGAGGCGGAGATGGTTACGCAGCGGGAGAACGAGCGCGTGGCCACGGCGCGGTAGGGCAGGCGCGAGGGCCGGGGGATCAGACCCGTATCTGGCCGGCCTCGGCAATGGCGCCCTTGCCCATGCCTTCAAAGGCACGCACCCGGAAGTGTTTGCCCGGCGCCTCACGGGCGAGTTCGCCGGCAATATGGTTGGCCAGGCACTCTACAGTGGAATCCGTGTCGATCAGGTAGCAGTGATCCTCGGGGATCAGCAGGTCGAAGCGGCCCTGCTGTGCGTCGTAGCGAAACCGGTGGTGAGGCACGTCCTCGATATAGTAGGTACCTTCCAGGTCTTCCTCGGTGCCCAGATAGATATCCTCCCAGCGATCCGCCCAGAGCTTTTCCCAGTAGCGGCTGCGCCGGCCGTTTTCGTAGATTTCGATGCCTGAGCGGTGGCCGTGGGCGATGCGCTGGCAGTTGCCCTCGTGCTTCTTGAGTCCATGGGAGTAATGATAGAAGGGCGCCGTGCCCAGCGATTCCTCGCGCAGGGTAATCAGCACCTCGTCAACATTGGCGGGCAGGACCTCGCGGACCCGCTCAATGAGAAAGACTGTCAGGCTACCCTTGGCAATTTCCTCGTTCGGCAGTTGCAGGACAGCGTCCGAAGGCGCGCCCATGCGGATAATACCGTTCTGGTAGCTCCATTCCAGCTCCACGCGTTCGTCTTTTTCCTCGACGCTCAATTGATCATGGTCGGCGGGCACCAACAGGCGGTGGTCAGCCGTTTCGTCCAGGCGTCGTTTGATGGCGCGTTTAATGTCACCAAAATCGAAGACCATACCCTGTTCGTCCAGCTCGCCGCTACTCTCCAGGTCCACCATCCAGGACTCGCCTACCATGCCCCGTTTGGTATGAAGATAAGAAAAATCCAGCACCGTCAGATTGTCCACGAACAGGGTGGCCATAGTTAGAAATCCTGCACCTCGACGCACACACTGATTATGCCCATCATAGGCGACTGTGAAAAAGTGAAAGCTTGGCGTACGCGTTTTGCCTGTGCGCATTGTGAACCCTGGCACAATGCAATCAAGGGTGGGCCGGATGGTGCCGGCCGCTGCGTGCAATTGCGGGAGTGGTGATGAGTGAAACCCTGTTCAGCAAGATTATTAACCGGGAAATCGACGCGGACATCATTTTCGAGGACGACCAGACCCTGGCGTTCCGTGATATCAATCCCCAGGCGCCCACCCATTTTCTGGTAATTCCGAAAAAAGTCATCCCCAAACTGTCGGATGTCGAGGAAGTTGATGGGCAATTGCTGGGCCATTTGTTGCTGGTTGCGCGCAAGGTGGCGGCGCAAGAAGGACTGGAGGATTACCGGCTGAACATTAATAACGGCCCGGGTGCCAACCAGACCATCTTCCATCTGCATATTCACGTGCTGGGTGGACGGTCCTTTTCGTGGCCTCCCGGGTAGGGAGCCTCGGGTTCATTCCTGTCGGTGGCTGTTATAACAGAACCGGATTTACGCTACGGACGCCAAACCCGGCCGCAGGGTGCGCTGTGCGCACCATCAGGGCACGAAGGTGTGCACAGCGCACCCTGGGGTTGCTCTG
>CAYPKI010000037.1:0-1301 GCA_964411265.1 uncultured Alcanivorax sp. | reverse complement strand
CCAACGGCACAATGGCCGTTCCCACAGGTTTGGGCAAGAAACGGGGGGATCTTGAATGGCGCCCTGGGCACAGCAGATTGAACAGGCACTGAACGCCTTTGCCGCCTTGATGTGGGGCCCGCCGCTGGTCGTTCTGCTGGTCGGTGGCGGCCTCTTCTTCATGGTCTACTCCGGTGCGCGACCCTACCGTTTCTTCCCGCACGCGGTGGCCGTGCTGCGTGGGCGCTATAACGACCCGACCGACGAAGGCGACATCAGCCACTTCCAGGCGCTGTCCACGGCCCTGTCCGGTACCCTGGGCATGGGCAACGTGGCCGGTGTGGCCGTGGCCATCGGACTGGGTGGCCCGGGAGCGGTATTCTGGATGTGGCTAACCGCGATAGTGGGCGTGGCCACCAAGTTCTTCACCGCCACGCTGGCGGTCATGTACCGCGGTCCCGACTCCTGCGGCAATGTTCAGGGCGGCCCCATGTATGTGATCCGTGAGGGGTTGGGCCCACGCTGGCGGCCGCTGGCGTATCTCTTCGCCCTGGCGGCCCTGATCGGTACCACCCCCATCTTCCAGATCAATCAACTGGTCCAGATTCTGCAGGATACGGTGGCCGAGCCCATGGGCTGGGCCAGTGACGATGAGCACTTCGTTTTCGATCTGGTGACGGGCCTGATTCTCGCCGGCGTGGTTCTGGCCGTGATTCTGGGCCGGGTGCAACGGGTGGGCCGGGTTACAGCCATTCTGGTGCCGACCATGGTGGTGGCCTATCTGCTGGTCACCTTCTGGGTGCTGGTGGGTCAGGCCGAGCGCATTCCCGGGGCGCTGGCATTGATCGTCACGGATGCGTTTACCGGCACGGCGGCGGCCGGCGGCGCTGTGGGTTCGGTGATCATCATGGGCGTACGCCGCGGGGCGTTTTCCAACGAGGCCGGTATTGGCACCGAGTCCATGGCGCATGGCGCGGCGCGCACGGATGAGCCGGTGCGTGAGGGGCTCGTGGCCATGGTCGGCCCCGTAATCGATACCCTGCTGGTCTGTACCTGTACCGCCCTGACCATTCTCGTCACTGACGTCTGGCGCACCGGCGAGGAAGATGGCGTCATCATGACGCTGAATGCCTTCCGGACGGCCCTGCCCGAGGTCGGTGAAGGCCTGCTGGCGGCCATGGTCGTGATGCTGGGCCTGAGCACCGTCTTCAGCTTCTGGTATTACGGCGCCAAATGTCTGGGCTTTCTGATCGGCGCCGAGCATCAGCATCACTACATCTGGGTCTATTCTGTGCTGGTGGTCCTGGGCTCTGTGATGTCAC
>CAYPKI010000036.1:14086-16651 GCA_964411265.1 uncultured Alcanivorax sp. | reverse complement strand
GGGGGCGCATACCGCGCGCACCATGATTCTCGTCGAGCTTGAGCGGCTTTTGCATGCCCTCAATCTGGATTATGAACCGGCCGTGCTGGACCAATGGGGCGAGGAGACGGTTCATACGCTGGGCGGCAATCGCATGAAAAAGAGCACCAGTTCGCGGATCAGTCTGGACGAGAGCTGGCGTGAGCGGCTCACGCTGATGGAACAACGCTGGGCTGATCTTTCCTGCGGCCCTTTGTGGCGCCAACTGGAAAGGCAACGGCGCATCAGGAATCAGTAAACGGCGCTCGAGGTGATTAACAAGCTGTTGAAAAGTTCTTGATTGCGAGTCACGTTGAAACCTTGAGCGCGGGAGAGGGAATCAACAGCCTGTCAGTTTGAGGGATACTTCAAAAGATCGAAATCCTTTTCATAAAGTCTGTACACGCGCTTTTTCTGGGTATCCGAAAGCAGCTCCGCCTTGCGACTGCTTGCGCCGGTGCTGTGCGCATTCTGTTGTTGTGTCCGGATCACGATCTGGGTGTCTCCGAAAATATTATCCAGGATCACCGGAAGGTCCTCGTTCAGGTTTTCCGTGCGGGCGATCAAGTCCAGTTCCTGGATGGGCATGAAAATCAACGAGGTCTGCAGGGCCCAGTGCGCGTCCTTGATAAGACCACGGTGGTGTTCCAGGTAATCCAGAAACTGGTCAATCGATATGGGATCGTCCCTGTTCATCCCGAGAGCTTTTGAGACCTTGGCTTGTTCCCGGGGTGACCCCCGCTCAAGCTTGTCCAGCCATGCCGACAGGAAGCGGTCGTAGGGGTTGCGTACCACACTGAATTTGAAGAAATGTTCGCGCGCCTGCTGCGCATCCTGCGCATTCAGATCACTGGGCCTGAGGTAGGCCTTTTTCATCGTTTTGGCAGCTTCGGTCTTGCCGAATTCCGCTTCGTACAATGCGCTAACCGTAGTGCTATTGGCGGCCTTGGGGATTCGGAAATAAACAAAACGGGCGCCTGGCGAAATTGCACAACGACTGTTTACGATGTTCAGGGGAAGCTGAAGATCATAGGGGCGCAGAAAGGGTCGATACACCTTGTACAATTCCGAGGGCTTGCGCACGGAAATGCGAAGACTCATGACTCGAGGTTTCCTTTGGTTAGCGGTTAATTGCGCAAAGGGTGTTGTGCAGATTTTCTTTGAGGTGCCCGGGGTTGATGGTCCCGTTGATGACACTGCTCACCCCTTTCGTGCCCATTATGAAATCCAGGCTTTCGCGCACCGGGTCCGGGTGATCATCCGGCAGATGTCCGCTGGCGAAGGCTTTCTTGATTAGAATGCCCTTGTCGTGGGCGGCGGCGTAATCAATCACCGGGCGCTGGGACGCGTCGGCGGGATTGTAGGTAACCATGGCCGCGTCGGCGCGTTCGAGACAGGCCAGCCCCCCTTCCACCGTCTTGGTGGACATGCCCGTGGCGCGGACCAGACCTTTTTTCTGTAAATCACAGAGAACATCCAGGGCGCCGTAGCGGTGGATGATATCCAGGTCATTGCCGTCGGAGTGAATCAGCAGGATATCAATAGAGTCCGTGCGCAACCGCCGGAGACTGCGCTCGACACTGCGTTTGATCTGCTCGGGGCGGAAGTCGTAGCGGCTGACACCGCCGCGGAATTCCTCGCCCGCCTTGGAGCAGATGATCCAGTCGTGACGATTCCGCAGCAGCTGGCCCAGACGCTCCTCGCTGCGGCCATAGGCCGGGGCGGTGTCGATCAGGTTGATGCCCAGTTCCCGCGTCTCACGCAGCAATTCGATTACCTGACGGTCGCCGGGCAGCTCGAAGCCGGTGGGGTACTTTACCCCCTGATTGCGCCCGATCTTGACCGTACCCAGACCCAGAGCGCTTACATCGATGCCCGTATCGCCCAGCGGGCGCAGAAACTCAGCCATAATCGACTCCAAAGATTCGATACCAGTCGGGTCGAGTGGGCTGAGCGCGCTCGAGCCCCGACGGCAGAATCGGCTGAGGATGGCGTGGCGGCCAGCCGCCATCGTCCAGTAGCTGCTCGACCCGTTCGCCCAGGTCCGGCGCGAGGCTGAGCTTGGTAGGCCAGGTCACCACCAGGCGGCGCTCGCGCCGGGCCCAGGCGTTGTCCGGTTTGTGGCCGCCGTCCTGGCGCGGCTCCGCGCGGTCCACGGGTAGCGGCACGAGGTCCGCATCCCGGAAATCCAGCCAGGGCAGTAGTTGATCCAGTTCCCGGCGGGTGTAATCGGTGAGCTCGGTATCGCTCATGTCCGCCCCCTCTTCGGCTAACTCGCCTCCCAGGTACCAGATCAGGGAGCCATCGGGCAGGTCATGGGTGGTAACGGTCAGCCGGGGCTTGCTGCCGTGGCCGACGCAATGGGCATAAAGCCGATGCGGCAGCCGGTGACGCAACAGCATCATCTTTAACGGGCGGCGTTGCATGGCGACCTCGCCGGGCACGCCCTGGTGCTGGGCTTCGTTAAGCAGCGCTTCGTTGCCCGCGCCCGCCGCGAGGACGGTGCATTCCGGTTCGATGCGCACGCCCTTCAATTGCACCGCGGCG
>CAYPKI010000036.1:11044-14076 GCA_964411265.1 uncultured Alcanivorax sp. | reverse complement strand
CGATGAGCAGCAGGCCGCCTCCGATTGCCGCCCCTCCGACTGGCGACGGCCACGCGAGAAGCCGGCCGGGCACGGCCCGCATCACGGCCGCGAGGACCCCGCCACACAGTGCCAGCACTCCCAGACCGAACAGGAGCCGCGGCGGCCATCCCGCCACCAGCGCCGACAGACCGCGCGGGGGCAGGCCCGACTGCGAAAGCCCGGCCCGTCGGCGCACGTACTCCAGGTTGTGACGCAGACGCGGGTCGTCGGGCCGGAGGCGGCGGCCCCGCTCGGAATCGAAGTGCAGCATCTGCTCGGCATGGGGGGCAACCAGTTCCTGGACCAGGGATTCCGTATCCACCACCAGATCGTCCAGCTGGTAGACACGCCCACGGAAACCGCGATCTCGCAGTGCAGACGGATAGTCCGCGAAGCGGACTTTGTGAATGCGTCCGCGCAGCATGCGGCTGGCGAAAAAGGTGGTCATGCGCGAGGCCACGGAACCGGACGACCAGAGATACTGCGCCTCCGAGAGCACACGCACGCCGGACAGATCGAGCTCGCCGTGACCCGCCAGACAATCGCGCCAGCGCCCGGGCATGGCTGCAATGGCTTCGGACTCGCTGGACAGGCCGCCGCCCAGGGCATACTTGAGTCCACCGTGAATAATGCCCTGGCTGAGCAGGGTCTGTTGGCCGCCGAGGCCCTGCGTTTCCAGCAGCACCACGGAGTAGCCCCGGCGCCGCAGCCGATTGTGCAGCCAGAGACCGGCAATGCCACCACCGATAATGACAATGTCGACCCGGAGAATGTCGTCGCTCATGAGTGCCCCGCCGTTCAGGGCGGACTATGCTAGCATAGCGGGTTTTCCTGCGCGGGGTCCTGCATGCGTTTACTCTATACGCTGCTCTGGTATCTGCTGCTGCCGGTGCTGTTCGCACGCTTGGGGTGGCGTGGCCGGCGCGCGCCGGACTACCGTCGGCGCTGGGGCGAGCGTCTCGCCCTGGGTTTGCGCCCGCTGCGCCTGCACGCCAGTGTCTGGATCCACGCGGTTTCAGTGGGGGAGGTGCTAGCCGCCGCGCCCCTGATCCGGATGCTACTGGAGCGCTATCCCGCTACCCCGCTGGTCATTACAACCACCACACCCACCGGCTCGGAGCGCGTGCGGGCCTTGTTCGGTGATCGGGTCACGCATGCCTATTGCCCCTGGGATCTGCCCGATGCTCTGGGTCGTTTCCATCGCGCCTTCAATCCGCGGCTGGTGCTGGTCATGGAAACCGAACTCTGGCCCAATCTGGTGGCATCGGCGTATAAGCGTGCTGTGCCGGTCCTGCTGGTCAACGGCCGATTGTCGTTGAGCAGTTACCTGGGCTATGCTCGCCTGCCGGCTTTGACCGAGCCCATGATGGGCGCGCTCGCCCGGGTGCTGTCGCAAACCGAAGACGAAGCTGCGCGTTTCCGGCACCTGGGTGCGGACGCGGTGGAAGTGACGGGCAATATCAAGTTTGATCTGTCCCTGAGCGACACGCTGCGCGACCAGGCGGCCGGATTGCGTTCAAGCTTCGGACAACGCCCGGTCTGGATTGCCGCCAGTACGCATGAAGGCGAAGACCAGGCCGTGCTCGAGGCGCACGGCTGGATCCGCCAGACCCGTCCGGACGCCTTGCTGGTGCTGGTCCCGCGGCATCCGGAGCGCTTTGACGACGTTTCCGCGCTGATCCAGGAGTACGGATTCGGCTGCGTTCGGCGCAGCACGGGCGCGGACACCGGTAACGCGGGCGTTTTTCTGGCCGACACCATGGGCGAGTTGCTGATGTTGCTTGGTACCGCGGATGCGGCCTTTGTGGGCGGTTCCCTGGTCCCGGTGGGCGGGCACAATCTGTTGGAGCCGGCGGCCTGGCGTTTACCGGTGCTGTCCGGTCCGCATTGGCACAATTTTGAGCATGTGGCCCGGCTACTGGAGCACGCGGGCGCTTTGACGTCGGTTTCCAACGCCGAAGAGCTGGGCCGGTCGATTACCGGGTTGCTCTGTAATGAAGCTGAACGCGAACGCCAGGGCGCGGCGGGCGCTGCCGTGGTGGCCGAGCACCGCGGCGCGCTTCAGCGGGTGGTCTCGTCGGTGGCCTCGTTCTGGCCCACCGAATAAAGGTCGATGGTTTCCTCTGCGGACAGCCAGCCGTTGATACGTGCCAGCCCTTTCTCTTTCAGCATGCCCGCCGTGGCCTTGAGCCGCAGACTGTTGAGAATGTAGTCGTAGCGCGCATTGGCGTAGTCCCGGCGCGCGCCATAAAGATTCTGCTGCGCGTTGAGCACGTCGACCACATTCCGTGTGCCCACTTCATAACCGGATTGGGTCGCGTCCAGCGCGGACTCGGCTGACCGGATCGCCTGTCGGCGCGCCTTCACGCGCAGCGCGTCGGAATTCACCCGACGGTACAGGCTGCGCGCCTGCTGGCCGGCGTCGCGGTGAGCGCGCTCGTATTGTGCCCGGGCCGCTTCGTGGCGCAGCGCCGCTTCCTTGCGCTGGCTGTTGAGCGCACCGCCCTGGAACAGGGGCATGCTTACCTCTATTCCAATGGTGGTGGTCTTCGCATCGGAGGCCTGGGTCACGATCCGAGCCGGGCCCTGCCTCGTCGAGGTGAAGGCGTTGGTGCGCTGTGCGTCCTGCCAGGAGCCGATCAGATCCACAGTGGGCATCTGGCCGGCAAGACCCTGGCGCGCCTGTTGACGCGCCGCTTCAGCGCCCGACTCGCTGGCCTGAACCTGCGGATTCCGGGCCCGGGCGCGTTCCACCCATTTCGACGGTTCCTCCGGCTGCGGCCCGTCGAGCGGCAGATCCTCGCCCAGCACGGCCAGTTGGTCCCAGCGCTCACCAGTCAGCGCCTCGAGTTGATCCCGGGCAATGAGAAACTCCGATTTGGCACCGATCAGCCGCGAGCGGCTCAGATCATGTGCCGCCCGGGCTTCTTCTACGTCCGTTCGGGGCACCACACCCACGTCAAAGCGATTACGGGTCTGTTCCAGCTGACGGCTGATGGCTTTTTCCTCGC
>CAYPKI010000036.1:10108-11002 GCA_964411265.1 uncultured Alcanivorax sp. | reverse complement strand
ATTCGGCTTCAGCTTGCGAAACGGCTGCTTTGGATCGCTGATAGCTGAACCAGGCGCCGGGGCGGAATAGCGGCTGGCGTGCCTCGACGCTGAGGGCGGTGTTCTCGAAGTCGGTGGTGCCGTCCACATCGGCGGGATCGAATTCCGATTCCGTGTCCCGGTAACTGGCGGTGACACTGGGCAGCAAACCGCTGCGTCCCTGGGTCAGGGTTTCCTGCTCCGCTTCCCAGGTGCGCCGCGCCGCGGTCCATTCACTGTCCGCGCTCCAGGCGGCGTTGCGGATGGCTTCCAGATCGGCAGCCCGGGCGAGCCCTGTGCTCAGCACCAGGGCGCAGGCCGCATAAAAAATGATGCGCATGATGACGATCCAGGCCGCAAGAACAGCCGGCATTATAGCCGAGGACCCCTGAATTTTACAGGTGAATCCGGTTCATTTTTTTGTTTCGGCCCGGGATAACGTGGCGAAAAGCGTTCGCGGAATAGCACTCGATGCCATCCAGGCCAGTCCGCTGGCCCTTGCCCGGAGGCGATGTGGCTGCCACCCTTTTCTCGTCCATGGGGGAGCCCCAAGCGAGCGACCGTAGCGGTCGCCGCCCCGGGGCTGAGAGACCGCTGGGTGATGCGGAAACCCCGACACCTGATCCGGGTCATGCCGGCGCAGGGAATGGAGCCCAGGTCGGGACGCCCGAACAAGAAGCCATTTCTGAGCCCACCGAACCCGGATCTCCACAGACGTACCGCTGGAGGTCCGACATGAACGCCATACCGCAAGATCTGAAACACCGCACCGCAGCGTTGAACGAGGAATCCACACGGCCTTTCCCGGGTTCGCGCAAGATTTATGTCCAGGGTTCGCGTACTGATCTGCGCGTGCCCATGCGCGCCGTAAGTCAG
>CAYPKI010000036.1:1056-10098 GCA_964411265.1 uncultured Alcanivorax sp. | reverse complement strand
AAGTCAGTCTGATACATCATCAATATTCGGCTCCGAGCCCAATCCGGATATCCTGCTCTACGACACCTCCGGGCCCTTTACCGACCCGGAAGCCCGGATTGATCTCACGGAGGGACTGGCACCGCTGCGTGAGAGCTGGATTCTGGAACGCGCCGATACCGGTGAACTCGACGGCCTGAGTTCGGAATACGGCCGGCGCCGCCTGAGCGATTCCTCACTGGACGGGCTGCGTTTCGACAATCGGCGCGCGCCCCGCCAGGCAAAGCCGGGCCATAATGTCAGCCAGATGCACTATGCCCGTCAGGGGATCGTGACCCCCGAGATGGAGTTTGTGGCCATCCGGGAGAACATGAAACGTGACGAACTGCGCCCGACCCGGCTGGGATCGCAACACCCGGGTCAGTCCTTCGGAGCCGCTATTCCGGACCCCATAACGCCCGAGTTCGTGCGTGATGAAGTGGCGCGTGGTCGAGCCATTATTCCCAACAACATCAACCACCCGGAATCGGAGCCCATGGCGATCGGCCGGAACTTTCTGGTCAAGATCAACGCCAATATGGGCACTTCGGCGGTGACGTCCTCCGTTGCCGAGGAGGTGGAAAAAATGGTCTGGGCCGCACGCTGGGGCGGCGACACCATCATGGATCTGTCCACGGGTGACAACATCCACGAAACCCGGGAATGGATCATTCGCAACTCGCCCGTGCCCGTGGGCACGGTGCCCATTTATCAGGCGCTGGAAAAAGTCGACGGCGACGCGGAGCACCTCAACTGGGAGATCTTCCGGGACACGCTCATCGAACAGGCCGAGCAGGGCGTGGATTATTTCACCATTCACGCCGGGGTGCGTCTGGCTTATGTCCCCATGAGCGCCCGGCGGCGCACGGGTATTGTCTCGCGCGGCGGGTCTATCATGGCCAAGTGGTGTCTGGCCCATCACCAGGAGAGTTTTCTCTACGAACACTTCTCCGAGATCTGCGAAATCATGAAGGCCTATGATGTAGCCTTTTCGCTGGGGGATGGCCTGCGCCCCGGCTCCATTGACGACGCCAACGACGAAGCCCAGTTCGCCGAGCTGGAAACCCTGGGTGAGCTTACCCGGATCGCCTGGGAGCATGATTGCCAGTGCATGATCGAGGGGCCGGGCCACGTGCCCATGCAGCTTATCAAGGAGAACATGGACAAGCAGCTCGAGCACTGCGGCGAAGCACCGTTTTATACCCTGGGCCCACTCACGACCGACGTCGCTCCCGGCTACGACCATATTACCTCCGGCATTGGCGCGGCCATGATCGGTTGGTACGGTACCGCCATGCTTTGCTATGTCACGCCCAAGGAACACCTGGGGCTGCCCAACCGCGAGGACGTGCGTGAAGGCATTGTCACCTACCGCATCGCCGCCCATGCGGCGGACCTGGCCAAGGGGCATCCGGGCGCGCAGATTCGCGACAATGCGTTGTCCAAGGCGCGTTTCGAGTTCCGCTGGGAAGATCAATTCAATCTGGGCCTGGATCCGGACAAGGCGCGACAATACCACGACGAGACCCTGCCCAAGGATGCGGCCAAGACGGCGCACTTTTGTTCCATGTGTGGCCCCAAGTTCTGTTCCATGCGTATCAGCCAGGAGGTGCGGGAATACGCTGCGGACAATGGGCTGGATGAGGAAACGGCGCGCCAGCAGGGCATGGCCGAGAAAGCGCGTGAATTTCGCGAGACCGGGTCGCAGCTGTATCACCCGGTGGACCCGGCAAGGGGAGAAGATGCGTAATGATGTGCGCCCCCGCCTGGGCAAGGGCGACTGGGAACTACTCGAGCGGGAAACCCCCTTTCGGGGGTTTTTCCGTCTGGATCGGGTGACGCTGCGCCATCAGCTCTACCGGGGCGGCTGGAGCGCCGCCATGACCCGTGAACTTTTCATGCGCCACCAGGCCGTGGCTGTGCTGCCTTATGATCCGAACCGGCAACAGCTTCTGCTGGTGGAACAGTTTCGTGTGGGTGCGCTGGAGCGCACCGGTTCGCCCTGGTGCCTGGAACTGATTGCCGGTATTGCTGACCGCGCGGACGAGGAACTCGCGAGCCTGGCCCGGCGCGAGGCGCGCGAGGAAGCGGGCGTGGAGCTGGGGCCCATGACGCCGCTGTACGATTATATGGCCAGCCCGGGCGGCAGCAATGAACGGCTGCAACTCTTTGTTGCGCGGGCGAATCTGGCCGATGTCGGGGGCATTCACGGCAAGGCCGACGAAAACGAGGATATCCGCGTTGTGACCGCCGGCCTCGACGAAGTCGAGGAGCTCATGGGCGGCGGCTGGGTGGATAATGCCCCGTCTCTGATCGCGTTGCAGTGGCTCTTGTTGCATCATGATCGCATTAACGAGCAATGGCCCTGAGCCGCAGGCTTTGTCATAGTGAGCAGCCATGACGATTCGTAGCTATTCCGCCAAACCCCGATATCGGCTCGACTTCCGCGAGCTGATGCGTCTTTGCGAGCACAATTACGCGCACTTGGGGCCCGTGATGACGGCGCTGGGTGAGGAAGACCAGGCCCGTTTTTTGCTGCCGGGAGGCGACGCCCGGGACCTGGAACTGGTAGTTCGGGTACTTGAGCGCTCGCGCTACACCACGGTTTTGCGCATGGAGCAGGACGCCGTTCACGATATGTTGCCTCCGGCGCGACTGACCGTTCGGCTTTATCACGACGTGCGCATTGCCGAAGTGACCGAGGCGCTGCCGTTCCGTGAGGTACGGGCGCGCCACAGCTATCCCAATGCCTGGATGCATCAGGAAGACGAAAAGAATCAGTGGAACCGGTTTCTGGCGGAGTGGCTCATGCACTTGCGTGAACATGGCGGTTCCTGGCGCGGCGTGGAGCATTGGTGTGATGCGCCAGTAAAATCATCAGGATGAGAACTATGAACTGGAAATGCCACCATGTTTTGGTTATAAGGGATGTCTGGTGACGATCTGTAATCCCTGAACGTTGGGGAGAACGCTCCCCGGCGCCCGATGTGAAAGGAGCGGGAATTGAGTAACAGGGAAACCCGACCCCGGCGTGTGGTGCAGTTATCCGATTGCCACCTCTTCGCCGACACGGATGGCAAGCTCCTGGGCCTGAACACGCAGTACAGCCTGGAGCGCGTGGTTGAGCGAGTACGCGCGGAACAGCCCAACATGGAACGGATCCTGGCCACGGGCGATCTGTCGCAGGATGGTTCCCGCGCGTCCTATGAGCGCCTACGAGCCATGCTGGAGCCCCTGGATACGCCTGTGCTTTGGCTCGAGGGCAATCACGACAAGCCTGCGCCCATGCTTGAGGTGTTGGCGGATCAGCGCGAGCGGGTCAGTCCCTGCTACGAAACCCTGGGGAACTGGACCATTATCATGCTGGATTCCACCATTCCCGATAAGGTGCCGGGCGAGCTCTACGAACACGACCTGGAGTTTCTCGAGCGTGCCCTGGAAGAGGCGCCGGGCGAGCACATCATGGTTTGCCTGCATCACCATCCGGTGCCCATTAACTGTGCCTGGCTGGATACCCAGGTCGTGGCCAGCGGCGATCGTTTTTTCGAAATCCTCGATCGTCATCCGCGCGTGCGCGCCGTGGTCTGGGGCCATATCCACCAGGAATACGAAGCCCAGCGCAACGGCGTGGAGCTGTTCGCCGTGCCCTCTACTTGCGTGCAGTTCGAACCCTTCAGTGAGGATTTCAGCGTGGACGACGCCAATCCGGGCTATCGCTGGTTTGATCTCTACGATGATGGGGGTCTGGAGACCGGCATCTCCCGCGTGGAAGGCATCGATTTCCAGGTGGACTTTTCCGTCAAGGGCTATTAACCGCCTGTTAAGCCGACCTTTCGGGGCATGGCCGGGGGCCAGCGTCATCCCTGATTCATTAATCGAGGCCTGCGGGATGAATTCGGGCCCCTGTTTCCGTTAATGTTTCCGGGCAATCCAGCGGCGCACACCCAAGGGGCCCATGACCGAAGATTATACCGCCGAGAATATTGAAGTCCTGAGCGGGCTGGAGCCGGTGCGCATGCGTCCGGGCATGTATACCGACACCAGCCGTCCCAACCATTTGATTCGTGAAGTGCTGGACAACAGCGTTGATGAGGCGCTGGCAGGCCACGCCAAAACCATTCGGGTCACCCTCTTCAAGGACAGCTCCGTGGCCGTGGAGGACGACGGTCGCGGCATGCCGGTTGATTTGCACCCCTCGCTGAAGAAACCCGGCGTGGAAGTAATCCTGTCCACGCTGCACTCCGGGGGCAAATTCTCCAGCAAGAATTATCAGTTCTCCGGCGGGCTGCACGGCGTTGGCGTATCCGTGGTCAACGCCCTGTCGAAGACGATGGAGGTTCGAGTGCGCCGGGATGGCAAGGTGTATCAGATGAGCTTTGCCCATGGCGAGAAAACCGCCGAACTCGAGGAGGTGGACACCTGCGGCAAGCGCAATACGGGCACCCGGATGCTTTTCACGCCGGATGACCGCTATTTCGATTCCCCCAGGATCGCCCTGCCGCGTCTGCGTCATTTACTGCGCGCCAAGGCCGTGCTCTGTCCCGGCCTCAAGGTCATTCTGGATGATCAGTCGGGCGAGACCGAGGAATGGCAGTACACCGGTGGTGTGGCGGAATATCTGGTGGATGCCACGCAGGCATACGAACGCGTTCCGGATAACCCCTTTGAAGGCAGTGTGGACGCGGATAGCGAGTCCGTAGAATGGGCCCTGGTCTGGTTCCCGGACGGCGGCGAGGCGGTGCAGGAATCCTATGTCAATCTGATTCCCACGCCCCTGGGAGGTACTCATGTGAACGGTTTGCGCTCAGGCGTTCTGGAGGCGCTGCGCGAGTTCTGCGAGCTCCGTAATCTGCTGCCGCGGGGCATCAAGCTGGCACCCGAGGATGTCTGGGAGCGCGTCAATTATGTCTTGAATCTGAAAATGGAAGAGCCACAGTTTGCCGGTCAGACCAAGGAGCGGCTTTCGTCCCGGCAAAGCGCGGCTTTTGTCTCCGGTGTGGTCAAGGATGCCTTCAGTCTCTGGCTTAATCAGCATACCGAGGAGGCGGAACAGCTTGCGGAGCTGTGCATCAACAACGCCCAGAAACGTATCAAGGCTTCGAAGAAGGTGGCGCGCAAACGCGTCGCCAGTGGACCGGCTCTGCCCGGCAAACTGGCGGACTGCGCCAGCTCCGATCCGGAACGCACCGAACTCTTTCTGGTTGAAGGCGACTCCGCCGGTGGTTCCGCCAAGCAGGCGCGCGACCGCGACTTCCAGGCGATCATGCCGCTGCGGGGCAAGATCATGAATACCTGGGAAGTTGACTCCGGCGAGGTTCTGGGTTCTCAGGAAATTCACGATATTTCCGTGGCACTGGGTGTGGAACCGGCTCAATCCTCGCTCGAAGGTTTGCGCTATAACCGCCTCTGTATTCTGGCGGACGCGGATTCCGACGGCCTTCATATTGCCACCTTGTTGTGCGCGCTCTTGGTGCGTCATTTTCCCGATCTGGTGCGCGAGGGTCATGTCTATGTCGCCATGCCGCCGCTGTATCGGATCGACGTGGGCAAGAACACCTACTATGCCCTGGATGAAGAGGAAAAGGAGGGTGAGCTGGAGCGCATCAAGGCAGAAAAGCAGCAGGGCAAGGTATCGGTAACGCGCTTCAAGGGCCTGGGCGAGATGAATCCGCTGCAATTGCGTGAGACGACCATGGCTCCGGAGACGCGGCGTCTGGTGCGGTTGACCATGGACGCTGAGGATGACCCGCATCAGGTGATGGATATGCTGTTGTCGCGCAAGCGCGCCGGCGACCGGCGCAGCTGGCTGGAGCAGAATGGCAATCTTGCCGACACCGAAATCGTGTAAGCGGATGTGCGGGTCGTTTCTTTCCTCCAAGGGCCCACCCATGAGAACAAGGTGAATCAAACATGGCCGACGACTTTGAAAGTCATTCCCTGAAGGATTATACGGAGAAGGCGTATCTGAATTATTCCATGTACGTCATTCTCGATCGCGCTCTGCCCAATATCGCTGATGGTCTCAAGCCGGTTCAACGGCGCATCGTTTATGCCATGAGCGAGCTGGGTCTGAAAAATACGTCCAAGTACAAGAAATCCGCGCGTACCGTCGGGGATGTGCTGGGCAAGTACCATCCCCATGGCGACGCCGCCTGCTACGAAGCCATGGTGCTCATGGCTCAGCCTTTCAGTTATCGCTACCCGCTGGTGGACGGCCAGGGCAACTGGGGTTCACCGGATGATCCCAAATCCTTTGCCGCCATGCGGTACACGGAATCCCGCCTGGCCCCCTATGCGGAGGTGCTGTTATCCGAGCTGGGGCAGGGTACGGTGGAATGGGTTCCCAACTTCGATGGCGCGCTGGAAGAGCCCAAGCTGCTGCCGGCGCGGTTGCCCAATGTGCTTTTGAACGGTACCACAGGCATTGCCGTAGGCATGAGCACGGACATCCCGCCGCATAATCTGCGTGAGGTAGCCCATGCCTGTATCCGGCTGCTTAAGCATCCCGGCTCGTCGCTCGATGATCTCATGGAGGATGTGCAGGGGCCGGATTTTCCCTCGGGCGCGGAGATTATTACACCCAAACGCGATCTGGTACGCCTCTACGCCGAGGGCCGCGGCAATCTCCGCATGCGTGCGCTCTATGAGCGCGAGAACACCGATATCATTATCACCGCGCTGCCATTCCAGGTTTCGGGCTCGAAAGTGCTGGAGCAGATTGCGGACCAGATGCACAAGAAAAAGCTGCCCATGGTCACGGATTTACGCGATGAATCCGACCATGAGAATCCGACCCGTCTGGTAATTGTGCCGCGCTCCAATCGCGTGGATGTAGAGCAGCTGATGAACCACCTCTTTTCCACTACCGATCTGGAAAAGAATTACCGCGTCAATCTGAACATGATCGGCATTGACGGCCGCCCTCAGGTCAAGAATCTCCATGACCTGCTGAATGAATGGTTGCAATTCCGCATGGTCACGGTGCGGCGGCGCCTGCAGTACCGGCTCGACAAGGTCACGGACCGGCTGCATATTCTCGAGGGGCTGCTTACCGCTTACCTCAACATTGATGAAGTCATCGAGATCATCCGCAACGAAGATAAGCCCAAGCCGGTGCTGTGCGAACGCTTCGGTCTTTCCGAGCGTCAGGCCGAAGCCATTCTGGAACTCAAGCTCCGCCACCTCGCGCGGCTGGAAGAGGAAAAGATCAAGGGCGAGCAGGACGAGCTGGAAACGGAGCGTGAGTGGCTGGAAAAGACCCTGGAATCCACGAATCGGATGAAGAAACTGGTGGCGGATGAGCTTGACGCCGACGCCCGGGAATACGGCGACGAGCGCCGCTCGGCCCTGGTTGAGCGCGGCGAAGCGCGCGCGCTGGATGAAACCGAGCTGGCTTCCAGTGATCCGGTGACAGTCGTGCTCTCGGAGAAAGGCTGGGTGCGCGCGGCCAAGGGCCACGAAGTGGATCCGGCCGGCTTGAACTACAAGTCCGGTGATCGTTTCTGCTCCGCCGCGCGGGGCAAGTCCAATCAGCCGGTGAGTTTCCTCGACAGTACCGGGCGCGTTTATACACTCAAGAGCCATGGGCTGCCCTCGGCACGTGGTCAGGGCGAGCCCCTGTCCGGACGCCTGAGCCCGCCGTCGGGCGCTGCCTTCGTGGCC
The DNA here is from genome assembly GCA_964411265.1 of uncultured Alcanivorax sp. GTDB lineage: Bacteria > Pseudomonadota > Gammaproteobacteria > Pseudomonadales > Alcanivoracaceae > SLJS01. The sequence goes on along the minus strand of CAYPKI010000036.1, from coordinate 2,418 downwards.
GCGCTCACGGCCCACGAAGGAGAACAATGGCTCATGGCCACGGATGCGGGCTATGGTTTCGTGACCGATTTCGAGGCCATGACGGCGAACAAGAAGGCGGGCAAACAGGTGCTGAATGCACCCGCGGGTGCGCAAGTGCTGCATCCGCGGCCGGTAGGTGATGCGGACAACGACTGGCTCGCGGTCGCATCCAACCAGGGCCATCTGCTGATATTTCCGGTACGGGAGCTGCCGGAGATGATGCGCGGCAAGGGCAACAAGATGATGGGCATTCCCCCGGCCAAGGTGAAGGAACGCGAGGAGTTCGTCCGCGACATTCAGGTGCTGGGTCCGAGGGACACCCTGGTGGTCCATGCCGGTCAGCGCCAGAAGAGCCTGAAACCCGCCGAGCTGGAGCATTATCAGGGTGAACGGGGCCGTCGCGGCAACAAGCTGCCGCGCGGGCTGCAGAAGGTGGCCCGGCTGGACGTCAACCGGGCTTGAATCCGGCCGCGATCGGCAAAACGGCGTGGCGGTTGGAACGGCACAAATGAGGAACAAATGAGTCCATTCGGCTGGGGCGCGGCGGGCCTGGCCGTCATCGCGGTCCTGGCGGTCTGGTTCGCGGCGCGGCCGCGCCCGTCCGGCATGACGTGGGGACGCGGTGGCGGTAGTCGCTATCTGCGCGGGCAGGCCGACCCGTCCGCCCCTGTGCGTTTTGCCACCTACAATATCTCCGGTGGACGCGACCCCAAGGGATGCAACAATCTCTTCCGGGTGGCCGCCGAGCTGCGCGAAGCGGATGTGGTGGCGCTCCAGGAAATGCGTGACTCCTGGACCCGGCCCGGGCAGTTGCGCTTTCTGGCGCGGGAGCTGGGCATGGCCATGCTGGACGCGCCCACCCGCCGCGCCTGGTTTCGCACCCAGCGCAGCAATGCCCTGCTTTCCCGTTTGCCGCTGGGGCGCTGGGTGCGTTATCCCCTTCCCCATCAGCATGGCCATCATCACCACTATCGCAACATCACCCTTTGCGAGCTTGAAATGGAGCCGAAGGTCGCGCTGCTCTTTACCCATATCAACACCGGTAAAGGCGCGGGGGGCCCCGGAGGCCGGGACGCGCAGCTGCGGGAAGTGCTGGACCTTTTCCTTTGTCATTCGCCCGCCGTACTCATGGGCGATCTCAATACCCGAGCGGACCATCCTGTGCTCCGTCAGGTGCTGGAACGGGATGACGTCACGGATGCCATGAGCGTAGGGGAAATGGGGGACGGAGAAGCGGTGGCACAACGCAAGAACCCGCGGGACTGGATTCTCTGTCGTGGCATGGAGGTGCTCCAGGCCGGTTATACCGACGCCGGAACCTCGGTTCACCCGCTCTATTGG
>CAYPKI010000036.1:664-1046 GCA_964411265.1 uncultured Alcanivorax sp. | reverse complement strand
GATGAGCGCGGCGTCAATATCGCGCCTTGCCCCACCACCGAGCGGGGGGGAAGAACAATGGCAGGACCCGCTACCGCCCGAACATGTTGCCCGGGACAAAGATCGGGGAACCCCCGCGCAATTCTGGCGCCGCGGCGGCATCCGCAACGGGATTGTTGTGCTGTCCCTGGCGGCGGCACTGACCGGGACCGTGACCCTGACATCAATATGGGCCGGCACCCTCTTGTTGGCCGCGGGCGCAGTGCTGAGTCATCAGGGACGATGTCGACTGGACGAGCTCGTGGACCGTCATGAGCCGGTCCGGTCCGGGCCTTTTCGTTTTCTGCGCCATCCGGTGTATGCGGGCAACGGCCTGATGGATTTCGGTCTCGCGCTGATGAGC
>CAYPKI010000036.1:0-654 GCA_964411265.1 uncultured Alcanivorax sp. | reverse complement strand
ATCGCGGTAACGCCGTTGTGGTGGCTGGCGGTCTATCTACCTCTGATGAGGCGGGAAGAGGCGCGCCTGGAAACCCGTTTCGGCGAATCGTATCGCCAGGTCAAACAGGCATTGCCGCGGCTCATTCCGGACCGCAGGCGTCTGCCCCCGAATCCGGCACAAGAGCGCGTCCAGCCGGAAACACGCAAAAGGGAATCAGGCCGTTTGTTTCGTCTGGCCATCTACCCGCTTCTTTTCCTCCTGGCCTGGCGGTTCGTCCGCGTTGGTCACGAAGTGCTTACGGGACTGCACCTGGTCGACACGCTGGTCGTAAACACCCTCATCGGGCTGGGGCTGTGCGCGGCGGTCTGGAACCGGCGTTTTATGGGTGGACGAAGGATCCTGCCCGAGGTTTTCCTGAGCCCGATGGCAAGGTTATTGCTGCTTGTTCTGGTGATCATGACCGGCTTGGCGCATGCCCGGATAGGGGACGCGTTCCATCACTGGAGCCACTGGATACCCGGGATCCTGATGTTGTTGGTTTCGCTTGTGATGGTCCTGTGCCGCCGTGGTCGCGCGCACCTGGCCGAGGGACTTCTGGCTGCGGGGCTGGCGGTGTTGCTCGAAGTGGAGGCGGTAGTGCCGTTGATTTTGCCTTTTTACCTTGCCGTGGCC
>CAYPKI010000035.1:504-16771 GCA_964411265.1 uncultured Alcanivorax sp. | reverse complement strand
AGGTGTTCCTCGAGGAGGACTGGATCGACGAGGAGGCGGTGGCCCATCGGGGGCCGGATGATTAGCGTTGCGGGGTGCGGGATGACTTGTAGTGGCTTGGCCTGAACGCGATCTTTACAAGCGGCCCCATCGAATAAAAGAACCATCCGTTGACAGAGCCATCACAAGTTGTACAATTGTACAATATGGAGATCGTCGCGGACACGAATGTTTTCCTTGCGGTGGCGCTGAATGAGCCTGAAAAGGACCGCATCATAGGGCTTACTGAGGGCGCGTCGATATTGGCGCCCGAGATAATGCCCTATGAGATTGGCAATGCGTTATCTGCCATGGTTAAGCGCGGGAAGCTCACGAAGCCCGAGGCTATGTCAGTAGAGGAAGCAGCTGAGCGTATACCAGTTCGGTTGGTTTCCGTGAACATACAGGAATCATTGCAGCTTGCGCTGGAACATAACCTTTATGCGTATGACGCATATTTCCTGCAATGTGCCCAAATGACTCCTGGTCCTTTGCTCAGTCTGGATCGCCGAATGAAAGAAGTGGCGGCTTACCTTGGTATTAAATTGCTGGAATGATCGTTATGAGGGTATTTACCTACTCTGAAGCTCGTCAGAACTTATCCAGGATCCTGGCTCTGGCTCAGTATGAGGAGGTGGAGATCCGGAGAAAGGATGGAAGCACATTCTCTCTTCGCGCAAAATCCAGGGAAACGGGGTCACCCTTTGATATTCCCGGAGTGAATACCGGGGCGACGACGAGCAATATCGTGGACGCGGTGCGCGAGTCGCGTGAGCGGTGATTCGGAGCCTGCGATAAAACATGGTATTGGTGCATAAGAACCGAACCCGGATTTTGTTCGTGGAGTCAGAGGATAAGTTTTTATTGAGAACGATCATTCCGGGTTGAAACGCGATCAGGGATGCTCTCAGAGGTTCCAAATGAGCAAGCTGAATCAGGAAGAGCGTGAAATTCTGGAAGCTTTCGAGGCCGGCAAGCTGAAGAAGGCGCCCGACGCTGAGGGTACTCAAAAGAGCCATCAGGAATATGCGGAGGCCATGTTCAGAAAGGACGCGCGTATCAACCTTCGCCTTTCCTCAAGGGATCTCCGAAGCCTCCAGAAAAAAGCGCTGGCTGAAGGCATCCCCTATCAGACGCTGGTTGCAAGTATCTTGCACAAGTATGTGTAAGGCCGGTTGCAAGAAGATTGATGTTCGGCTTGGACAGCTCATGCCTGCCGGGTTGTGAGGACTATCCCTGCGTGTCAGCTACGGGGCGCATTTCGTAAATCCGGCCATGCCGGGCGGCCGCTTCAAGGTCTCCCTTGCGCAAGGCCTCACGGACGTCGTCGAGCTTATACGCGCTTTCCATGCTGAGATAAGGCGACCAGGCTGCATCATCCTTCAGCAAGCATACGTCCACTTCCGCAACGAAGCGGCCCTCGTGCACGTATTTTGTCCACTTGCGCTCGTCCATTATTAGCGCCTCCTCGTCAGTGTTTTGATCCTAGCGCCGTCGAGCGCTTGTGTCACAACAGCTCGGCCAGCCCCGAAGCGCGCCAGGTCGGGTGCTGGATGGCGTGCTTGGCCACGGCCGGCTCGGGCGCAAGCAGCGTGAAGTGCGCTTTGGCGCGGGTTATGGCGGTGTAGAGCAGTTCGCGGGTAACCACCGGGTTGTCGCGATCCGGCAGGATCAAGGCGGTGTGGGTGAATTCTGATCCCTGGGATTTGTGCACGGTCATGGCATAGACGGTGTCGACGCTGTCGAGGCGGCTGGGTAGCACCAGGCGGATGTCGCCGTCGGGGAGCTGGAAGGCGACGCGCAGGCGTGTGCTGTCCTCTTCGTCCTGTACGGCCAGGGTAATGCCCACGTCGCCGTTCATCAGGCCCAGCTGGTAGTCGTTGCGGGTGATCATGACCGGGCGGCCTTCGTACCAGCCCTCCGCTTTCGGAATCTGATGGGCCTGTTCCAGCGCCCGGGCGATGCGCCGGTTGAGTCCGTCCACGCCCGCCGGGCCGTGGCGCAGGGCGCACAGCAGCTGGAATCGGGTGAAAGCCGCGAGGACCGATTTCGCCCAGGCGTCGACGGCTGCCTGATCCGAACGGCTCGGACGCTCGTTTTCCAGGGTGCGGAGATAGGGCGTATAGCCGTCCACGCAGAGTTGTTCTACCTGGTTGTCATGGCTGTTCTTGAGATGGGGCTGGTGCAGGTCCTGGTAGCCGGTATTCCAGATGGTATCGGCTTGTCGGGCGTCGCCTTCATTCACGGCCCGCGCCAGGGCGCCGATGCCGCTGTCCGGGCCGAAGCGATGGCTGAAGCGCAACATCGTGGTCTGCTGGGCCAGTTCGCCGCCGTTGCCCTGCCAGCCCTGAAGATCCTCGCCGCTATGTTCGCGTAGCCATTCCAGGGTGTCGGGCTGATACAGGCCCTGATCGGCGTCGCGGCAGAGATCGCCCATGACGGCGCCGGCTTCCACCGAGGCGAGCTGATCCTTGTCGCCCAGCAGCACCAGGCGGGTTTCCGGGCGCAGGGCGTCCAGCAGGCTGGCCATCATTTCCAGATCGATCATGCTGGCTTCGTCGACCACCACCAGATCCGCGTGGAGCGGGTTGTTCCCGTCGTGGCGGAAATGCCGGCTATCGGGGCGACGGCCCAGGAGCTTGTGGAGGGTCGTGGGCTGCGCCGGGATCTGGGCGCGCACGCTCTCGTCTACGTCCAGATTCGCCACGGCCTCGCCGATGGATTCCGACAGGCGCGCCGCCGCCTTGCCCGTGGGCGCGGCCAGTTTGATGCGCAAGGGCCGGTCGTTTTCCAGGGCGGCGGACTGCATCAGCCCCAGCAGTTTTACGACTGTGGTGGTCTTGCCTGTGCCCGGGCCGCCGGTGATGACGGTGAGGGCCGCGCGCGTTGCCAGCGCGCAGGCGATTTTCTGCCAGTTGGGGTGTTCGCCCGCCGCGTCGAATAGCCGTTCCAGGCGCCCGTGTAGATCGGCGGGCGGATCAAAGCGAACCGCCAGCCGGGCGCGGATCTGTTCGGCAACGGTTTGTTCGTATTGCCAGTAGCGGCGCAAATACAGGCGATTGCCTTCCAGCACCAGGGGAGCATTGCCCGCGCCGCCGTCCACGACTGTGGATACCTGCAGCGCCAGGCGCCAGCCTTCCAGGCCGGTTCCGGCCAACACTTCGGACAGGGCGGGCGCTTCCGGTTCTTCGTCAGGGGCCTGCGCCAAAAGGGAATCGGGTTCCGTACTGAGCCGATCCAGATCCAGACAGATATGGCCACTGCCCAGTTGCTGGCTGGCCAGGGTGGCGAGCAGAAGAACATTCGGGTCGCGTTCGCCGCCTTCCTGTTGCAGGAAACGGGTCAGCGCGATGTCCAGCGGGCGCACCCAGCCGACTTCCTGCCACTGGGTGAGGACTGTAAAGACTTCTTCGACGGTGCTGGTTTCAGGACGCATGGCTACCGGTTCCGGTTATCAAAATTCTTGTAACTCCCCTGTTTTGTGGGCGTGGCATCCCTGCCACGACGCTCCCGGAGCCTTCGGAATGGGTCGCTTCAGGGATGCCGCTCCCACGGGACACAGGATCCCTGAGGTGCTGGAAAATATCTCGCGAACTCGTTCCAGAAACTCGGCAACAGGGTCGGGGCCGGGGCGGCCGCTCCTGCAGGAGATTACAATGCTTTCAGGCATCGGCTGCCGCCTTTTTGCTTCGGTGATCCCCGGTCTGCTTTCCCTTCCAAGGCCCGGACTGCGATCCCTTCAGCGGATGCAACTGCCATCCGGCGATATTCATGTCCTGCGGTCCCTCGGCGGCTTCCAGCCGGGCGAATTGCCGCTTGAGTATCCTGGCATGCTGCGGATTCACTCCGGCGCTGGAGCCTGTCCGGTACCCTTTTTCCAGTCCCTTGTGGCGGCACCTCTTGATCATCGAATCTCCTTATCCGTACATCGATGGTTTTGCATAACGATACACGCTATAGCAATGGGCGGACCCGAAACAGCGTGCTCAGGCGGCGTCGTTCGCACCACCCCGGAACAGCTGATCCAGCTCTGCCATCAGTTGCTTCGGCGGCCGGTCGAAATGCAGGCCCCGGCTGTCGGCGCGGAGGCCGCGCAGAAAGTAATAGCCGCAGCCGCCGATGTGGGTGTCGTAGTCGTATTGCTCCCCCAGTCTTGATTGGAGCAACCGGTGCAGGGCCAGCAGATAGAGGCTGTACTGCACGTCATAGCGTTTTTCCAGCACGGTCTCGCGCATGGCCGTGTCGGTGTAGGCGCTGTTGTCCGCGCCCAGATGGTTGGATTTGTAGTCCATGACGTAATAGCGGCCGTCGTATTCAAAGACCAGATCGATAAAGCCCTTGAGCATGCCGTTGAGCTGTTCGTTGCGCAGGGCGGGGCGGTCCAGGCCGGGCAATACATGGCGGCGAATCACCTGATCCAGCTCGCCGGCGGAGACCTTGTGCGCGGGGAGTAGGAATTCCAGTTCGCGGCGGTACTGGCTTGCACCGAGATCACTGAGGGCCGCTTCCGTTTCATGCAACGGAAGGGATGTGCGTACCAGATCCGTCATCCATTGTTGCAGGAGCGAATACCACTCTTCCCAGCGCCGTACCGTCAGGCGCTGATGCAGGGCTTCGGCAAAGGCGCTGTTGTCATCCAGCGAACAATCAAAACCCTCGTCGGCGATGATTTCCAGCAGGCCGTGGAGAAAGGTGCCGGCCATGGGCCCGCGCACGAAATCATGGACGCTGCGTTGTTCCGGGGGCTTGCGCAGGGGCGCCTGGGCGGCGGGTTCTTCCTCGAGGTAGTCCTCGTCGCGCGCGGAATCCGGCGGCGTCTGCCGCCCGCTTTCATGTTGTAGTGCGCTGTAGCTGGCCACCCACCAGCGCTCCAGGGGCACGCCCGTAACAGTTTCGATCCGGCCGATATCGGGCTGGCTGCCACGCGGTTGCAGCTCCTCGCCCGTGGGCTCGGGCGCGGCATCCAGTGTCATGCCGGGTGCGTTAGCGACCACGCGGGTAAGGGTGTTTTCCAGGTCCGTCGCGCCATGGTCCGCTTTCATGCCCAGCACCTGGCCCACGGCGCTGTGGTGCAGATCCATGCGGTGGTTGCCCTTGCCGCTGCGCAAGGGCGCCATGCCCAGCCAGCAGGCATGCTTTGCCCGGGTCATGGCCACATAAAGCAAGCGGGTGTCCTCGGCCAGGCGTTCCCGTTCCGCCTGCTCCACCTTGCCCGGATTCGGTTCCAGACTCAGCTGCAGCTCATCGTTTTCATCGTGATAACGCAGGGGCAGTTCCTTGTCGTCCACGGGCCGGTAGTGACAGATAAAGGGCAGAAAGACCAGCGGATATTCCAGGCCCTTGGCCTTGTGAATGGTGATGACCTTGACCAGATCGGCATCGCTTTCCAGCCGCATGATCTGTTCTTCGCTGGCGGCGCTGTCGGCCGCGGCTTCCTGTTCTTCGGCCAGCCAGCGCACCAGGGCCTGTTCGCCATCGAGCTTCGCCGAGGCCTGCTGCAGCAGTTCGGATAAATGAAGCAGGTTGGTGAGCGAACGCTCGCCGTCCGTTTGCTGTAAAAGCCGGGCCGGCACATGGTGTTCGCGCATCAATGTGCGCAGCATGGCCAGCACGCCCTGGCGGCGCCAGCGCCGGTGGTAGTTGCGGAACTGTTCGACCTTGTCTTCCCACTGGCGTTCATTGTTGCTCAATTCATCCAGCCGGGCCCAGCTGTAGTCCAGGGTGGCTGTGGCCAACGCCGCCCGCAGGGCGCTTTCCGATTCCGGTTCGGCACAGGCCACCAGCCACAGCAGCACATCGTCCGCCTCGGGCGCGGTGAGCACACTGTCCTTGTCGGATAGATAGACGGAACGCACGTTATGGGCCGCCAGGGCATCGCGGATCAACTGGGCCTCGCTGCCGGTGCGCACCAGCACGGCCATGTCCGCCGGTTTCAGGGGTTCATCGTCTTCGCCGTCGCGCAGCCGCGCGGCGCCGTCACGGCCCTGGTTCAACAAGCGTGTCATGGCCGCCGCGCAGGACCGGGCCATGCGGTCGCGGTAGTCGGTCTTGCCGATGCTGGTCTGGTCGCTGTCGGATGGCTGTTGCAGCAGCCAGAAGGTCAGCGCCGGGTGGGCCTGATCGTCAACAAACAGACCCTCGCCCTGATCCGGCCCGGGTTCGACTGGTTCAAAGGGAATACGGTGATCGAGCTGAAAGGCGCCTTCGTCGCTGCGCGCTTCGGCTTCGTCAAAGACCTGATTGACGCTGTTTACGAGCGCCGGATTGGAGCGGAAATTCCGCCCGAGCGTATGCAGGTTATCGCCCACGGCCTGTCGGGCGCGCAGATAGGTAAAGATATCGGCGCCCCGGAAGGCGTAGATGGCCTGTTTGGGGTCGCCGATCATGAACCAGCCTGTATCCGGCTGTTGGGCATAGATGCCATGGAAGATTTCGTACTGGATAGGGTCCGTATCCTGGAACTCGTCAATGAGTGCCACGGGGAACTGCTCGCGGATAATGCGCGCCAGTTTGTCGCCGTTGTCACCGCGCAGGGCATCGCGCAGACGCGACAGCATGTCGTCGAAACCCATGACGGCGTGCTGACGCTTGTATTGCTGAATGCGTTCGGTGATCCAGCCGGCCGCGTGGGGCAGCACACGGGGTGGGATCCGGGGCAGATCCTGTTCCGGTTTTTTTAACTCCGGGAGCCGGGCAATGGTCGGATGATCCAGAATGGCGTCAATATTGTCGCCATGCTCGGCCAGTTCTTCCCGGCTCAGCCGGGCAAAGGCGGTGTCAGTAATCGGGCACTTCAAGGCTTCCGGGTCATCCGCCCAGAGCCGGATGTTGTTCAGCCACTCCCGGATCTTGTTAACCGCGGCGGGCTTCTTTTGGGATAATCGTTCTTCGCTCCAGGCCGCTTCAAACCGATCGATCAGATCCGGTGTCTGTTGCCGCCAGAAGCTCTTGGTTTCTTCGCGTTTCTGTTTGCGCTCGTCCAGCACGCGATCGAGCAGATCGGCCACGGATGGCTCGGTGTTCGCGGACAGACGCGTGCTTTCGCCCAGGAGGGGGTGTACCTGCTTGCGCAAATCGGCCGGTGTTTCCGCAATGGCCCCCAGGGCACCGGCCTGCTCGGCGTTCAGCGGATAGCAGAAAATGCGCCAGTAATCCTGAACAGCGTTTTCCAGAATGCGGTCCTCGTGCTCGCTGAGTTCCAGATTGAAGAGACTGCCGGAGTCAAAGGCATGCTGGCGCAGCATGCGTTGGCAGAAGCTGTGAATGGTGTAGACGGCCGCCTCGTCCATCCACTGAGCGGCCGCTTCCAGCAGATCTGCACATCGCGGTAATTGGTCCGCGTTGTAGTCGGCCAGAAGGCCGGTAATGAAGGGGTCATCGGGTGCCTGTTGCTGACCCCGAAAGACGCGTGCGGTCTCCGCCAGTCGGCTGCGGATACGGTCGCGCAGTTCCCGTGTGGCCGCTTCGGTAAAGGTGACCACCAGAATCTCCGGCGGAATCAGCTCGCGCTGGAAGGCGTTGGTGCCACCATGCTGCAGGACCAGTCGCACATAGAGCGCGGCCAGGGTAAAGGTCTTGCCCGTACCGGCACTGGCCTCGATCAGGCGCGCGTCCTGTAGCGGGAAGGTGAGCGGCAGGGGTTGTTCGGTCGCGCTCATGCCTGCTCTCCCTCCGCCAGGTCGCGCATGTTCTGCAGCAGCGGCTGATAGAGTGACCAGGCCCAGCCCTCGAAATCACCGGGCAAATCCGGCTGCTCCATGGCCATGGCGTCGAAGGTGTTATAGCTGCGTGCCAGCTCCGGGGTGTAATCCCGCTCGCCCTTCTTGTTGAAGTCGCCCTCGTATTCCTTGCGTGCCTCGTTTTCGGGATGGGCCTTGTGCTGCTGGGCCAGCCAGGTAAAGGCGGTCTTGCAGGCCACGGGCAAGGGCGCGCGGTGACCCTGATACCAGCCCTGCACCATGGCTTCGAGCGTCTCCCGCGCCGCGTCCGGCGCGACCGGATCCAGGGCCTTGCGCGTGTCCCCCGAGATCAGCACTGTGGAGAGCTTCAGCCCGCCGGCACAGGCGAAGAGATGCACCAGCCAGTCGGGCAGGGCATTCCAGGGTTTTTGGGCCACTTCATGGGGCAGCATGAGGATGCGCGCATGCCGGTTGTCGCTGACCAGCAGATCCGTGAGCCAGTGTTCCAGCTGCACGTGTTGTGAACCCGGTTGTAGTTCCAGCGCAATTTCCTGGATCCCGTGTTCCGGCTCCCAGCCGGCGCGCAGCGTTTGCCAGTGATCCAGCGTGGTACGGGCATGGTCGCTGATGTCGGCGAGCAGGTTGTCGCCGAAGACGCCGGCGGGAATCCGGCCCGCACGGCGCAGTTGCTTTTCCGTTGTTTCCATGGCTTGCAGCGCTTGCTGCTCGGGTGCCTGGCGCGCGGCGGTGAGCAATTCATGGGTCAGGCCGTAGCGCTCCAGGGCGTCAAAGCTGAAAGGCTCTGCGTCCTCGGCTTCCACATCGGGGCGATCAAAACGCACCCGCAGCCGTTCCTGAAAGAATAACCGCGCCGGCTGCTTGAGAAAGCCGGCCAGTCGACCCGGTGTGACCACGGGGGTTTCCTTGAACTCCGGTGGGTCCAGCGCACGATTGTCGGTGGTGTCACCCGCCGTTTCATGCGCGGACAGCCATTCGCGGGCATAGGTAAAGAGACGCGGATCGGGTTCGTCGTGATCGAAGTAGCGCAAGCTGAACGGCTGCAGGGGATGAACCACCGTGCGTTTTTCCAGCAGGGATTCGCCCTCCGGCGTGATCCAGCCGTTGTCGATGTAGTCCTGGAGCTGGGCTACCAGCACGGACGGCGGGCGCAGATCATTGTCGCGCACATTGCGGCCGACCCAGCTGATATACAGTTGTTCGCGTGCGGACAATAACGCTTCGAGGAACAGATAACGGTCGTCCTCGCGTCGGGAGCGGTCACCCGGCCGGTACTGACGGGGCAGGGCCATGAGATCAAAATCCAGCGGCGTCTGGCTGCGCGGGTAATCCTTGTCGTTCATGCCCAGCAGACAGACGATTCGGAAGGGAATGGAACGCATGGGCATGAGGGTGCAGAAGTTTACCCGGCCGGCCAGAAAACGCTGGGACAGGCTGGACTGATCCAGCGCCGCTAACCACGCCTGACTGGCCACGGCCAGCGGCAGTTCCTCGGCAAAGCCGGCTTCGTCACAGGCGGTTTTCCACTCTTCCAGCTCGTCCAGGAGCGTGGCTTCCAGTTGCAGATCCTCCGGCGCCGTAATGCTGAATAGCGAGGCCATCAGGTGGCGCAACCGCGCCACCCAGTCCGCCGGTGTGCCGTCGCGGCTGAGTTCACGCCATTGTTCTTCCAGCGTGTCCAGCAACTGTACGAGACGCCCCGCGCGCTCGGCTTGCAGTCCCCCTACTTCGTCATAGGGTTCGATGTCGTGCCAGGCTTCGCCGTTGCCCACGGCATAGCCGAGCAATATGCGCCTGAGGCCAAACCACCAGGAGTTCTGTTCGAAGTCTTGCGGCAGATCCAGACTGGCGCGCTGTTCGCCATGCAGGCCCCAGCGGATACCCGAACCGCGAATCCATTGATGCAGCAGGGCGGTGTCATTTTCGCTCAGGCCGAAATTTTCACGCAGGGCGGGTACCTGCAGCAGATCCAGCAATTCGCCGACGGTAAAGCGCCAGTGGGGCAGATCCAGCAGCTTTTCCAGCGCCATGGCGAGCGGCAGGGTCTGGCCCTGGCTGCGATCCGAAATGGTGTAGGGGATATAGCGGGCGTCGTCGGTATCCAGGTTGCCGAAGACTGCTTCGATATGCGGCGCATAGGTCTGGATATCCGGCACCATGACAATCACATCCCGGGGGCGAAGCTCGCCGCCCGAGTCCTGAAAACGTTTTAGCAGCTGATCGTGCAGCACTTCCACTTCGCGCTGGGGACTGTGGGTGATTTGCAGCGACAGGGAGCTATCCGGTGCGCGCTCATGCCGGTGCTCCGGCCCGGGCAGGGGGTCCAGATCCAGAATGGCCTGCTGAATATCCGCCAGGAGACTGTCCGGCGCATGCGAATGGGTGGCGATGTCAGCGAAAGCATCAATCTCGTTGAACCAGGCGCGGTAATACTCAGGCACGTCATAGTTGTAAAGCAGACCGATATAGTCCCGGCCCTGTTTGCCCCAGGCGGCGAGCAGCGGGTGGGCATGGCGATGCATTTCATTCTGCTCGAATCCGGACAGTTCCGGCTTGGTGCCGTGGCGATTCTGTTCAATGCGCAACAGGTGCCGATCCTCGACAATATCCGCCCAGTAGTGTCGGCAGGGGTTCTGCACCAGCATCAGGATCTGGCAGTGGCGTGACAGGGCATGGAGTGCTTCCAGCATCTGCTGGGGCAGGGAGCTGATACCGAAGACCACAATGCGCCGGGGCAATGCCGCCGGAGCCTGCTCGTCCACGCTGTCGAGAAACCGCTGATGAATGCGGGCGCGCGAGGTTTCGCGGCGGTCTTCGTCCATGTCCGCCACAAGCCGGCGCCAGAGCACAGCCTGCCAGCGTTGATCCGTGCTCAGTTCCGGACTCGCTTCGGCCGTGTGCCGGCGGATGAGATCCCGCCCCGCCTCCCAGTCGTCCAGCCAGTCCGCGCGGTAAACCTGATACTGGTCCAGCAGATCGGCCAGGCGCTCGGCCAGCTGATAGCGCTTGCGCTGGTTGTCGCCCTCGCTGAGAAAGCGCCGCAGCGAGACAAAAGCCTCGTCATCCAGCATCTCGGGCAGCAATCGCATGAGCCGCCAGGTAAGACGGGACTTGTCGAAGGGTGAGGTGCGCGGCACTTCTTCCTCGCCCAGTACCGAGCGATAGGCCTGCCAGAGAAAGCGCTGGGGCATCTGGAATTCCTGCGCCGCCGAGATGCCACAGGCGTCGTCGTCGGCCAGCTGGAGCTTGAGCCACTGGGCCATGCCGTTGGATTGCACCAGAAAGACCTCGTTTTCCAGCGGTGCCAGAGGATGATCGCGCAGCCACTGGACCGTGATGTCGGTCAGGTCTTCCAGATGGTTGGCATGGATAACGGCAAAGCCGGGTTGCATGGGGCCCCGCGACGCAATGGCAAACCCCCTTTATAAAGGTAAAGGCCGCCCCACTCAATTCGCCGCTTCCGTTCTTTGTCCCGGAAAAATTTACAACCCCTTGACTCACCAGGCCTTCACGGAGGCGTGCCTAGAGTGTGGGCCAGTTCAAACGGTTACTGCGGACCAATTCCGATCAATGCGGTCGGAACGCGGGCAGAAGCAGGAGGTAATTCATGTCCAACGAACAAGTGAAAGCCATGAACGACGAAGCTGAATTTCATCCCCGGGACGTTCTGGTCAAGACGGAAAAGGGCAACCAGGAAAGCCGCATTCAGACCGCCGAGTCGTCGTTGCCGCGGCGCCTCCGGACGCTGCTGATGGTCGTGGATAACAAGACGCCGTTTCACGTCTATGAGGAAACTCTGGCGAACTACGGTGACGTGGGCTCGCTTTACGAAGCTCTGGTAACCGGTGGGTATCTGGACTGTGAACGCGCGCAGTCCACGCCCGGACAGGCGCCGCAGCGTCCGACCGTCGAGGCAGTCGAGCCCGCGCCACCGCCGGATTCGCCTGCACCGGAACCGGAACCAAAAGCGGAATCGAAGCTGGAAACGCGGACCGCCTCAGCGCGGACCGCCTCAGCGGGAAACCCGGAGCAGCCCGCAGGCCGAGGACTCGACGCTCACGCATTCCGCGAACTGGTCAGCGATATCAGCACCATTGTCACGGAAAAACTGGGCGGTGATGCCATGGAGACCCTGATGAAAGTCGAGGGCGTGGATTCACCGCAAGAATTGCTGGACCTGCTCCCCGAGCTCGGCGAGGAACTGAAAAAGGGGATGGGTAACCGGGATGTGAAGCGCTTTATATCGGAAGTGCGCAAGAAACTCGCTTGAAGGAGATCATGATGCTTACGCGTATTATCTATTGCAGTACCGCCGTCGAGGGCGTGGATATTGATGAATTCCGCCGCATTCTCGCTACGGCACAAAAAAACAATGCCGCCCGGGATCTCACCGGCATGCTGATGTTCAACTCGCAGATCTTTCTGCAGGTGCTGGAGGGCGATCGCAAGGAAGTCAACAAGCTCTACAACACACTGGAGCAGGATCCGCGCCACAAGGATCTGCTGATTCTCAAGTATGAGCGCGCCGAGGCCCGGCAGTGGGCGGAGTGGTCCATGTCCTTCGCGCCCGCGAGTGAGGCCAGCCGCTCCATCTATCTCAAGTATTCGGTGCGCAGTCAGTTCAATCCCTATGTCATGGAAGGCGATGCGGTAGAGAACATGATGCAGGAACTCACGGACACCACCGTGGCCATGGAAGACAAGAAGGCCAAGCCGCAGGAAACCCCGGAGAAAGGCGCACTGGCCCGGTTGTTCAGTGCCTGAAAACCGATGCGGCGGCGGGTATTACTGATACCCCGCCGCCTGCATGCGGAAAAGCCGGGCATAGGTTCCGTTTAAAGCTAGCAGGTCCTCATGGTTACCGCGCTCAATGATGCGTCCTTCCTCCATGACAATGATCTGGTCCGCCATGCGCACCGTGGAAAAGCGGTGCGAAATCAGGATGGCAATACGGTCGCGGGTCATTTCCCGAAAGTGCTGGAAAACACGGGATTCCGCTTCCGCGTCCATGGCAGCGGTGGGCTCGTCCAGAACCAGAATATCCGCACCCCGGCGCATGAAAGCCCGCGCAACGGCGACCTTCTGCCACTGACCACCGGACAGCTCCCGGCCGTCACTGAACCAGCGTCCCAGCTGGGTTTCATAGCCCTGGGGCAGCTCCTCGATAAAATCATCGGCCAGGCCCTGCTCCGCCGCTTCGCGCCAGCCCTCGCTGTCCTCGAAGCGCTCCACGTCGCCCGCGCCGATATTTTCACCTACGCCCATCTGATAACGCATGAAGTCCTGAAAGATGACGCCAATGCGCCGGCGCAGCACCTCCGGATCCCACTCGCGCAGATCCGTACCGTCGAGCAGGATACGGCCTCCGGTGGGTTCATAAAGACGGCCCAGAAGTTTGATCAACGTGGTCTTGCCGGAGCCGTTCTGCCCCACCAGGGCCAGGCTCTGTCCCGGGGTCAAATGAAGATCAATGTCATGGAGTGCGGGTTCTTCGTTGCCCGGATAGGTGAAACTGACGTTTTCAAAGCGTACGCCATCGCCGGGGGACTGGCCCTCGACGGCGTCGCCGCCCGGCGCGGTGACGGGCTGTTCCAGATATTCGTAGAGGTTGGACAAATAGAGGTTGTCTTCGTACATGCCGGAGATCGCGGTAAGGCTGGCGCTTACGGCTGTCTGGCCCTGCTTGAACACGGTTAGATACATGGTCATTTCACCGATGGTGATCTGACCCTGAATCGTGGACCAGACAATCCAGGCATAGGCGGCATAGAAGGTCAGCGTACCCAGCAGCCCCAGAATGAAGCCCCAGGTCTCGCGGCGGATGATGAGGTTGCGGTCTTCGCGGTAGATGCGCTCGAAGATGCGCCGGTACCAGTTCAGCAGGAGCGGGCCCAGCTGAAAGAGTTTGACCTCCTTGGCGCTGTCCTCGCGCGCCAGCACGGTCTCCAGATACATCTGTCGGCGCGTGTCCGGCGAGCGTCGCCGGAACAGCTGAAACGCATCGCCGGAGAACTTCGCCTCCGCCGCAAACTGGGGCAAACCGCCCACGATCAGGATGACCACGGCCCAGGGGGAGAAACCGAAGAGCAGAAAGCCATAGCTGACCAGTGACACGCCGTTCTGGATGAGCGTAAAGGTCTTGTTCACCAGACCCAGCGGTCGCGTGGACGCCTCCCGCCGGGCGCGGGTAAGCTTGTCGTAGAACTCCGAGTCCTCGAAGTGCGCCAGCTGCAGGGTGAGCGCCTTGTCCAGGATCATGACATTCACGCGCTGCCCGAGGAGGCCGCGCAACAGGGACTGGCCCAGTTGAATGCCGCGCTGGGAGGCGGCGATGCCGGCCATGATCACGCCTTCCAGGGCCACGAACCAGAAGACAATTTCGGCCGAACCCTTGCCGTCCATGGCCGCCACGACACCGTCGACAATGAGCTGGCCCACCTTGGCGGCGGCGGCGGGCAAGAGGCCGGCGAGCAGGGTACAGACCGCCAACAGGACGGTCAGGCGGCGGTTGCTGGTCCAGACCAGTTCCAGCGCGCGGCGGCTGTACCGGAAAACGCCCAGCAGGCGCGCGGAGGGTTCACGGTCGGCGTCGGGATGCGGTTCGGCGGGAGGCGACATGCGCGCATTGTAACCGTCAGCCTGGTGGACGCCATGGCCTTGTCACGCATTCTTGGGAGTGGCGTCCGCGCCAAGATCCATCGATGAAGGTGGCACCAGACTCCTGGCCGTCGGCGCGCGGGCGCGCCTCCCACATCGAGTGAACCACACTGGGAGTGGCGTCCCCGCCACGATTCACGGATGACGATGGCACCTTGCGGGCGTTATCGGCGCACGGACGCGCTTCCCACACCTCTGGGCGTTTGCAACAAGCTCGGGGATGGCACCGTCCGATCCGGATCAGGCCGCGCCCATGCTGGCGATCACTTCGTCACAGTCAAAGTTCAGGACATTCACGTTGTTGAAGCCCATGTGCTGCAGCGCTGCGCCCGCCAGGGTGGCTCGCCCGCCGCTGGCGCAATGCAGATAAATGGGCCGATCCGGGTCTTCGGTGTAGTTTGTGATTTTCATCTCCAGCAAACCACGCGGAATATTGACGGTGCCCTGCGCCTGTTTCTCGGCCACCTCAGCGGGCTCACGCACATCGATGATCAAGGGATTGCTCTCTGCCGCCAAAATGGGCCGGGCTGTATCCGGGTCCAGGCAACGCAAACCGGTTTTCTTTTCCGCGACAATCTCCGGGACGGTCTTCAGGCTCATGGCGGTACTCCTGTGCTGGTTGCTCTCGGGTTTGCCCGCTTCGCGGCGCAACATGCCCGGGGTGAAATGGGATAATTAGCCTAAGCCCTGTTCCGTCAAGAAACCATAGGTTCAGGCTCGAGTGTTGGTGCCATAAACCGGGCACAGTGTAAACGCTCGCGGTGACGGGCTGGCTCGATCCTGCGAAAGGCTGCAACCGGACATCGGGAAGCCGGCATCGGGGAAGGGTGTTGGCGAGGGGGCACTCACATTCATGCCCTAGATTACTGTAATGAATATGAAGGGCGCGATGTGGCAGCTCTTTGTACCCGCGCCATGTGTACCCCCGAGTTTATCTGGTACTGTCAGGTTATCGGCTCACTGCCGGCGCGGACGATATATTCGGTAGAGCCCTCCTCGCGACAAGACCAATTTACAATGGTCGTGGCTGCGGGGGTATATCTGTCAGCCTTTGCTTTCACCACTGCCCGCCGGGTACAGAAATTCAGAAAGCCTTTCCTCTGGTTGGGACGCCACGTCCAGGTATTTTTCTCCGAGCGTTTCCTCTGCCCGCCAGTGACGACTGCCCCTTTACGCTTATTATCCTCCAATAAGGACCAGCAAATGGACCTTTTTGCTGACCGGCCATCGAGCAGGACTGGTGACCCAAACAGTAACGACTGCTTGATTCCGGCTTTGCCTACATCCTGTTAGAGCGCCTGCGCCACCACCTTGCAACAGCTGATGATCAGTGAGAACTTCCTGGAAGGATGAATTCAGTCAGCTCGTGGGCCGGCTTGTATGTACATAAAAACAGCGGACGCCCCCGGTCCGAATCAATGGGGGAAGAGGGCAGTGTGCCCGGAATGCGCTATTCGTTCAGAATCTGACCAGAACACCGTTTGGGCTCCGCCCTGGATTCGCAACGCTACCCGTAGATGCTCTCCCGGGCGCTCATAACAAATCCGGGCAAGGGCCCGGTTTCGGTTATTCGTCAACAGCCTGCTAAAGCTTACCGCTGACGCGCGCAGCCAGCCACCGGAGTCGAACGGCGGCATCGTCCAGCAGACTGAACACCACCGGCAGCACCACCAGAGTCAGCACTGTGGCCACCAGCAAGCCCGTGGCGGCGACAATGCCCAGCGGGCTCATGCGCTCCAGGCCCACCGCCATCTCGAACACCAGTGGCGTCAGGCCCAGCACGGTGGACACGGTGGTCATGAGTACCGGGCGCAGACGCAGCCGCACCGCTTCCACAAGCGCGTCCTCACGGTCGCTACCCTCGGCGCGGGCCTGACGCACGAAATCGAGCAGCA
>CAYPKI010000035.1:0-494 GCA_964411265.1 uncultured Alcanivorax sp. | reverse complement strand
GGTGTTCACCACCGTGCCGCCGAGCAGAATCAGGCCCATGATCGCCGGCATGCTCATGGGCTTACCGAACACCAGCAGGCCCCACAGGGCGCTGGCCACGGCCAGGGGGATCGCGGCCATGATGGCCACCGGATGGCGCAGGGTGCCGAACAGGGCGAACAGTAGCAGTGCCAGCATGCCGAAGCCGGGCAGCAATGCGGCGCGCATCCGGCCCTGGTTGGCCTGGAGGTCCGTGACTGTGCCGCCGACCTCGATGCTGTAGCCGTTGGGTGTGTCGATCTCCGCCATCCGCCGGCGGGCCTCCGCCGCGACATCGGCCACGGTATGAGTCCGGTTCACCGCGGTGATGTCCAGGGTCTGGCGCAGATCCTCGCGGGTGATGGCGGGCCGGGTCCATTGGGTGGTGGTATCGGCCACGGCGCGCAGGGGCACGGGGCCCTCAGCCGTGGACAGATAGACCCCGTCCACACCCCCGGACCGATCCACGGCCGCGT
>CAYPKI010000034.1:16874-17179 GCA_964411265.1 uncultured Alcanivorax sp. | reverse complement strand
TGGTTTACGAGAACAAAAAGTTGCTGATCCGGCGCCACCCAGGCGAGGCAGACGTGCTGCTGATCTTCGCCGGCGTCATGAAAAAGAAACCAGTCGCCTGTCTGATAACGTCGTGCCCGGGCACGCCAGCGCCGCTGGCGTTCATCCAGCTCACCGTCCTCCGGTACGCTCGAATGATCGAGCATACCTTCCGGCATTTCGGACATGGGTGGCGCCCCGTCCTGCTGTCGCACCTTGACGGAAAGCAGGCGCCGCAGCTCGGACACCAGCTCCCGGTTCTGCAGCTGACTCTGGTCCACCCGCGC
>CAYPKI010000034.1:7420-16864 GCA_964411265.1 uncultured Alcanivorax sp. | reverse complement strand
CCCTTCCTTGATCAAGGCAAGCAGTTGGGACAGTTGTTCCTGATCGGGCATGTCCTGCGCGGAGGCTTTCATGCGATCCAGCACGCCCAGATATTCATGCCAGCTGTCGCTGTCCTGGCCTTCACGCAACAGGATCTGAACCAGAAGCTGGCGCCAGCCGGCGTCAATCAGGGCCAGCAGGGCACGGGGCACGGGACCGCCCCCGATCCGTCTTTCCAGGGCCTGGTCGACCTCGCGGCGAGCTTCAACCACCTTGTGGTGACCATCATAGGCCTCGGTTACGCGCTTGAGATTGCGCTGCTGAAACTTTTCCTGGCTTTCGCAAAGTTCATCCAGATTCTCAAGAGAATCGTTGAAGATGCTGATATCGCCCGAAAAGTTCTCAACCACACGGTCAATATTCTGGTCGATAGCCTCTTCGTGATCCGCCAGACGGGCATTCCCGCGAACACCCAGCTGAGCAATGCGATTCAGCATCTGACGGGCTGGGTGTTCGTCCTCCTGAAGCACGGCTTCATCCTGCAGCAGGAGACGTAAAAAGGGCACCTTGAGCCGTTTGATGGCGCTGCGAACGCGCTCACTAAGCTCGGCACTCTCGGCAATGCCTTCGAACAGATGATGGATGATTTCCGTTGCTTGCGAGACTTCATCGTCCAGCAGCGGTGGCGATTCCGACTCGCCCATTTCGCCGGCAACGGCCTCCTGGACGCGGGCCTGAAGGGGCACCTGCTCTGTTTCGGGTCCGGCATCGCGCTGAAGCCTCTCCAGCGCATCAGACACCACTTCCGAGGGCGCCACGGTGGCCTCGCTGTCGCCACTTGTCCCCTGGGTGACAGCTATCGTGGACGCCCGGGAGCGTTCCATAATGCGCCGCACGGTCTCATAAGCCTGGTTGGCCCGGGCCTGCTGACGGGCAAATTCCGTGGACGCGTTCGCTCCGGGGGCGTCACCGACACCCGTCGCGGACTCAGCCTCAACCGCTTCCGGCTGACCCCCGCGAGGTTCTCGTTCCGCCCTCGTCTGCGCCCCGCCGGTATTCTGCGCCACGCCGGTATTGTTCGGGCGCGGTTCCTGCTCCTGCGGCTCGTGTTCCTCGCCGTTATTGGCCGCCTCCTGCTCATTCCCTTCGCCCGAATGAACGGAGTAGTGCTCACTCAGATACCGGGCGACATCCAAGTCGGGAAGCACGCCCTCCCCGGCCAGGGTGCGATTGATCCGTTCATAAACCGTCCCCAGCTCGGCGACCACAGTCCTGTCGAAAACCTCGAGGATGCGGCGTTCCACGTGCTTGGAAACGCCCAGGGGTTTGAGGGCCTTGCCAAAGGCGGAGCAGATCACGGCTGGATGCAGCGGGTTGTGCCGGGCGGCCAGGGAGGTATTGAGCACTTCGTCAAAGCGCAGCTGCAGCGGCAGTAGCTGATCGTGGAATTTGCCCTCGGCCCGGGATGCCATGACCTTGAGCGTCAACCAGTCCTCGAACAACTCCTTGTCCACCAGCGACAGGCGGTTCTCCTGCTGCTCCTCAAGGGAGAAATCCATGGCCTGTTCCGGCGTTGCGCCGGCAAAAAGCGATTCCATGGGTTCGGAAACCGATTGAAGGAAATGCCGGCTGACCGTTTCCGGGGAATTGGTCAGGGTTTTAACGGCGGCAAACCAGGGGTGTTGCTTTTCGTTGGTGATTTCCTGATCCGCCGATTCTGTAAGTGCATCCCGGACATGGGGAAAGAAGTCCTCCAGGCAGCCGGCCAGCGCCTGGCGCAACTCCGTGCGCACGTACTTGAGGACAGAGCCCGGGTCGACCCGACTTGACGCAGTCCCTGCTGCCGGGGTGTCGCTGCTTTCGCGACAGGCGCGTACATAATTCTGCAGGGCCAGCAAATCAGTGGGGTCGGGATCCTCGAACTTCAGTCCCGCGCCGCCTTCCAGCGTGCGGGCCGCCCGGGCCGGCAACATGAGTTCGCGTTGACCCCGACTGCCGTCCACAACAAGCGTCAAAGCCACGGATTGCCCGACCTCAAGGGGATGAGCCCCCACGCGCGGCTGGTCCTGGTCCAGGAAGCGCACCAGCACCCCGCCCAGACAAAAGTCCGCTATGCGGCAGTGGCGATTGCCTTGCCCCTCGACCGCCAATTCAGCCGTCATGCTGACCGGATGCCGGATATAAGCACGCTGATTGTTATGTTGCATCCGTGTATTCATTGTCCAACGGCCCCCACGCCCAACCCCATTTTTACCTTTCCTTGGGTGCGCGAGCAAGTCGGTAATCCGCGCCGGGACGGCAACTTTTACGGACGCTTATTGTCGGATAGAGTCAGACGTATAAGGCATGGGCCGGAGCACAGCGATGCTTTATACTCAGTCGTGTCGTCCAACTGACCAAGGTTATCATGATACAGCAGCAAATCGGATCGCGCGGTCTTTTTGTTTTGTTCACGCTGGCCGTGCTGGCGCCCGCCACCTGGGCGCTCATGAATGGCAAGCCGGATAAGGCCGAAGCGCGTCTGTCCCCCTCTGCCGAGCAAAAGCGCGCAGCAGAGGAAATAGTCGACCGCCTGGATCGCCATTACCGGGAGATGGCGCTCGACGATGAGCTTTCCGTGCGGGTCTGGAAGAACTATCTCGACAGTCTGGACCCCAATCGCGTCTATTTCACGCAAGAAGACACCGCGTCCTTCCGCTCCGTGCGTGAGCAGCTGGATGACCAGCTGGCAGACGGCGAACTCAGCGCCGGCTTCAACATCTTTCGCGTCTATCGGCAGCGCATGGATGAGCGTCTGAGCTATTTGATGGCTCGCCTTGATGAGGGCCTGGATTCGCTTTCCTTTGACGAGGAAAAAACCCTGCGCGTGGACCGCTCGGATGCGCCCCGGCCCGAAGACGACACCGCGTTGCACGATCTCTGGCACCGACGGCTGAAAAACGCCGTGCTATCCATGCGCCTCAACGACGTCGAGGACGACAAAATCGTCGAACGCCTGCGTCGGCGCTATGAGGGCCAGCGCAACCGCATCGAACAAAATACCGCTGAAGATGTGTTTCAGGTCTACATCAATGCCCTGGCACAAACCTATGACCCCCATACGTCTTATTTTACGCCCCATCGCTCGGATAATTTCGATATCAGCATGAGCCGTTCGCTGGAGGGCATCGGTGCCGTGCTGCAGTCCGAAGACGAGTACACCAAGGTCATCCGCCTGGTGCCGGGCGGTCCGGCGTCCAAAAACGGACGGCTGGACCCGGCCGATCGGATTGTGGGTGTGGCCCAGGGTGAAGACGGCGATATGGCGAACGTTATCAGCATGCGCCTGGATAAGGTGGTGGACAAGATTCGCGGACCCAAGGGCTCGGTGGTGCGCCTCAAGGTCATCCCCCATGACGCCGCCAATGATCACGACACGCGGGTCATCTCCCTTGAACGCAACAAGGTCGAGCTCAAGGAACAGGCGGCGAGCAAGGACATCCTGGAGCTGGGGGAAAACGGCGAACGGCGCATCGGCGTCATTCGCATCCCGGCCTTTTACATGGACTTCGAGGCGGCACGCCGGGGCGACCCTGACTATGCCAGTACCACCCGGGATGTGGCCCGGCTCCTCTCGCAGCTGAAGGACGAGAACCTGGACGGCCTCATGGTGGACTTGCGCGACAACAGCGGCGGGTCGCTGCAGGAAGCCATCAAACTGGTGTCGCTGTTCATTGGCTCCGGACCCACCGTTCAGGTACGCGACCACAGCAATGATGTTCAGGTGGAGTCCGATCAGCTGCCCGGCGCGCTTTTCCGCGGGCCCATGGCGGTGCTGGTCAATCGCTACAGCGCCTCGGCCTCGGAGATCTTCGCCGGCGCGATGCAGGACTACGGCCGCGCGCTGGTCATTGGTGGCCAGACGTTCGGCAAGGGGACGGTCCAGTCGCTCATGGAGCTTAATCACGGCGAGCTGAAGATGACCCGGGCCAAGTTCTACCGGGTTTCCGGCAAGAGCAATCAGCACCGGGGGATTCTCCCCGATTTGCAGTTGCCCTTTGCCGTGGACAAGACGCAGATCGGCGAAAGCGCCCTGGACAATGCGCTGCCGTGGGACGTCATAGAGCCGGCGGACTACAGCCCGGTGGCTAATCTGGACCCGCTCATGCCTAAGTTGCGGCAGGCTCACGAGAAACGGATGAAGAAGAATCCGGAATTTGACTACGTCCGCAGTCAGATTGATCTGATTAAGGCTCGCCAGGAACGTGAACAGGTGACCCTGCACGCCGGGAAACGTCGCGAGCGTGAAAGCGAGCGTGATGCCCGGCGCCTGGCTATCGAAAACGAGCTTCGCGCGCATCGGGGCAAGGAAGCGGTGTCGAGCATGGAAGAGCTGGAGGAGCTCCAGGAAGAACAGGCGATGGAGCAGGCTCGCAACCCGGATGCTGAAGACGAGCGCCCGGATCCCCATTTGCGCGAAGCTGCTCGCATCCTGGGTGATCTTGCAGCTATGGGCAGCGCGTCAGGCCAGGTAGCGGGCCATCCCTGACCCGGCCGCTGCCGGCCCGCGACCGTGGCAGTCAGTGCACCGGATGCCCTGCCCGGCTGTGTTTCCTGTAGAATACGATTCTATTTCCAGGATGCCGCACGGACCCCTTGATGGCTCGTAATACGGTTAAACGCGTCAAAACCGGCTCTTTTGAGCGCCGCTTTTCCATGGCCCGTGCCGGATTGCTCGCGGGAGCGCGCTACGCCACCCTGAGTGCGGGCACCTTCTTTACCTCGCCAGACAAACGCGCCGATCGGCGTAGTGAAATCCTGTCCGCGCAGGCTCGGGATCTGGTCGGGGAGCTGGGCCAGCTCAAGGGTTCCGTGGTCAAGATCGGACAGATGATGGCGCTGTTTGGCGAACACTTTTTGCCCGCCGAAGTAACAGAAGCCCTTCACACGCTGGAAGACAGCACCACGTCCCTGGAATGGGAAACCATCGACAGGCACCTGCGTCGGGAACTGGGGGAGGTCAAGCACAACGCCCTGGAGGTAGACCCGGAGCCACTGGGCGCAGCGTCGCTGGCGCAGGTCCATCGCGCGCGACGCAAGACGGACGGCCTGGAGGTGGTACTCAAGATCCAGTATCCGGGCGTGGGCGATGCCATCGACAGTGACATGCGCGCCATTGTGCGTTTGCTCAAATGGAGCGGTGTCGTCTCCATCACCGAGGAATTCAACCAATGGCTTGCGGAAGTACGGGAAATGCTGGCCCGGGAAGTGGACTACGACCTGGAGGCCAATACCACGGAATATTTCCGCAGCGCCCTGGCCGATGACGAGCGCTTCGTGGTGCCGGAGGTCGTTCACGCCTATTCGTCCCACAATATTTTGTGCCTGACGTTCGAACACGGAGTGGGCATCAATGACCCGGCCATTCAGGAACTGTCCCGTGAAAGGCGCAACTTCATGGGCCGCGCCATCATGGAGCTGTGCTGCCGCGAGGTCTTCGAGTGGGACCGGATGCAGACCGACCCCAATTTCGGCAACTACCTGTTGCGTCCCGGGCGCGAGGGCCAAAACGATCAGATTGTACTGCTGGATTTCGGCGCCATCCGGGAGTTCGAACACGCCACCCTGGGCCCGGGCCGGGAAATGATTCGGGGCGCCTGGCACCGCGACCGCCAACGCCTGCTCGGGGCCTTTCAGGCGCTGGGCTTTCTGGCGGGCGATGTGCCGCACAAGGTGGTGGATAATTTCGTGGACCTGTGCTTTGAAGCTATCGAGGTGTTACAGGATCCCGATCGTTATCCGCCCCCGCCGGAAGTGGTCAATGAGCGCGGCGAGTACCTCTGGGGTGAGAGCGACTTGCCCAACCGCATCATGGCCAGGGCGAGCCGCAATGCCCTGTCGCGCTATTTCGACGTGCCGCCACGGGAATTCATTTTCCTGGCGCGCAAGCTGCTGGGCGCCTACACCTTTCTGCATGTTATCGAGGCGCAGGTCCGCGGTAATACTATTCTGGAGCCCTTTCTCGGGATGAACGAGCCCTCAGATCAGGCCCTTGTGGCGCATATGAACCAGCAGGACACCGGGACCTGACGCTAATTTGCGCCCGACGGCGGCCCGACGGCAATTCTGAGGTTTGCACCCGGACGGCCCGAACTGTTTATTTATTAGCCATCCGCGGCTCGATAGCGGACGCGGGATTTGCCATTGGCGTGCAAGCGCAATAAGGTTAGCGGCTTGCTGAACGGGCCGGTTTCTGGCCCGTGTACAATAGAGCATCACGTCGCGGCTTCGCGCCGGCTCGGGCCGGAGTCATTCATCCAGACGCAAGATACGGGGGTAACGAGGTGATCATCGGTGTACCCGGGGAAATCTTTCCCGATGAGCAGCGCGTGGCGCTGACACCCGACAATGTTGGCAACCTGCTGAAAACCCAGGGTGTCCAGATCCGGGTGGAAAAAGGCGCTGGCGAACAGGCCGGTTTTACCGACGCCGACTATGAGGCTGTCGGCGCAAAGCTGGTGGATCGCGACGATATTTTCCAGCAGGCGCAGGTCGTCCTCCAGGTCCAGACGCCCGGGAGCAACACCCGCACCGGGGAACAGGATCTTGAACGCCTGCAGTCCGGGCAAGTCCTGGTGGGCATGATGGACCCGCTCGCCAACCCGGAATTCGCCCGAACCCTGTCTGATCGGAACATCACGGGCATGGGCCTGGAGTTGATTCCGCGGATCACCCGGGCGCAAGCCATGGACGTTCTGTCTTCCATGGCCATGACCGCCGGCTACAAGGCCATACTGCTGGCCGCCAACCGGGCCAACCGCATGTTCCCCATGAATATGACCGCCGCCGGCACCCTGAATCCGGCACGGGTGCTTGTCATGGGCGCGGGTGTGGCAGGGCTGCAGGCCTGTGCCACCGCCAAGCGCCTGGGCGCGGTCACCAAGGCCTATGATGTCCGGGCCGCGGCCCAGGAGCAGATCTTGTCCGTCGGAGCCGATCCGGTAGATCTGAACCTGGATACCGGGGACGCCGAAGGTTCGGGCGGCTATGCCAAGGAACAGGGCGAAGACTTCCTGCAGCGCCAGCGCGCGGCTTTGAAGGAGGTGATCGCCGATATGGACGTTGTGGTGACCACCGCCGCCGTGCCCGGCGCCAAATCCCCGATTCTGGTGACCGAGGAGATGGTGCAGGCCATGAAACCGGGTTCGGTGATCGTGGACCTGGCCGCCGAGCGCGGAGGCAACTGTGAGTTGACCCAGTCGGGCGAAAATGTGGTCGAGCACGGTGTCCATATACTGGGGCCGGAAAACATCCCATCCACCCTGTCGCACCACGCCAGTCAGATGTTCGGCAAGAACATCGAAAACCTGCTTAAGCTGATGCTCACCGAGCACGGTGACTTCACGCTCGATTTCGAGGATCAGATTATCCAGGATACGGTCGTCGCCCATGACGGCGATGTCCCCCAGGCCAAGATGCGTGAACTGCTGGGGCTGCCGGCCCGGGAACAACCCGCAGACTCGGCGTCTGATGAATCAGCCTCCGATGAGGAGAACTAATCATGGATTTCGTGGCACAACTGACCCTGTTCGTGCTGGCGGTATTTCTCGGTTTCGAGCTCATCTCGAAAGTGCCGCCCACCCTGCACACGCCCCTGATGTCGGGTTCCAATGCCATCTCGGGCATTACACTCGTAGGCGCGCTGCTGGCCGCAGGCCATGGCGGTGACAGCCAGACCATCAGCATACTCGGTTTCATCGCGGTCACCCTGGCGTCCATCAATGTCGTCGGCGGTTTCATGGTGACCAACCGCATGCTGGGCATGTTCAAGAGGAAATAAGTAATGCAGATTTCGCAAGCCTGGATTGATATCGCTTATCTGGCCGCCGCGTCCCTCTTTGTTCTGGGCATCAAGGGCCTGACCAAGCCCCGAACCGCCGTCAGGGGTAACCTGCTGGCCGCCACGGGCATGCTGATCGCGGCCCTGGTTACCCTGCTCCACCAGGACATTGTCACCTATGAATGGATTATTGGCGGCTTTGTTCTGGGCGCCGTGATCGGGTCGCTGCTGGCTATCAAGGTCAAGATGACCGCCATGCCGCAGCTGGTTGCTCTTCTGAACGGCTTTGGCGGCGGTGCTTCCTTTGCGGTCGCCGCGGCCGAATATTTCAAGGGGCTGGATGCCGCCGGGGCGGCCGGCGTGCTCGAAGCCATGGCCGGCCAGTCCACGGGCCTGGTGGCCCTGATCGCCATCGGCGCCGCTGTGCTCATCGGCTCGGTAACGCTCACGGGTTCCTTTATTGCCTTTGCCAAGTTGCAGGAGCTTATTGACGGGCAGCCCAAGGGTTTCCCGGGCATGAAGTTCGTCAACCTGATCCTGCTGGCAGGTGCTGTGGTCGCTATTGGCGTACTGGTGAACGATCCCACCCAGCAGGCGGTTTTCTGGAGCCTGGTCGCGGCTGCCGCCGTATTGGGGGTACTGCTGGTGATGCCCATCGGCGGGGCCGACATGCCCGTAGTGATCGCCCTGTTGAACTCCTACTCGGGTCTGGCCGCAGCTGCAGCCGGCTTCGTCATGGGTAACAGCGCCCTCATTATCACCGGCTCCCTGGTGGGCGCCTCCGGGTTGATCCTGACCAACGTCATGTGCAAGGCCATGAATCGCTCGCTCACCAATGTGCTTTTCGGTGTCATGGCCGAGGGCGGCGACAGCATGGATCAGGACGAGGTCTATGGCGGCAAGGTACGCTCGTCCAGTGCCGACGAGATCGCCCTGATCCTTGAGCCTGCCAAGCGCGTCGTGATCGTGCCCGGCTTCGGCCTGGCCATGGCGCAGGCCCAGCATGCCGTGCGCGATCTGGCGGATTCAATGGAAGCGCGCGGCTGCGAGGTGGAATACGCCATCCACCCGGTAGCGGGTCGTATGCCCGGTCACATGAATGTGCTGCTGGCCGAGGCGGAAGTACCCTACGACAAACTCAAGACCATGGAAGAAATCAACCCCACGTTTGAAGAAACGGATGTCGCCATCGTCCTGGGCGCCAACGACGTAACCAACCCCATGGCCCGCGAGGACAAAGGCAGTCCCATCTACGGCATGCCCATTCTGAATGTCGACAAGGCTCGCAACGTGGTCGTAATCAAGCGCTCGTTGAGCCCCGGTTTTGCCGGACTACCCAACCCCTTGTTCGCCAACGACAACACCCTCATGCTCTTCGGTGATGCCAAGCAGTCGGTGCTGGACGTCAATACCGCCTACAAGGAAAGTTAACTCCGGTAGCCAACGGAAGGGAAAAAGCCCCGAGGCCTTCCAGGTTCCGGGGCTTTTTATTGCAAGGTGTGAGGTGCCAGCATCTCGCTCCTCGCGCCTACCAGGCTGTTGATAAACCCTGTACGCGCTCAGGGTTTTCAACAGCCTGCTAGAATCCTATAACCAGAGACACCGTAACTTCCTGATCCGTTTCCTCCGTTCCGGCAGGCACGTC
>CAYPKI010000034.1:0-7410 GCA_964411265.1 uncultured Alcanivorax sp. | reverse complement strand
GTGGTCCGTCTTCTCGGTGCCCGGCGGCACCTCGGAGCTGTGCTTGAGCAGATGCGCGAGCCGCAATGTCATGGTGTCATTGATCTGGCTGCTCAATGAGGTCTCCGCACGGGAGACATTGCCTTCGTCCGATGATAGTTCTGTGCTGACGTTTTCCCGGAAAACCGCGGACTCGGAAATATCCCGGCGGTATTGCCCCGCCACGCGCAAGATCGCGCTTTCCTGAGCATTGTCGCAATCGCTATAGCTATCTTCTGGTTCGAGACAACGAGTGCGATACCCCGGACCGAGCTCCAGGCTCAACTCCCGTCGCTCGGTATCCAGCAATGAACGCCCATAACCCAAGGCATAACTGAAGCGGTAGTGATAGCCGGAAAACCGATCTTTCTCGTACGTGCCGACATTGAAGATGTATTGTCTCGAATCCAATTTTCGATCCAGCTTGTAGGTTACATAGTAACGTTCCGCCACGCGTTCGTTTTCGCCCGTGGTCTGATTCTCCGCGGTGGTATTAATGGCTTCCAGGTCGGCCGTATGGTGCCAGCTCTCGCCTTCGTATTCCCCGTCGGCCTTGGTTACGATTGAATCCGACTCTGTATTGCCGCGTTTAAGCAAATAGGAAAATTCCAGTTCGCCATGCCAGCCCTCCCCGGTTTTCCCGGTGGTTTCATCAGCCGCCATGATTGGTGACGCGACCAAACCGGCCGCCATCAGGCCGGCCACCAGTGTCAAATTGCGCATAACGCCTCTTTCGTTGCCAGTTTGCGTCAACCAGAACCCGATAAAACGCATCCGTGGACAAGAACGCTCGGTCCCCTCCGCGTCCAGCGGTGCTTTGCGCCCTCAGCCGGGTCCCGTTCGAGCGGCTGCTAGTCTGCCATTTGCGACCAGAGGCGGACCAGAAATTTAAATGCGGTATGGCCCCACTCGCCTGCCCCGATTACCGCCAGGTACGGGGTCGCGCTGATCCAGCAATCCTTGCCGCATGCGGCGCAACGGGTGCAGATCACAGGCGTAACTGACGCCCATAGCCGGGTTTTTGCCACCGGTGAGCCCTATGCAATAACCGAATCTATGGCCGGGCATGATCGCACCATTCGGCACCCTGACGAGCTGTCATCGCCCGTATAGCCCATGAGCCGGCAAAAAACGCCCATTTCGTCGACGTTGGCGTCGCTTACACATACGGCTGCTCAAGCACCGAGCGAATCGTGAGTCCAGCGCGGCCATGGTGGCCAACGAGCACAGTGAGCCCGGCCAGCCGGGCCACAAAGGGGCAAGGGTGCAGCGATCCGACCATGGACACGGCGCCCCTGAAGCTGGCAGACGCCCGGCAAGCGGCGGCTTGAGCACAACCCGGGTTCCGAACCAGGTTTTTCCACCGCCGTGATTCCGATGCTTCCTTTCCACAACCGTCGCCCACTACAAATCCGGCCCTGCTCGGAAGAATGTTTACAACCAAATCAGCAGGTTATAAGGGAATAAAATAAAATAACACCGTCGAATCGGCGTGAGGGTTAGCACATTATCTGAAATTTGTTCATGTGAAGTTGTGGTATCCACAGACGAATGTCGGACGAAATCTTGGGGTTTCTCATGCTGAACCCGTACAATGTCGACTTTTAGCGAACCGGAGGATGCATGGCCGATTCTGTGCGCACTCAACTTGAGTCCCTGATGCAAGAGCGCATCCTGGTGCTCGATGGTGCCATGGGCACCATGATTCAACAGCTGGATCTACCCGAGGAAGATTTCCGGGGCGAGCGCTTTGCGGACTGGCCCTCGGACCTCAAGGGCAATAATGACCTGTTGAGTATTACTCAGCCCGAGGCCATCGGCCGCATCCACAAGCAAAGCCTGGATGCCGGCGCCGACATCATTGAGGCCAACTCCTTCAATGGCACCAGTGTCGCCATGACGGATTATGACATGCAGGACTATGCCCGCGACATCAATGTCGCCGCGGCGCAGGTGGCACGTCAGGCCGCCGACGAAGCAACCCGGGCCAATCCGGATAAGCCCCGTTTTGTAGCCGGCATTCTTGGTCCCACCAACCGTACGGCCAGCATCAGCCCGGATGTTAATGACCCGGGCTATCGCGCGATCAACTTCGACCAGCTGGTGGAAGCCTACACCGAGTCCATCGACGGACTGGTCGAGGGCGGCGTGGACCTGCTCCTGCTCGAAACCATCTTTGACACCCTGAACGCCAAGGCCGCCATCTTCGCGGTAGAGCAATACAAGGACGATCACAGCATCGATCTCCCGGTGATGATCTCCGGCACCATTACGGACGCTTCCGGGCGTACGCTAACCGGCCAAACGACCGAGGCGTTCTATAACTCTCTGCGGCACGCCAATCCCATCACTTTTGGATTGAACTGCGCGCTGGGCGCCGAAGAGCTGCGCCCCTACATCAAGGAACTGTCGGAGATCAGCGAATTCGCGGTGTCGTCCCACCCGAACGCGGGCCTGCCCAACGAAATGGGCGAATACGAGCAATCGCCGGAACACATGGCGACGCTCATCAAGGAATGGGCCGAAAACGGCTATCTGAACGTGATCGGTGGTTGCTGTGGCACCACGCCCGAGCACATCGCCGCTATCACCGAGGTCGTGAAGGATCAGCCACCGCGCAAGATCCCCGAACGCGAGGCGGCGCTGCGCTTGTCGGGTCTGGAAGCGGTCAATATTACCGAGGAATCGCTTTTTGTGAACATCGGTGAGCGCACCAACGTCACCGGATCCAAGAAGTTTCTGCGACTGATTCAGGATGAGGACTACGAAACAGCGCTGGAAGTCGCCAAGGAGCAAGTGGAAAACGGTGCTCAGGTCATCGACATCAACATGGACGAGGGCATGCTTGATGCGGCTGAATGCCTGACCAAGTTTCTGAACCTGCTCGCGGCGGAACCGGATATCGCCAAGGTTCCGATCATGGTGGATTCGTCACGCCCGACCGCTCTGGAAGAAGGACTCAAGTGCATCCAGGGCAAGGGCATTGTTAATTCCATTTCCCTGAAAGAAGGCGAAGACGAGTTCCTGGAGAAAGCCGAACGCATCCGGCGCTATGGTGCGGCCATGGTCATCATGGCGTTCGATGAGGATTCACAGGCCGACACTCGCGAGCGCATGTACGGCATTGCCGAGCGGGCCTACAACCTTTTGCGGGAAAAGCTCAACTTTCCAGCCGAAGACATCATCTTCGATTCGAATATCTTCCCGGTCGCCACGGGCATGGAGGAGCATGACAATAATGCGGTGAACTTCATCGGGGCTGTCTCCGACATCAAGAAGAACCTGCCCCATGCGAAGACCTCCGGCGGTCTATCCAACGTGAGTTTCTCCTTTCGGGGGAACGAGCCCGTGCGCGAGGCCATTCACGCAGTTTTCCTCTATCACGCCATTAAGGCGGGTCTGGACATGGCCATCGTCAATCCCGGCCAGCTCGGCATCTATGACGATATCGAACCGGAACTGCGCGAACTGGTCGAGGATGTAGTGCTTAACCGGCGCGAAGACGCCACGGAACGGTTGCTGGACGCGGCCGAGCAGTACAAGGATCAGGGCGCATCACAAGGTGCCGCGCAGAATCTGGAATGGCGCGAGTGGGAGGTGGAAAAACGCCTTGAGCATTCCCTGGTCAAGGGCATCACCGATTATGTCGATGATGACGTCGAGGAAGCTCGTCAACGCGTCGAACGCCCGCTTCATGTCATTGAAGGGCCGCTCATGGACGGCATGAATGTTGTGGGTGACCTCTTTGGCGAGGGCAAGATGTTCCTGCCCCAGGTCGTGAAATCCGCCCGTGTGATGAAAAAGGCGGTCGCTTATCTGCTGCCCTATATGGAAGAGGAAAAGCGCCGCATGGGCACGGAGAACCAGTCCAATGGCAAGGTCATCATGGCCACGGTCAAGGGCGACGTTCATGACATCGGCAAGAATATTGTCTCCGTGGTCATGCAGTGCAACAGCTATGACGTCATCGATATTGGTGTTAGGCAGGCCGCGCAGGATATTCTCCAAGCGGCACGAGACCAGGATGCCTACATGATTGGCCTGTCCGGACTAATCACACCCTCGCTGGACGAAATGGTCAATGTGGCCCAGAACATGCAGCGCGAAAATTTCCAGATTCCGCTGCTCATCGGCGGCGCGACCACCAGCCGTATCCATACCTCGGTCAAGATTGATCCGCAGTATGATCAGCCCATCGTGCATGTGGCTGACGCTTCCAAGGCAGTCGGTGTCGTGAGCAACCTGCTCAGTGACACAAAGCGCGAGGAGTATGTTCGGGAGCTGGAAGAAGACCACGAGAAGATGCGCCAGCTGTCCTCACTGGAAGATGCCCGGCAGAATGCGATTCAACTGGACTGGCGCAGCTATGAGCCGCCCGAGCCAACCTTTGAGGGTGTCAAGGTATTCCACGATTATCCGCTCGATGAAATCGCGGAATGCATCGACTGGACGCCCTTTTTCCAGACCTGGCAGATGAAGGGCAAATACCCCGACATTCTGGATGATGAGCATGTCGGGGAAGAGGCGCGCAAGCTCTTTGATGACGCCCAATCCATGCTCCAGCGTATTATCGATGAGCAATGGCTGCGCGCAGCCGGCGTGATCGGCTTCTGGCCCGCCAACAGCGTGGGTGATGATATCGAGCTGTATTCGCCGGAGGATGGCTCAAGCTACAAGATGCTGCACCATATCCGGCAGCAGCGGCCGGTGGACAACAAGAAAGAAAAGCCCAATCTGTCCCTTAGTGATTTCATCGCCCCCAAGGACAGCGGCAAGACGGACTGGATCGGCGGCTTTGCCGTAACCACGGGTCTGGGTATTGACGAACATGTGCGCAAGTTCGAGGAGGATCACGACGACTACTCCGCGATCATGCTCAAGGCACTGGCCGACCGTCTGGCCGAAGCCTTTGCCGAGCGCATGCATGAGCGTGTACGCAAGGAATACTGGGGCTATGCCCCCGACGAGAACCTGGACAATCAGGATCTCATCAAGGAACGTTATCGTGGTATCCGCCCGGCACCGGGATATCCGGCCTGCCCGGACCACACCGAGAAAGGTACACTCTGGGAACTGCTTGAGGCGGAATCCAATGTGGGTGTCAAGCTCACCGAGCACTACGCCATGTTCCCGTCGGCGGCGGTGTCAGGCTGGTACTGCGCGCATCCCGACTGCGCTTACTTTGGCGTCGGCAAGCTCGGCAAGGATCAGGTTGAGGACCTTGCCGAGCGCAAGGGCATGCCCAAGGAGCAGATGGAGCAGGTCCTGGTGTCGGT
Source organism: uncultured Alcanivorax sp. (assembly GCA_964411265.1). GTDB lineage: Bacteria > Pseudomonadota > Gammaproteobacteria > Pseudomonadales > Alcanivoracaceae > SLJS01. The sequence continues at coordinate 2,116 of CAYPKI010000034.1, read as the reverse complement.
ACTGGGCTACGAAAACTAGGTTTCTTCGAGGCGTCGCGGCACCGTCGCTGAAGGGTCAGGTGCCGCCCTGCCCTCCTTCCGGCTGGTGCTGGATGCTGACCTCCCCGGTTTCGCCATCCAGAACCACGCCAGTGCCTTCCGGCAGACAGTGCATGGCGTCATCGAGGCCCCTTACAGCGGGGATATCAACTTCCCGTGCCAGTGCCGCAGCCGGGTCCAGGGGATCCTGACTGGCCAGCACCAGCCCGGAAGCGAGACAGAGCCAGGGCAACCACCCCGGATCGCACTGATCCAGCACCAGCACATCGCCGGGCTCGATCCGGGACAGCTCCCAGGCCGAATGCAGGCGCCGCGTGCGCCCCTCCACCCGACCCGGTACCCAGCCACGGCCACGCAAGAGCGGATGCGTATCGCCCTCCAGATTGATGCCATACCCCACCTGGTCCATGATCCAGTCTGGAGCCCCCTGATGGGCATCGCTCATATAGCGCAGCTTGCGTTGACCCAGGCCATCGGCGTTTACGCCGCCCTGTCCGTTCCAAACCTGCCAGAGCTCGTCAAAATAAAGGAAAAACACGTCTTCAGCGCGTTGCAGCAGGCCCTCATCCACCAGAATGGCGGCCATGCGCAATAATTGCTGGCGCAAAACACCGCCCAGCCGATAACGCAGGCCACGAGCCCGGGCCCGCAGCGCCAGCGCCTCCGGCGGCCGAGTGTCAGTGTCCAGCGCCAGCAGGGCGCGACAGCGCTCGGGCCCCAACGCCTGAAGACTTTCCAGTTCGGCCGGGCGTTCCCGAAAACGGGGCAGCACCGGATCCGCGCCCACAGCGCCCTCCGGTAAAGCCTCACGCAGAGCCGCGGCGGCGGGCGTGCGCCCCAGGGTTCGCAGTACCTCCAGTTCAGCCGGCGCCAGCAGCCAGGCCAGCGGCACGGGTTTATCCTGCCGCGCCCCGGGCACGCGCAGGTAATTGCCCACGCCTTCTTCCCGCGCCAGGCGCTCACCCAGGCGGTCCAGATGGATCAGGAACTGCCATAAGTGGTTTCGCGAGTTGTCTGCGGCAGGTACCGGGGAAGCGTCCAGGTTGCGCTCCAGGCGGCGCAACTGCCACTTTGACCATAGCTCGGCCGTACGCGAGCACAGACGCCGAACACGCCGGTCGGTTTCGAACCCATCGGCGTCGCGCCAGGCCGGTGGCAGCGTCTGTTCCAGCGCCGTGACAGGATGCAGTCGGTGCAGTTCACGCAGAAACCGGGCATTGGTGTAGATGTGGCTATGGACGCGCCGATAAGGCTCGAGGTTTTCCATCTCCGTCCAGCCGAGACGCCGCCCCAGATTGCGCCAAAAATGGACCTTGAGCCAGCGGCTCTCCAGGGTGTACCAGAGGGGGCTGACTACCTGGGTCCAGATCCCCATGCCATGCCGCCGGGTCCAGACCTCGACCGGGCTGGGCAGACTGCCTACGGGCAGGCTCTGCAGCAGCCACAAGCGCTCGCCGTCCCAGATCCACTCACAGGCCTGCGGAACGTCAGTCCAGTGGGCCAGTTGACGTACCAGTTCAAGAAAAGGCGCGCCCCCGATGCCGGGTAGTTCCCCCGTGTCGCTGCGCGACCAGGCGATTTCGCCGGATCGCTGGAGGATCATGCGTTCCTTCTCGTCGGCGCCCTCGGCCATGCCCTCGACAACGATATGATCGAGATCCGGGCGCATGGGGTGACGACTGAACATCACCCCCGCAGCATGCCGCGCCGGCAGGGACTGGATTACCACCTCATCCGGCGCATCCGGGGGACGGAAAAACTGCTCCAGTGCCGCCGCCAGGGCGGCATCGCTGTCCAGGTTGGCCAAATCCCGACGCAGGGATGCCTCATTGACGGCCCCCTGCTGCATGACCCAGTAGCGGAGCTCATCCGTTTGCATGAGCTTACGCAGGGCCTGAATCAGCTCACCGGGTTCGGCCTCGACTACGTCCGCGCGGTACACGCGCCAACTGGGGGGCACGGGCAAGCCGGCCGCGGCCCAGCGTTGCAGGGGCCACGCTTGTTCGTCCGTATCCGGGTTCAGGGGCTCAATACGCATGATGACGAAGCCATGCTTGCGGTAGCGCTGCCACGATTC
>CAYPKI010000033.1:0-17485 GCA_964411265.1 uncultured Alcanivorax sp. | reverse complement strand
GCCATTTTTCGACGGGTAGAAACCCGCCTTCAAAATGGCGCCTCGATGCCGAACCAGCCTGAAAGCCTGAGTACGCAACGGGTTTCCAACGGCCTGTTAAGGGCTGGGCGGACCCGGCGTATACTCGAGACTTGGAATTTCAAGACCATAGACGGTGCCCGGTAGCAGCACCGTCCGTGTAGGCAGGGGGGATCCAATGGATCAGCAGCAAGCTAAAGAGGCCGTCGCGCGCGCGGCGCTGGATTATCTGGTGGATGACACTATTGTGGGCGTAGGCAGTGGCTCCACCGTTCACTGTTTCATCGAGGTGCTGGGCGAGCGCCGCGACCGCATCCGGGGCGCGGTGGCCAGCTCGGAAGAAACCGCTCGACGCCTGGAGCAGGCGGGCCTCCAGGTTCATGACCTGAACAGCGTCGAGCACCTGCCCGTCTATGTGGACGGCGCCGACGAGATCAACGACTACAGGGAAATGGTCAAGGGCGGAGGCGGCGCGCTCACCCGTGAGAAGATCGTGGCCGCCGTGGCGCGCGACTTCATCTGTATCGTGGATGATTCCAAACGAGTCAAACGCCTGGGCCGGTTTCCGCTGCAAGCTGGTAGCCCTGGGAGGACAACCGGAATACCGCGAGGACTTTGTCACCGACAACGGCAACATCATCCTTGATGTCCACAATCTCGAGATCGACAACCCCATCCGAATGGAAGAGGCCATCAACAACATTGTCGGCGTGGTGACGAACGGACTCTTCGCCCGAAGGCCGGCGGACCAGGTAATCGCGCCGTCCATGCTGTAGCGGAGCGCGCCCACGAAACCATCGTTTTCCCGGTCTTGGATGGATTAGTGGGAACAAGCGCTTCCAGGGCGTGTACCGGCTGGGCGCCCGCAAGGGCGCCCCTGCGAGGTCAGTAGAATGGCGCAGGGTGGTCCACAAGAGCTGCCGTAGCCTGCCCTTTTTTGTGTCCCGTCGGAGCGTGTTCCAACAGTCTCGTCGACTTGTTCGAGCGGCCATCGCGTCCTACGGGTGAGCCCCTAAGATTTATGCCGGCGCGGGTACGAGCAACGCTGAATCAGACGGCAACCAGCCTGAAATAACCACAGAGGAGACAGGAAGCACAGAGGATGAGTCTTCGCGATCTCTGTGGCCTCCATGCTCTCTGTGGTAAAAGTCGCCATAAAGCGGCTTCCTCCTGTTCGCACGGCGCGCCCGGATGAACAGGGTTTTACGACAACCTGCATCAGCGAGGAAACATCCATCTTCTTATCGTAATCGTCGTCGTTGGCACCACCATTCCCCACTACGTCATGAGTGGCCCGAGCACAGGCGCGCCAGCGAACGGCAACCACCTCTGCGGGGCGAGGAAGGGATCGCTAGATCTGAACGAGCTTCAGCTGGTCGAATCCTGGCTCTGGTCCACTACCCGAGCGGACACACTCAAAAGATTGCCCAGATGCATGCGTAGTTGATCACCGGGTGCCAGAGCGGCCACGCCGGGTGGGGTGCCGGTCAGCACCAAATCGCCCGGCTCCAGGGTGAACCAGCGGCTGATATGGCTGATCAACTCGAACGTCGGCATAAGCATCTGTCCGGTATGGCCGTACTGCCGCGCCTTGCCGTTGACATCCATGGCCACCCGCAGATTCTGCTTTACGGAAATGCCCCGCGCCTCAACAAAACCGGACACAGGCAGAGCGCCGTCAAAGGCCTTGGCCCGTTCCCAGGGCTCACCTTGCTCCTTGAGCCGTTTCTGCAAGTCACGCAGGGTCAAATCCAGCGCCAGGCCGTAGCCGTGAATGGCGTGTCGTGCCTGTTCGGTATCCACAGCGCGCAAACGGTTACCAATGAGCACCGCCATTTCCACTTCGTGGTGCACCTCACCCTGATGATCGGGCAACGCCAGCGGCTCAACCAGCCCGACGACGGCACTGGCCGGTTTCATGAACAACACGGGCTCGGCCGGCACCTCATGGCCCAGCTCACGGGCGTGTTCGGCATAGTTGCGGCCCACACAAACCGCCTTGCCCACAGGCAGCTCAATAGGCGAGCCGTCGATCCAGTGATGACGATAGCCGGATTCAGGCATCGATAAGCTTGCCGGGATTCATGATGCCATTCGGGTCGAAAACGCGCTTGACGGCTCTCATGTACTCGATTTCCGCCGCTTCACGGGAATAATCCAGATAGGGTTTTTTCAACAGGCCCACGCCATGTTCAGCGGAAATGGAGCCGTTGAACTTCTGCACAATCTCGAACACCCATTTGGAGACATGACTACACTTTTCAAAGAAGTCTTCCTTCGACAGATCTTCGGGTTTGAGTATATTCAGGTGCACATTGCCATCGCCGATATGGCCAAACCAGACAATCTCGAAGTCCGGATATTCTTGCTGTACCACTTCATCGATTTCAGCGACGAAGGCCGGTACATCGGCGACATTTACGGAAATGTCATTCTTGTAGGGTGTATGCCCGCTGATGCTTTCACTGATGCGCTCGCGCAGCTGCCATAGCTGCTCCGCCTGCCCCACCGACTGACTCATGACCCCGTCTTCCACCCAGCCCTGCTCCACACAGGACTCGAACACGCCCATCGCCTCCTCTGCGATATTGTCGGCCGGTTGTTCGAATTCCAGCAGGCAGTAGAACGGCGTTTCGCCTTCAAAGGGGCGCGCCACACCATGTTCGAGCACATGATGCATGGCCTTGTCGGAGAAGAATTCGAAGGCGGTAAGATCGATTGCCTGCTGGAAGGCATGCAGCACTTTCATGACTTCCTCGAAACCCGGACAGCCCAACACCAGGACCGCCGGATCCCGGGGCTGACGTGCCAGTTTGATCGTCGCTTCCACCACCAGCCCGAGCGTGCCTTCCGAACCCACAAAAAGATGCCGAAAGTCATAACCAGTGGCGTTCTTGATGAGGCCGTGGTTGAGATCCATCAGTTCACCGTTGCCGGTAACCACCTTGAGCCCGGTGACCCAGTCACGCGTCATGCCGTAGCGAATAACCTTGATGCCGCCGGCGTTGGTGCCGATATTGCCGCCCATCTGGCTGGAACCGGAGGCGGCGAAATCGACCGGGTAGAACAGGCCCTGCTCCTCGGCATATTCCTGCAGCTGCTGGGTGACCACGCCGGGCTCAATGCGCACGGCGCGGTTATAGGCATTGAAATCCAGAACCCGGTTCATGCGGTCAAAAGCCACCACGGCCTCGCCCGCGGGCGCCACGGCACCGCCGGACAGGCCGGTGCGCCCGCCTGAGGGTACCAGCGCCACACCCTGCTCATTGGCAATCCGCACGATCCCCTGGACCTCCTCGATGGTGTCAGGCAAGAGGATGGCGCCGGGCGCTGGTGTCCAGAATTTGGTCCAGTCGCGGCCGTAGTGCTCTTCGCTGTCGGCATCGGTCAAACAGCGCTTGTCCAACAGCTTCTGGAATTCGGACAGGGCTTGAGGGGCCAGTTCGCTCATCAGGGCTTCTCCGACCATTGAGTCATGGAATCCGGGGCGCCATTCAGCGCGCTCATGGCGGCATGAGCGCGCGGCGCTTTCACAGTGAAGTCCTTATGGTACCATACGCCGCCCTTTTCCGAGGCTTCGAGAAGATTCCATGGCTGAAACTTCACTCCAGAAGGACAAAATTCGCATTCTGCTGCTGGAAGGTATTCACCAGACTGCAGTGGACAATCTCAAGGCACACGGCTACACCAATGTGGAAAGCATTTCGGGTGCGCTCACTGGCGACGAACTCAAGGACAAGATTCGTGACGCGCATATCGTCGGCATCCGTTCACGCACGCAGTTAACCGAAGACGTTTTTGCCGCCGCCAACAAACTGATTGGTGTGGGCTGTTTCTGCATCGGCACCAATCAGGTGAATCTGGATGCGGCCCGCAAGCGCGGTATTCCGGTTTTCAACGCACCCTATTCCAATACGCGCTCCGTCGCGGAACTGGTGGTGGCCAACACCATTAATTTATTGCGCGGCATTCCACGCAAAAACGCGGGCGCCCATCGCGGCGAATGGTTCAAATCCGCCAAGGCCAGTTATGAAGCGCGCGGCAAGACGCTGGGCATTATCGGCTACGGCAACATTGGCGCCCAGGCAAGCGTGCTGGCGGAATCAATGGGTCTGCGGGTGCGCTACTATGATGTCGTGCCCAAGCTGTCCCTGGGTAATGCTCAGCAATTAAGCACACTGGATGAACTTCTGGCGCAATCCGACGTGGTCAGCCTGCACGTGCCGGATACCGCCCAGACGCAATGGATGATCGGCGAACGCGAATTGCGTGCCATGAAACCGGATGCCTATCTGATCAACTATGCGCGCGGTAAGTGCGTCGACATTGATGCGCTCAGCACGGTGCTGGACGAAGGCCATCTGGCCGGCGCGGCCATTGATGTCTTTCCGGACGAGCCGGCCGGCAATGACGACGAATTCGTGTCACCGCTACGCACCTTTGATAATGTGTTGCTGACACCACACATCGGCGGCTCGACCCAGGAAGCCCAGGAAAATATTGGCGGGGAAGTGTCCGAGAAACTGGCTCTGTACTCGGACAATGGTTCTACCCTGGGCGCGGTAAACTTCCCGGAAGTTTCCCTCCCCGCCCATCCAGGCATGCACCGTCTGCTGCATATTCACCAGAATATTCCGGGCATCTTGAGTCAGATTAACGCGATCTTTTCGGAAAACGATATCAATATTGCCGCCCAGTACCTGCAGACCAGCGAGGACGTGGGCTATGTCGTGGTGGACGTGGACAAGGAGTATTCCCAGATGGCGCTGGAAAAGCTGCGTGGCATCGACGGCACCATTATGACGCGTGTGCTGTTTTGAGAAACTTTGGATCCGGTCACGAATCGAAACGGACGCCAGCTCGCGAAAGACTCGACACAGGCCCGGCGCACTAGCTTTGGAGGGCCGCTGAAGAAAGCGGCCCTTTTTCATGGAAATACGTTACCTTCAGCAATATGGCTATAAGGTAGCACTGCCAGCAACAATCACGGGCGAGCCCCAGGGCACGCCCCGAGGGGTGCCGTGTCCCCGTCCCTGCCTTATCCGTGCCGTGCGAGGCAGGGCTCGCAAGGTACGTCGGTGGCCGTGAAATGACGCTACCTTAAACCACGCAACGCCGCGAGCCGTGCATTGCGCTGCCTCCGAAGCACGTCTGTAATGGCGGTGGCCGGCATTGTCGGGCCTGAGGTGGCGACAATCGGAAAACCTGCGCCTTGGGCCAACAGCAACACAGGCGCGCAGTGAAAACACTGATGGACAGATCAGTAGTGCCAGAACTGCATTTTACCGCGCTGTCACCCAATCCTGGTGTGGGGCGGCGAAGCGGGGTGTCGTTTTTTACGTTCAGCCTTCGGCTGCTCGCCCGCCGGGGCGCGTCCCGGCTTGCGGCCAGAAAGAGCGTCTACCCGGGCAAGCAAAAAGGCAGGATTACCGGCTGGCACAAACATGATAAGGGGTTCCCTTAGGGCATGCACCGAGACGCGAGCAATGCGCCTTCCTGCGGTTATCGTCATGATCGTGCTTCACGGCTGCGCCTCCATCTCGGTATTCCAGCCCTATCCGCGTCAGGCGGAAACCTGGAAGTAGGTCGCACGGGGTGACCGCATCGGAGCCGCTCTGGACAAGCTGTAGAAGCGCTCCGATTCCGCGGACCAGTTGCTTTAGTTGCAGAAAAAAGCCCGGCTGCAGCCACTCAGAAAACGCTATGCGGCCAGGCGCGATACACTCAAACGGGTTTTCGCACGCTATGAAGCTGGTGACGCCGAGGCCCGCTTTCGGGTGACCGAAGCCTATAGCGGTAGCGCCAGCCTGCTTACCAATGACAATGCCATCCCCTATTCCGGCTATGCCTATGAACGCATCTTTGCTCATGGTTTTCAGGCGCTGAATGACCTCGCCCGAGGAGATATTCAGGGCGTGGCCGTCGAGGGGCGCCGTGCGGCGCTGGAGCAGCGGGTGGCGACGCAGCAGCGCGCAGAGGCTATTACCCGGGCCGAAGAGAAAGCCCGGGAGGAAGGTATTCCTAGGAAACGCTACGGGCGCCATTTCCAGCGACTCAATACGGCCGCGAGTGAGATCAAAAACGCCAGCCAGAACGCGTGGGTGTTTTATCTGTCCGGGCCTTCCGCAAGGGCCGGAGCGAGTACAACAACACCCGGGTAGATTACAAGGAAGCGCTGGAAATGAACCCGGGCAGCGAAATAGCGCGCGCCGACGTTAAGCGCGTGTCCGGGAAAATGCAGGGCCGCCTTGACGATAATCACGGCCTCATCGTGGTGAGCTTTGAACAAGGCTCTGTCGCGCCGCGCCGCGATAGCAGCATTCCCATTCCCGCTATTCATGGCTATTTCGCGGTGGCTTCCCCACCTATGACCCGCACCACTTCTGGGCGGTTCAACCCTTGCGCGTGCGCGCGGCGGCCAAATACGAGGCTCAGAAACAGGCCCATGAACAGTTCGCCCCTTCCCCGCCTTGACCACCCAGATCTAGAACCTGGTTTCGGAACGCGCCGATCTGCGCTCCTGGCTGACGCTGCCTGCTCACGCCCAGGCCACGCGTTTGCGGCTGCCGGCAGGCGAGCACAAGCTGGAGTTGTCCAGTCCCGGTGGCGGTGCTAGTGTTTCTGTACCCGTAACCGCCGGCGGCACAACCCTCGTGCGGGCCGTCCAGCCCACGGACGACTTGCGCGTGGAGGTACTGCCGGTTCAGGAGAAACCCGGATGAAGTTATTGCGCGCCGCTTTTATAGCCGGCCTCGCGGGCACACTCGCCGCGTGCTCCGCGAGCAATCTGGTTCGCCACAAACCCGACGCTTCCAGCGACGGCGAAGAGTGCCAGACCCTGGTATCCAATAATACCCTGTTGTATAACCGCTTGCGCATCCTGGATACCCGAACGCGGGACAAGAATAAGCTGCTTCAGCTCCAGGCCACTTTGCGGAACCAGTGGAAATTCGAACCGGGTTTCCAGTACCGAATCAAATGGTTCGATGCGGACGGTTTCGAAAACAATCCGGAGGGGCAAGCCTGACAGCAGCTGGTTCTGTCCGGCAGCAATGAAACCAATGTTCAGGGTGTCGCGCCCAACAGCAAGGCAGAGAGCTTTGAAACCTGGGTACGCGAATGACCCCCGGCAGGAGAGCAGCATGCGTAGTCCAGGCGTAGTGGCACTGGTCCTGCTCTTTACGGCGACTGGATGCTCGTCGAAAGTGGAGCACGGCGACGCTCAAGCTCGTGAGACGAAAACCGCGAATTTCGGCTCCAGTGATCTGCTGCAGATTGCAGGCAAGATGGTGGATGATCTGCTTGCTTTCGAACCGGTCATGAAAAACAAGCGGGAGGCGCAATCCGTGGTCTTTGTCGACCGGATCAACAACAAGACCACTGAACATATCGATACGGAAGCCGTGACTGCCAGCATTCAGACCAGGCTGATTCAGTCAGGCCAGCTCCGCTTCGTGGATGTATTCAAACGATCGCGCGTGCGCGAGGAACTGAACTACCAGAACGAAAGCGGCGAAGTGAAGCCGGACGAGGCCAGCCGGATGGGCCGAAGATTGGCGCTGAACTGATGATCTACGGCAACCTCGCGGGCATCACCAAGCGGGACGACAACACCAGGGCTGTCTATTACAAGTTCACGCTCAAGCTGCTGAACATCGATACGGGTATTATTGAATGGGCCGGCGAAAAGCAAATCCGCAAGACCCGTTCGAACACCCTCTTCGGAATCTGAGCCGGGAAAAAGGAGCCGTCATGTTGTTTCCTCGACTGTTGGGTGCAATCGCGCTGATCATGGCGCTGCCCGCCACGGCGGCCCAGACGCTCACCCTGAGTGCCACCGGACTGGGGCCGGATGCTGAACGCGCCACCCTGCGGGCGCTGGAAGAGGCGGCCACGCAGGCGCTGGGCGTAGCGGCAACCCTGAATCCGGCCTTTACCCAGGTGGCGCGCCAGTGGGTCCAGAGGCACGGCCCCCGGGCGCAAGAATGGTCGGGGGCACCCGATGATCAATGGGCTGCGCTCGGGTCCCTCTCCGCGTTCCGGGTACTGGAAAACACCAGTGCGGCGAACGATCTGCGCCGCGCGCGGGTGAAGGTCCGCTTCCGGGCGCAGCGGGGGAGCCCCAGGCGCTCAAGCACTATGCTGGTAGCCCCTTTCCAGACCGAATCCCGACAATACCCGGTAGGCGGCAAGGTGCCCGCTCGGGCCGTCCGCGATCAGCTTGAACGTCATCTGGAAACCCGCTTCGCCCAGGACGCGCAACTGAGCGTTCTGGATGAGCCCTCTCTGGACGACGCGCCGCCCAAGCCGCTGGAACGAATGAAACACGGTCGCGAGCTGGGTGCTGACCTGATTCTGGTGGGCAACATCCGGACTTTTGCCCTGACCACCCACGACAAGGAGTACATGGGCAAAGAGTTCAACACCCTGCAACCGCGCGTGGTTATCGACTATCAGATCCTCAACACGGTTACGCGCGAGGTGGTGCGCGCCGGCACCTTTAGTGACCGCAAGCTGCCCAGGAGCCTGAAGCAGGCCTTTGACGAAGACGAAATCGATCCTGAGAAGGAGCCCGGCCGCGTCGGTGAAATCCTCTACCCCCGGGTGGCGCAGGCACTGTCGAGCGAAGTCATGGAAACCCTGTTTCCGTTGCGTGTGCTGGCCGCGCAAGAAGGGGGCAATATCCTCATCAGCGCCGGTCAGGGCCGCCTGCGCAAGGGCGATCTGCTGTCCGCTCACCGCATCAAACGCCAGGTACGGGACACCAGCATTGATCTGGGTATACGGATGGAGAGCGCGTCCTTCGCGACCATCAGCGTCACTGAGGTCCACAGTGATTATGCCCGGGGCCGGCTTATGACGGGCGAGGCGGGAGATCTGGACCAGGGCACATTCCTCCGGGTTCAGGCCCGACCGAAAGAACAGACTCGCCAAGAAGAGGATGAGATCACCGCACCCTGAATTTTTGCGGCAGCTCCTTTTTGGCGCCCTTGCGGGCGCCTTATTCTCTTTTACTTTCGCCCTCGGCACTCACCCTTCGGGACGCACTGCGTGCGTTCGGCTCGCTTCGCTCGGACCTGCTTTTACAAGAGAAGTAAGCAAGTAAAACATACTTCACGTAACCCTCGCCCCACTCAAGCCGCAATTGCGTGGGCGGATTCTGCCCCTTGGCAGGCTCCAAGCAGGACGCGGCCAGACAAATCGTCCACAATTTGGCTCGTCTGGCAGCCGGTTAAAAAACCGGGTGCGTACACAGGCTTTCCGCCTGGTTCGCAATCGAGGCGCCATTTTGAAGGCGGAGTGTGCCACGGCGAGAAATGGCAACGATGACTGCAGGCCAGCCTGAAAGCCCCGCGGGGCGGCACCCGAAGCGCCCACCCGCTGCCCTTTACGCTGGGAAAGCGAATCCCCCTATCCATTGCAGCAAAGTACAACAGCTGCGCGCTTCAGGCCACGCGGAGTGCGCAAGGGGCTTTCGAACAGCCTGTTACGGGGAAACCTGAACTTTCGGAGATCCATGCCACTTGGGTTCGGATTTATATCGGTGCAGGCGCGGCTTGTTTCTGGTTGTAGCCCCGCTGATTAATATCGCGATCGGCATGGCCCGGCTTCTCGCGGCGGCAGCCCGAACGGGCTCCGTCTTCGTGGATCAACCCTTCGGGGGCACTAACCTGTACGGGATCGAGCTTGAGGCGGGTCTCTATCCTGCTGGTCGCCGAAATGCTGTAGCCAGGCGATTCAGTTCGCCAGAGTCTGTGATTTTCTACCGCCTTGTCAAAGAGGCCATTTCTAAAAGACTTTATAAAATGGACCCCGGAGGGTGCAGAGAGCACGGAGGAAATTCGAGGGGTCACGCCATAAGCCGGACACGCGCTCTGTCCCGTGTCTTATCTGTGGTCAAACCCGGAGGGCTAAAAGCGGTCGATGGCCGCCCGGGGTGCTGGTTGCCTTAAGCTCTACTGCGCCACCACCTGCGCGATTTGCGCCAACCCAGCCGACAGTGGCGCCGGATACAGCCCCAGCCAGAGCACAATGAGCGTAAGCACCACCAGCACGCTCATGGAGGGGATCGTCGCCGGCCGGAAGCTGGCCGTATCCGCCGGTGCGCGGAAGAGTGCGAGCACCACGCGCAGGTAGTAGTAAAGGCCGATGGCACTCCCCGCGATAACCAGCGCCATCAGCGTCCAGAGTTCGGCCTGAGCGCCCGCGGCCAGCACGTAGAACTTGCCGATAAAGCCGCCGGTCAGGGGAACCCCGGCCAGCGAAAACATCATCAATGTCATGATCAGTGCCAGGGCCGGGCGGCGATGATAGAGCCCCTGAAGCTGATCCAGACGTTCGCACTCGTGGTCCGGGCGGGACAACACGGCCAGAACGCCGAATGCGCCCAGAGTAGTGGCCAGATAGAACGCGAGATAAAAGCCCACGGCCTCAAGCGCCAGCGCGCCGCCGGCAAGCAAAGCGGCCAGGGCATAGCCCATGTGAGCGATGGACGAATACGCCAGCAGGCGCTTGAGCTGATCCTGGCGCAGCGCCAGCCAGTTGCCCACCAGCATGGACGCACCCGCCAGGACGGCCAGCCCCGTCCAGAGCCCGTCCGCATCCGCCACGGCCATATCCCGATACAAACGGACCAGCACGGCCAGCACCGCACCCTTGGAAACCGTGGCCAGAAATCCGGTAACGGGCAGTGAGGCGCCTTGATAGACATCGGGTGTCCAGAGGTGAAGCGGGACGATGGAGAGCTTGAAAACGAGCCCGGTCAGCAACAGGGCCATGCCCGCCATCCAGTAGAGATCGTGGGCTTCAGCCGGATGCGCGCCGACCGGGAGTTCAAAGGTCAGCGAGCCCGACGCGGCATAGATCAGCGCCATTCCGAACAGCAGAAAGCCGGTAGCCAACCCGGAAGGCACCAGGTACTTCAGGCCAGCCTCAATGGCCCGGGCCCGTTGATATTGCCACGCCACCAGGATCATGAGGCTGAGACTCAGCAGTTCCAGCCCGAGAAACAGCACGGCGAAATGCGATGCGGCCGCGAGCGCCATGGCGCCCGAAGCGGCGAGGACCATGAGCCCATAGCGTTCCGAGCCCGAATCCCGGTCCGCCACCGGCGTTACCATGAAATAAACCAGGGAGACCAGTGTGGCCAGGCCCAGTAGCGCCCAGAAGAAGAGCGTAAGCTCATCCACTCGAATGAGTTCGGCCACCCGGATCGGCTCACCCCCGAGATAGGGCACCAGCGATACCAGGAAAGCAGTCACCGAAGCCGCGGCCAGAGTCGCCAGAACGCGAGCGCGCGGCACGAAGGCGGAGAGCATGACCAGCACCACGCCCGCCCCCGCCAGGATCATCAGCGGGATCAGCGCCTGGATTTCGTTCACGCTCATGGCAGGACTCCGCTTGGCATCAGGTTTTCAATTACCCCCAGGGCCGGCGCCGCCAGCTCGATTACCGGCTGGGGCGCCAGTCCCAGTACCACCACGGGTACGGCCAGCGCCCCCAGCAAAAAGCGCTCGCGCATGGCCAGACTCATACCGTTCGCGGTGGTGTCCGTCTCGGGACCCTGAAATACCCGCTGGATCAGAATCAGGGAATAAACCGCCGCACCAATCAAGCCCAGTGCGGCTACAGCGGTAACCACCGCGTCGGCCCGGAAGCTACCCAGGAGAATCAGGAATTCCCCCACGAAGTTCGCCAGCCCGGGCATGCCCAGCGAAGCCACGGCGAAGAACATCGCCATCACGCCGAACCGGGGCAGCTGATGCCAGAGCCCCCCCAGGACCTTCATGTCCCGGGTATGGAAATGGTGCTGCATCAGACCCGCGATCACAAAGAGAGCCCCCGTAGTCAACCCGTGAGCGAGCATCTGCAAGACGGTGCCCTGCCAGGCCTGCATATTGAACGCGAATACACCCATGAGCACAAAGCCCATGTGGCTCACACTGGAGTAGGCCACCAGGCGTTTGACATCCTCCTGCCCGAATGCGAGCACGGCGCCATAAAGCACACCGGCTGCGCCCAGCCAGAGCGCGACCGGCGCAAAGGCAGCTGAAGCTTCCGGGAAAAGTGGAAGCACGAACCGCAAGAGGCCATAGCCCCCGGTTTTCAGCAGAACACCGGCCAGCAGGACACTACCGCCCGTGGGCGCCTGGGTGTGCGCGTCCGGAAGCCAGGTATGCAGCGGCACCATGGGCAGCTTGACGGTAAAGGCCAGGAAGAAGCCGAGCATGAGCCAGAAGCCCAGCTGCGGCTCAAGCACGGCTCCGCGCAGAGCGAAATAACTGAAGGTCAGTTCACCCGAGCCCGCATGATGCGCCCAGACCAGTCCCAGGATCGCGAGCAGCATGATAAGGCCGCTGGCCTGGGTGAAGATAAAGAACTTGATAGCGGCCCGATCCCGCTCCTCGTGGCCCCAGTAACTGATGAGGAAATACATGGGCACCAGCATCAGTTCCCAGAAGAAGAAAAACAGGAACAGATCGAGCGCCAGGAAGACGCCCAGGGTGCCGGCAATGGCCAGCAGCATGTGGAAGAAGTAGAAGCCGGGGCGTTCATGGATGTCACTCATGGACGCGAGCACAGCCGCCACACCCAGCCCGAGCGTAAGCAACACCATGAGCAGACCCAATCCGTCCACGGCCAGCAAGAGCTGAATGCCGAAGCGCGGAATCCAGTCCACTTGCCAGCGCATCAACCAGGGATCCGCTCCCGCGTCCACGCCCACGAGCGTGCCCGCCAGCGCCAGATCGGCCACAAGCGCGACGAGTGTAAGCCCACCCGCCAGCGAGGGCCGATCCCGGCCCAGCCACCAGACCACAGGCGCGGCCAGCAGCGGCAGTGCAATCAGTGCCATCAGCGTCATAGCCAGACCCCCGGAATCATGAGCACGAGCAAGCCGATCACCACGCCCACGGCATAATGACGAACCTGGCCGTCCTGCAGGCGCACGACCAGTGTGTTAAGGCCCTGGTTCACGGCGATTACCAGGGCTACGACCCGGTCCACGAGTTCGCTACGCAATACGCGCGCGAGGCCATTGAAGGGCGTTTCCACGAGCGCCCCATAGACGGCGTCAAAGCCCAGCCCCGACCCTTGCCAGCGATCCAGGCCGCGCCGCCACAGCGGCCAGCCGGTGGTCTCGCCCGTGGGGCGATGCCGGCCATGGGTCCACCAGGCCAGGCCAATACCGGCCAGCGCCACACCCGCGGCCAGGAGGACCAAAGCTGTCTCATGCGTCGCATGATGCGACGGAAAGACCTGGTCGAGCGGGAGCGGAATCAGTCCCCCGACAATGGAGAGCACCCCGAGCAGGGTCAGCGGCACCTTGATGCTCCATCCCGCGTGCTCGCGCTCTTCAGTCACCGGCTCGCCGAAGAAAACGGTGAAAACCAGCCGGAAAGTGTAGAACGCGGTCATGAGGGCACCCAGTACGCCGCCCGCGAAAAGCACTGTCCCGAGTTCCGGGGCACCAGCCGCGGCCAGCAGGATCTTATCCTTGCTGTAAAAGCCCGCCGTCAGCCAGGGCACAGCCGCCAGGGACGCCGCACCCGCGAGAAAGACCACAAAAGTGAAAGGCATAACCCGACGCAGCCCGCCCATGCGGAAGATATCGTGTTCATGATGCATGTGCTCAATCACGCGGCCGGCCCCCAGGAATAGAAGCGCCTTGAAGAACGCATGGGTAACCAGATGGAAAATGGCAGCACCCCAGGCGCCCACGCCCAGCGCCAGGAACATGTAGCCGATCTGGCTAATGGTGGAGTAGGCGAGGATACGTTTGATATCCCGTTGGGACAGGGCCGCCCAGGCCGCCACAAGCAGGGTCGCCAGGCCCACCAGGGCCACCACTGTCTGCGCCGCGGGCGCCAGTTCGAAAAGCGGATGCAACCGGGCGATGAGATAGACCCCGGCTGTGACCATGGTGGCCGCATGGATCAGAGCGCTCACCGGCGACGGGCCGGCCATGGCGTCCGGCAACCAGACCTGCAACGGCAGTTGAGCGGATTTGCCCACGGCCCCACCCAGCAGAAGCAAGGCGATCAACTCCATTCGGGCTGCGCCCGCTTCAAAGTAGATGGGCGCGCCCGCGAGCAATGGCTGAATGCTGAGTTCCCCCAGCTCAATGAACAACAGGAAGACGCCCAGCAACAACGCCACATCGCCGATGCGTGTCACCACAAAAGCCTTGCGTGCAGCATAGCCGTTGGCCGGGTCGCGGTGCCAGTAACCGATGAGCAGATAGCTACAGAGTCCAACGCCTTCCCAGCCCAGAAAGAGCAACACCAGATTGTCCGCCAACACCAGGATCAGCATGGCGGCGACAAAGAGATTGAGATAGGCGAAATAGCGGCGGTAATCCACCTCCTCCAGCATGAATTCCGTGGAGAACCAGTGAATGAGAAAACCCACGCCCGTGATCACCAGCGACATGACGACGGCGAGTTGATCCAGATAGAGAGTAAAATCGGCAGCCAGATCCCCGGCCCGGAACCAGGGCGCCAGCCGGGCGATTACCGGATCCGCGCCGGCGCTGTAGAAAAGCGCCGCCACCAGCCCGGCCGCTACGGCGGCCAGTCCCACCGAGCCGGCTCCCACCAGCGCTACGCCCATCCTGGGCAAGCGCGCGCCCGCAACGGTCAGTACAAGAAAGCCGGTCAGTGGCAATAACGGAATGAGCCAAAGCAGTATATTCATGGTCTAGTTCCGCATCCGCCGCAGTGTATCCAGGTCCAGACTATCGTAATGACGCACCGCCTGTAGCATCAGCGCCAGCGCAACCGTCACTTCCGCCGCCGCCAGGGTCAGCACAAGCACGAACATCATCTGACCATCCGGCTCCGCCCAGCGCGCACCGGCGGCCACAAACGCCAGCCCCGTAGCGTTGAGTACGACCTCCAGCGACATGAGCACAAAGACGATGTTGCGGCGCATCAGTACACCCGTCACGCCCAGCGCGAACAGGATGGCGGCAAGCATCAGTACATGATTGAGCGGAATCCCGGTCATTGATCATCCCCTCGGCGCTTGCGACCCAGATGAAAGGCTCCCACCAGCGCAGCCATGAGCAACAGGCCGGACATTTGAACCACCAGCAGGTACCGCGAAAACAACGCGATGCCCAGCTCCCGCGCACCCACAACCTCGCCGGTAACACCGCCGTCACCGCCCTGGCGTAGAACCCAGAGCCAAAGCGTCAGCAGTACCGCCGACAGTACCGCCGGACCGATCCAGGTCGTGGGCGCGAGCCAGCGCTTTTCCTGCTCACTATCCGCCGGCCCCAGGTTCAGCATCATCATTACGAACACGAACAGCACCATGATGGCACCCGCGTAAACGATGATCTCGAGCGCGGCCGCGAAGGGCGCGCCCATGAGATAAAACAGTACCGCCACCGCGAACAGCGACACCACCAGATAAAGCAACGAGTGCACGGCGTGGCGACCCGTTACCACAAGCAGGGTAGCGAGCACGGCAATGGCCGCAGTCATGTAGAAAACCAGCGTCATCCGTTCAGTCTCCCTCAGGGCATCAGGCTGCGCGGATCAATGGGGTAATCCTCGTTTTCCGCTTCACCCTTGTCCTTGCCGCCGACGGCCATGCCGGCAACACGATAGAAATTGTAGCCCGGATACTTGCCCGTGCCCTTGATCAGCAGATCCTCTTTTTCGTACACCATGTTGGCTCGGCTGTATTCGGCCATCTCAAAATCGGGAACCAGTTGAATAGCATAGGTGGGACAGGCTTCCTCGCACATACCGCAGTAAATGCAGCGCGAGAAGTTGATCTGGAAGAAATCCGGGTACCAACGGCCCTGATCGTCTTCCGCCTTGGCCAGGGAGATACAATCCACGGGGCAGGCCACGGCACAGAGATTACAGGCAACACACCGCTCGGCGCCGTCCGGGTCGAGCGACAGCACAATGCGCCCGCGCGTGCGCGGTGGCAGATAGACTTGTTCTTCCGGGTATTGCAGCGTGTCGCGCTTGCGGAAGCTGTGAACAAGAATCGTCCAGATGGTACGTAACTGACTCAGCATACTTAACTCCCAGCCAGTAGAACGCCGCCGGTGATCACGGCGTTCGCCAGCGTTAACGGCAGAAGAAGTTTCCAGCCAAAGGCCATGAGCTGATCGTACCGCGGGCGCGGGATAGCGGCGCGCAGCAGTACGAACAGCCCCACGAAAAACGCCATCTTGAGCCCGAACCAGATCACCGGCGGCAGCCAGGGCCCATGCCAGCCACCGAAGAAGAGCGTGACCATGATGGCCGAGGTGACGATCACACCGACATATTCGCCCAGGAAGAACATGCCGAATTTCATGCCGGAATACTCGGTATGGAAACCGGCGGTCAGTTCATGTTCACTTTCCGGCAAGTCCAGCGGCAAACGGTGCGATTCGGCCAGCCCGGCTACAAAAAAGGCGACAAAACCGAAGAATTGCGGCACCACATACCAGAGCCCCTGCTGGGCCTCGACAATGGTGCGCAGGTTAAAGGATCCGGCCATCATGATCACGCCCGCCAGCGACAGCGCCATGAAGACTTCATAGCTGATCATCTGGGAGGCTGCGCGCACGCCACCGAGCAAGGCGTATTTGCTGTTGGAGGACCAACCGGCCAGCACCACCGAATACACCGACAGCGACGCCATGGCCAGGAAGAACAGCAGTCCGATATTGAGATCGATTACACCCAGTTCCGGACTCAGCGGAACAACCGCAAAGACCATGAAGGTGGCGATAATGATGATCGCCGGCGCGATCACATAGAGCACGCGATCAACGAACGGCGGGATCCAGTCTTCCTTGGTGAGGATCTTCACCATGTCTGCCACAGGCTGAAGGATGCCAAAGGGTCCGGCCCGGTTGGGCCCGTAACGGTCCTGCCACAGGCCCAGCAGCCGCCGCTCGACCCAGGTCAGCACCGCCGCGCCCAGAATAAGCGCGCCGAAAATGGCCGTAATCTCGGCGATCTTGAGCAGCATCAGCGTGCCTCCGGCCAGATGGGCTCACAGGCCGCAGGCAAGTCATAGTCCGGGAGCTCAGTGAGTCCCACGGGGACGGCCACGCTATCAGCCGACAGCCCCTCCAGCGCACGGACCGGCAGGGATACGCTCACGCCGTTCAGGCGGAGCTCAATGTCCGTACCCTCTTCCAGCTCGCGCTCCGCCAGCACGTCAGGCGCAACACCCAGCCAGGCCTCCGCCACGCGCTTGCGTATGGGCTCGGAGGCGGCACTGAGCTCCTCGCTACCGAAAAAGGCGAAATACGGCAGCGCCTGCCAGCCCTCATCCCGCTCCGGCGGCGCGGCCGGATACCACTCCCCGGCTCCGGCGGGCTGAATCAGTCGACGGCCCTGGTCACCGCCGGCCATGGCGCCATTAATCTCGGCCTGGAACTTGTTTACCGACTGCTCGGAATTCCAGCCCGGACTCCAGGTGGTCGCGATGAGATTGGGATCGGTATCCC
>CAYPKI010000032.1:8142-17508 GCA_964411265.1 uncultured Alcanivorax sp. | reverse complement strand
GTAAACTGCTGGACGCCATCAGCGGCGGGCATCGCCGCCACGCACAAGCCACCGCCGCCGGGGTGCCAGACCCGGAACCGCGAGCTCCAGAAGCCGACGCGCCCACGCTGCCTTTTGAAGTTCGACCGTTGAAGCCGAGTGACCGCTCGCGTCTACCGGATCTTTTCCGTGCGAGCATCCAGGGCCTGGCTCATCAGGATTATGATACCGAGCAACTGCGCGACTGGGCCGCGGAGGCGGACAGCGACACCTTTACGGCCCAACTGGACGACGGCATGACGGTCGTGGCACTGGAATTCGGCTACCCGGTGGCGTTTGCGCAACTGGCGCCGCTGCACTATCTGAATATGCTCTATGTCCATCCCGACTCAGCCGGCGGTGGCATCGCAACCCTGCTCTTCCAGTACCTCGAGGACGAGGCCCGGATAAACGGCGTAGACACCATCGGGACCCACGCCAGCCCAACCGCCCGACGCTTTTTGGCCGGTTCCGGATTCGAGGAAGTCGCCACCGAAGCCGTTTACCTGGGCCGCAGCGAACTGGAGCGCTTGCGCATGGAGAAGCGGCTGCGAACCTGAGCGACTTAGAGTCCGTCATGCGAATAAGGCAACATGGGGCAAACGGGGCGCGCTAGCGATACACGGTCTTGGTGCTGTAACACCAATCACGCAAACCGCCGGCAGGCATAACGATAGAGGCAAGGAGTAGATGGACATGGCTACGGATTCGGCTCAGGAACATGTATCTCGACTGCGTCGACTGCACCGGCTTCAACTTAGCCACTACAACACCTATGAGGATCTCTACCGGGCCTATCTGGAGGCCGGTTGCGATGAACTCGATCTTTCCGCAGGGCTCGTGAGCCGTATCCGTGACAGCGACTACCAGGTGCTGGCGAGTCTGCATCGGCGTGACCGGCCCGATCCCGTTCAACACCTGAGTCTCGCCAACACCTTTTGCTACAGGGTGGTGGAGTCCAACCAGACCCTGGCCGTACACAACGTCAGCCGAGATCCGGCCTTGCGGGAAGATTCCGCCTATCAGACCCTGGGCGTGGAAGCTTATCTCGCCGCGCCCATTCCCGTGCGCGGTCAAGCTTTCGGCACGCTCAATTTCAGTGCTCTGCAGCCGCGTAACACGCCTTTTGCCAACGATGAAATCGAGTTCGTTGAACTCATGGCCGGGACCATTGGCCAAAGCCTCGAACGCGACCTGCTCGATCGCGAACGCAAGGCCGCCATTGAGCGCATGGAGGAGCAGGCGACGCTGTTCGAAGGCGCTTTCACCTATGCGGCTATCGGCATGGCCCTGGTGGGCACCGATGGACGCTGGCTGCGCGTCAACGAAGCTGTTTGCCGGATCTTTGGCTATACGGAGCATGAACTGCTCAATATCGATTTCCAGACCATCACCCATCCCGAGGATCTGGATGCCGATCTGGAACAGGTACAACAGTTGCTGGAAGGTCTGCAGGACACCTACCAGATCAAGAAACGCTACATCCACCGCAATGGATCCGAAGTCTGGGGCCGGCTGACGGTCTCCGTGGTACGCAATCAAGCGAGCGAGCCGCAATACTTCATATCGCAAATCGATGACATTACGGCCCAGGTGAATGCGGAAAACGCCCTCAAGGTGCGCCAGCGCCAGCTGGAAGCAGCCAATCAACGTCTGGATGAGCTCGCCCGCACGGATCCCCTGACCGGACTAGCCAACCGGCGGGAATTCCTGGATCGGCTGGAGCAGGAAGTTCAACGCAGCCAGCGCAACGGTCAGCCGTTGTGCGTGGTCGTGATGGACGTGGATCACTTCAAGGACTACAACGACACCCACGGCCACCCGGAAGGCGATCTCGCCCTGAAAACCGTGGCGGATACCTTACGCCAGACGTGTCGCGATATGGATATCGTGGCGCGCCATGGCGGCGAGGAGTTTGCCCTGGTGTTGCCCGAAACCTCTTCCCGGGAAGGCCGGGAGGTCGCTGACCGGATTCGCCAGAGCGTGGCCGCCATCGGCTCCCTTAAACGCCGTATCAGTGCCAGCCTGGGCATCAAGGCATTCGAGCCCGGTAGTCAGAGGCATATCACGCCCGCCGCTGTTCAGGTCTCGGCGCTGCTTGAGGATACCGACGAGGCGCTTTACGAAGCCAAGAGCGGGGGCCGGAATCAGGTACGTCTGGCCCGCGACTGGTCCTGACCCGAATTCAGTCCCGGTTACCGTACCAGGACCAGAGACAGCTCCGGCCAGTAGGTAATGAGCAAGAGTGCGATTAACAGCACCAGCATGAAGGGAATCGTGGCCGCGTAGAGTTCGCTGATGGAGCGGCGGAAACGGTAGCTGGCGATGAACAGATTCATGCCCACCGGCGGAGTAAAATAGCCGATCTGCATATTGGCCACGAAAATAATGCCCAGATGCACCGGATCCACACCATAGCGCAGCGCCAGCGGCAGAATCAGCGGCACCATAATCACGAGGGCCGCGAAAATATCCAACATGGCGCCCAGCAGTAGCAACAGCAGATTCAAAAGAATCAGGAAAGTGAGCTTGCTCTCCACATGGGTGCTGATAAACGCGAACAGATCCGACGGCACCTGCGCATAGACCAGAAAATCGGTAAAGGCCAGCGCCACGGCGAGGATCAGCAAAATGCCGCCTACCATGACCATGGACTCGCGCATGATGCCGGGCAGCTGGCGCCAGCGAATCTCGCGGTAGAGTAAAACTTCCGCCACCAGCACATAGAGCGCCGTGACCGCGGCCGCCTCGCTGACCACCAGAATGCCGGAAAAAATGCCCCCCAGCACCACGAAGGGTAGCGGCACCTCCCAGCGCATGGCCCACAGCGCCGTGCGCAGTTCGGGCCAACTGAAAGCCTGACGCGGCACCGGATCGTGGCGCGTGGTCCAGGCGCACCAGCCGTAAAGCAGCCCCACCATAAGAAGGGCGGGAAATATGCCGGCCAGGTACAGATCCACGATCTGCACCGGAGGCATATCCAGCTGTTGCGAAAGTTGTTGCGCGATAATGCCGTAGATCAGCAACGGCACCGACGGCACCAGTAACAGCCCCAGGGAACCGGATGACGTGATCAGCCCCAGACTGAAACGTTCGCGGTAGCCTGCCTTGACCAGGGCCGGAAAGAGCAAGCCTCCCAGCGCTACAATCGTGACGCCGCTGCCGCCCGTAAGCGCTGTGAAAACCGCACAGGCGATGAGCGCAACGAAAGCCATGCCGCCGCGCATCCAGCCGAATGCGGCCTGGGACAGGCGCACCATGCGGTCCGCCGTACGCGCTTCACCCAGCAGAAAGCCCGCAAAGGTGAACAACGGCAGCGCCATGAGCACCACCGAATCGGATAGTTGATACAGATTAATGTGCAGCACGGACAGCGGCGTATCCAGAGCGTAAAAACCCAATGCCGCAGCGCCCAGAATCACGGCGAACAGGGGGGCACCCATGAGCGCCAGCAGGATCAGCAGCACTGTCGCCAGCGCAATCACGATTGGGAGGCCTCAGTGGTACCGGGACGGCGACCCAGCAGCCCCAGCACCACCAGCGCCACATACCGCAATGCAATAACCGTGAAACCGACGGGAATAATGATCTGCACGAGCCAGGACGGCAATCCGGCGAAGGCGGGCCCGCCGAAGTCCATTTCCTCGATAACGAAACCGGTACTATACCAGGCCACCAGCGCGCAGATACCACAGGTAAACAAATCCACCATCAGCACCAGCCAGCGACGAAGCCGGGGCTGAACATAATGCGAAACCAGATCAATGCGAATATGCTGATCATTACGCGAGGCAATCATGGCGCCCAGGAGCCCGATCCAGAGCACGGCATGGCGCGTGAGTGGATCGATCCACACCAGACTGGCATCGAAGACGTTGCGCAACAGGATCTGCCACACGCCCAGCGCGATCATCAGGAACAACAGCAATACAATAAGCGCGTCTTCGAGGCGGTGCAGCCAGCGCAACAAAAGCATGATTATTCAGACGACTGGTCGCGGTATTGTTCCAGCAATTTTTGCAAACGTTTATACAAGGACCGTGAAACCTCGCCCTCCTCGATCAGTATTTCCGTGGTCCGATCCGCATAGCTCTGCCATTCCCTGCGCTTCTTAGCGGGCGGTGTCACGGCGTCCACGTTCTGATTCAATACAGCTTTGTAGGCGTCACGGTTATCCACGCGGCTGCTTTGGTCGAGCTCTTCCAGCGTTTTTTCCATCACAGTCCGGACCACCTGTTGATCCGCTTCGTCGAGCCGCGAGAAATGTTTTTCGTGGATGGCCAGCATGCCGTAGGTGTACATCAGCGGCATATCGGTAAGATGGGTCACGCGCGAATGCCACTGCAGGGTAAGCGCCGCCACAGGAGGCGAAACCAGGGCATTGATCGCGCCGGTTTGCAGCGAAGTGAGGACATTGCCGATATTCAGCTGAACCGGAGAAACACCGAGTTCATCCGCCAGGGTAGCCGAGAATGGATCATTGGCCGGAAGCCAGATCTTCTGCTGGCTTGCCTGCGCCACCGTGCGCACGGGCTCCGTGCTCATGAGATAGGCAAAACCACCATCGATAAAGCCGAAGGTGATCCAGCCGGCTTCCTTGAAACCCTCGCGCAGCACCGGGTCGAGATGCTTGCGCACATAATCCACCTCGTCGTAGTTCTTGAAGACCATGGGCAGGTTGTACACCTGCGAGTCCGTGTAATGACGCGCGAAGGCGCCGCCCTGGGCAATGGCGCCGTGCAACTGGCCCACGCGGATCTTGCGTTGCACCGCCCGATCGTCGCCCATGGTGCCGCCCGGATAGATCTTGAGCTTCACGCGTTCGTTGGTGCGTTCGGAGATGGTGGCGCCCGCCTCCTTGATCCGCTTGACCACCGAGGTGCCCTCGGGATACAACGTGGAGAGTTTCAGGGTTGTCGCCGCTTGTAGGGTAAACGGCAAAAGGCAGCACAACAGCAAGAGTATTCGCATGGAGACTCCTTGAGCGTAACCAATCGCTCGCATGAATAAAGTAAATGTCCTATTCAAAATAATCGCCGGATTCATCCAGCAGGGTACGCGCCTGCTTTTGGGCGTACACATTCTGCAGGGTCAGCCCGTCATGGTGTGGATCCGCATCCAGAACTTCGTTTAGCAAGCGATCATGCAATTGCTGGTCAAAGGCCAGGCGCGCGTAGTGCTGCGCATACAGCACTTTCGCCAGCAGATTGTCACCGTCGGATAGCGCAATCGCCTTTTCGAAATGCTTTTTCGCCTTGTCCGGCCGGCCGCCCATGGCGCTGGGCAGGAAGCTGTTCATGACACCCAGATACATATGGCCCTGTCCGTGCTTGTAGGCCTCGTCGAGCTCAACAGCGCGCTCGAGCAGGACATTGACCCGGCCCAGACTCCCAATGGCGTTCCAGTTCGAACTGCGCACCTGAATGTAGCCCGCCCAGGTGGTGCCCAGGTTATAGAGAACAGGGACATCGTCAGCATCCCTATCCGCCAGGACCTCTTCCAGCTCCGGCACGGCCAGCGAACGCGCATCACAGAGTTCGTCCTGGTCCACACAGGCGGCGCGCAGTGCGTAATCCAGTGCCTGATCCGTCAGTTTTCGGGCGCGCTCGTCATCCTCGACAAAGAGACCGGCATAGGCGCTGTAGAGACTGGCGCCACTGCGCAGCAGCCCTTCGCTTTCGGGCCAGTTAATGATGAAGCCGTCCATCATGAGTAGATAGGCGGGCAGCCCCTGCTCCACCAGCTGGAGATCGTCGTTGTTCATGATGCCGCGCGGCAGGCTGTCGTCCAGACGCGTCACGGCACAGCCCTGAAGCAGGCTAGCCGCGAGCAGCAAAACAGTGATTCGGACTGTGTTCATCGCGTTTTTATCCGGTGCCGACTCCGGGAAGCGCCTTTATAGCAAGACCCGGGTACGCTGACAAATGACGGGCGGTTTCAGGCGTAATACCGCCAGCGGCGCCACAGGCCCGTGACGCCGCCGAGCAGACAGCCGCTGAGTAGCCCGAACAAGTGCGCCTGATTGGCCACAATCGCGTCCAGGGCCACGAAACAAAGCACCAGCCAGCCCACCATCAGAATCACGATCTCCCGGCGCAGACCATAGCCCGCAGCCGGGTTCGCCTTGCCATAGATCCAGAGATAGCCCAGCAGGCCATAGACCACGCCGGACATGCCGCCGAAACGCGGCCCTGTCTCGATGTACTGCGCCAGATTGGCGGTGATGCCGGTAAACAGCGTGACCCAGACAAGCTGAGGACTGGACTGGAAATCCTCGATAATGCGGCCCAGCTCGGACCACCAGAGCATGTTGAAGATGATGTGCAACAGGTTGAAGTGAAGCAGCATGGGCGTGAGCAAACGCCAGGGCTGTTCCATCAGTGCTTGCCACTCCCGGGGGAACATCAGAGCCTCGTACAACTGCGTCTGCCCCATGGAGCCCAGGATAAAGATGCCCACACACACAAAGAGCACGGCCTTGGTGACCCACCCCATGCTGGCGAGCCAGTTACCGGAGAACAGGGGCGGCTGATTCGAGCTTGTGGCGGAGGGCTCGCTGATCTGCCAGTGATTGTGGCGAAAACCCGGATGGTCGGGATTGGCCAGGTAACGCTCCAGCAGCTGTTTCGCCTCCCCCTCCTGCTCAGGCGCGGTCAGCACCACGGCATATTCGTGTCCCTGAGCCTCCGCCCGGATACCATGTTCTTCCAGCACGCCCGCAAAAGCCCGGGCCGAAGCGGATTGGGGAAAACGAACCAGTTCAGTCATGCAGTTGTTCCAATCTGCGGGTGCGGCGTTCGGCGTTCATGTCAGCCAGTTCCGCCACACGCTCGCGGAAACAGCTCCAGTGCCCGCCGCAATTGAGCAGCAACTGGTTGAACGCCGGAACATGGTCATTGTAGTCCAGCACGGTGTTCAGTTGGGCATTGTTCAGGGGCCCCTCGAACCAGCTCCGCCAGGCGGCGAGGGCCGGATTCTCCTGGCGGGCCTGTTGATACCAGTCCCGCAACTGCTGTTGTTGCGCGCGTTTGCGTTCACGCATGACGTCCGGGGCCAGATCCCGGGCATAGAGGGCCTCCAGGGCGCGGCGCGTGGCTCCTACCTGCTCGGTGACCTGACGGCTCGCCCGTTCACGCGCCCGCCAGGTGCGGATGCGGGCCGCATCACCGTTGTGCGCCAGCCACCGCCGGGTGGCCTCGGCGGCGAGCGCCGTCGCCATGCTTTCGTTGAAACGGGTGGCGCCGGCGATATAGAGCCAGCGGTGCGCCAGTTCATGGAAAAGCAAGTCCGCGAGCGCGGCCGGTTCACGCGCAAGCATGGGGGTCGTCAGCGGGTCATCGAACCAGCCCAGAGTGGAATAGGCCGCGGCGCCGGCGCCATACACATCCAGCCCCTTTTGCCGCAGCCGTTCGGCATGCTTGTCAGCGGACGAGCGATCAAAGTAACCGCGATAACTGACACAGCCGGCCACGGGATAGCACCACTGGCGCGGCTTCAGGGAGAACTCGGGCGCGGCAAAGAGATTCCACACCACCCAGTCCCGGTCCAGCGCTACATAAGCGCTGTAGCTGTCCTCCACCGGCAGGTTCAACTCCCGTTCGGCAAAGGTGAGTATGGCGCGCGCCTGCTTCAGCCGTTCACGCCGGATTCCGGATACGGACTCATCCCCGAGCACCTCGGCCAGGGGCCGCTGTTCGCTCACCAGGGCCCACTGCCCCCGGGCCAGATGCCAGTAATAGCCCGCCTGACAACCGCTGACGAGCGCGCAGGCCAACAACAATAGAAAGCGCATGGCGCGATGGTACGCCAGCACCCGGGCCGGAGCCAGTCAGAGGGCACCGGCCACGCTCGCCCGGGCCGCGCGGGCCAGCTCGTCCGGTGCGCCCGGTCTAGCCTGGACCGGCTCGTGGAAGATGACGTGCGCAAAGAGGCGGCGGCGCAACAGCAGCCGGCTCATGTGACGCACAAAGTCATCGTCGCCCACGAAGGGTACACCCGCGTCGCGCTCGCCCGTGGCCCGGGCATACCGGACCGTGACAGGCTGCACGGGCACCCCGGCCTGGGCCGCCGCCGCCAGCAAGCGCCCATGGAAAGGCGCCACCCCTTGTCCATTCGTGGTCGTGCCTTCCGGAAACACCAGCACCTTCCGCCCGCGCCGCAGATAATGCGCGATTTCATCGCGCCGGTACTCGGCTTCCCGGCGGCCCCGGCGGAGAAAGATCGTGCCAGCGGCCGCGGCCAGGGGGCCAAGGACCGGCCAGTGACGTACCTTGTCATGGGCCACGAACATGAACTCCTCCCGGGCACCAAGCACCGGAATGTCCAGCCAGGACACATGGTTGCTGACCACGATCGCGGGCCCGCGCACCGGCGCACCTGTGACTTTCACGCGGACGTTGAGAATGCTCACCGCCGTCAGCAGCCAGTAGCGAACCGCTCGGCGCACTACCGCCCGGCGGGGCCGTTGAAAGGCTCCGAGAAACACGGCCGTACCCAGGCCTGCGGCCAGATGCAGTATTACCCGGATCCCTCGGTAGACTCGCCTGCACTGCGCGAGCGGCCCGACCTGAGCCTGCCAGTTCGATTCCAGAACACTCATTACACCGCCTCCTTCATCTCCGGCATGAACCGCCGCCCATAGCGCGACGATAGCGTTTGAAGATCGAGCAGCATGAAATAGTCCAGACACCCGAAGTCCGGATCCCAGGAGGGTTCGCCACACACCTGCGCTCCCATGCGCAGATAGCTTTTCAGCAGGGGTGGCCAGACAATGGGCCCGCGGCTGCGGGCATTCACCGGGGCAGGCCAAAGCGGACGGACCCGGATTTCCGGTGAACGCCGGGCAGGGCTGCGCAGTTGCTCCATCAATGCGGCCGGATCCCCCGGGCCCCGCAGCGGAACACTGGCACAGCCCACCAGATAACGAATATCCCGGGCCTGCAATTCCAGGGCCAACCGCGTCCAGAGCCTGCTCATCACCGCGCCGCCGCGATAGTCGAGATCCACACAGGTACGACCCAGCTCGGCGACAGCGTCCGGCAGTGCGGACAATCCCTGCAGGTTGAACTCCCCGGCGGAATAAAAACCCCCGGTTTCGGCGGTTTGCTCGTCCGGCAAAATGCGGGTGTAGCCGGCCAGCCTGGCGTTGGCCTGATCACGCACACCCAGATGGAGGCAGTGGCGGTCGAAGCGGTCGCGTTCCAGTCCGGGCGGGCCAGTGGTTCGGGCGCCGTATTCCAGCCCGAAGACCCGATGGCGCAGCCGCTGAGCGGCGCGCAGCTCACGCCTGTTGTGTAGAAAATCGGCCCGGAACACGGAGCCATCCCCGGTGCCGTTCAAGCTCTTACG
>CAYPKI010000032.1:7075-8132 GCA_964411265.1 uncultured Alcanivorax sp. | reverse complement strand
CTCCTGCTTGCATGCAGCATGGCAACCTCCCCTGCAATTTGCGCTCAGCATGGGAGTCAGGCGTGTCAGGGTTTTGACGATTCCTCGACGAGTCAGTGAAGCTGGTCCAGCAGATAACGATGGAGACAACAAAATGAGCGAACCCGGTGAAATCGCCGCCTATTCCCCCTTTCCCACCGAGGTAAAGGAAGGCGAAAAGTACATGTGGTGTGCCTGCGGGCGCAGCCAGAACCAGCCATTCTGCGACGGCTCGCACAAGGGCACAGGCTTCAGCCCCAAGGCCTATACCGCGCCCGAGGACAAGACGGTGTTTTTCTGCGGCTGCAAGCGTAGCGGCTCCGCGCCCATCTGCGATGGGACGCATAGCAGCCTTGACGCGGAATAGGATTCCGCTTCATTGCCGGCGCAAGTGGCAAGGAACAAGGAGCAAGGAGCAAGGAAAATGCTCCGGGCGCCATGGCTATCCGTATCCGTTGGTGCCCCTTTCCCGATGTTCTGGAAATTGGAAAGACAAAAGCACTAATGCAGGGCGCCTTCGGCGCCCTCACCTCTTTTCTTGCAACTCGCCACTTGCTACTTTCGCCTGTTATCCGGTGTTTCTCATCCCCGCCGCAATACCGGCAATCGTCACCTCGAGGGCATGTTCCAGGGATTCGCTGCCGTCATCACGGCAACGCAGCCGGTGCATCAGTTCGGCCTGCAGCAGGTGCAGGGGGTCGGTATAGGGGTTGCGCACCCGGATGGACCAGCTCATCACAGGGTTGTTGGCGAGTAGATCCTGGTCGCCGGTCAGATCCTTGAGCGCTTCGCGGGTAGCGTCCAGGCGCTCGCGCAGGCCTTCGCCAAAGCGCCGCTGGTCCTCGTTTTCGGCGAGGCGCTGTTCGTAATAGCTAGCGATGGTGCGGTCCGATTTGGCCAGTACCATTTCCAGCATGTCGACCGCGCCCTGAAAAAAGGGCCACTCCGCCATCATGGTTTCCATAATGGCGCGGCGCTCGGGCGTCGCCAGGGCTTCTTCCAGGGCCGCCCCGGAACCCAGCCATGCGGGCAGCATGAG
>CAYPKI010000032.1:3902-7065 GCA_964411265.1 uncultured Alcanivorax sp. | reverse complement strand
GCCGCATCTGGGTCCAGGCGAAGACCCAGGGGATAGCGCGCAGCGATTCCACGCCCTGTGGCTGCGACCCGCGGCGCGCGGGCCGGCTGCCCAGCGACAGCCGCGTCAGTTCGCGCTCGGGCGTAACGGTATGCAGATAGGGCACCAGCCCCGGGTCCTGTTGGACCACCGAACGGTAGCCGGCAACGGAGCGTCGAGTGAGCGCATCCATTTCCGCACGCCAGGCCGGCTCGGGTGAGCGCGGCGGAAGCAGGGTCGCCTCCAGGGTCGCCGAGACATACTGCTCCAGGTTGTGCACCGCCACGCCCGGAAGCCCATACTTGAAACGGATCATCTCGCCCTGCTCGGTCACCCGGATACGCCCGGCCACCGAGCCCGGGGGCTGGGACAGCAGTGCCATGCGCGTGGGTGAGCCACCCCGGCTTACAGACCCGCCCCGCCCGTGGAAGAGCGTCAGCGGAATGGCCCATTGCCGAAATAGCTCGGTCAAGCCCTCCTGGGCGCGGTACTGCGCCCAGGCCGCGCCCAGAAAACCCGCATCCTTGGCGGAATCGGAATAGCCGATCATGACTTCCTGACCGTGTTGCACACGCCGGCGATAATCCTCCACCTGTAAGAGGGCGGCCATAGTGTCGGTGGCGTTTTCCAGATCGTCGAGGGTCTCGAACAGCGGCACCACCCGCATGGGCGTTTCCACCCCGGCCTCGCGCTGCAACAAGAGCACCGCCAGCACATCGGACGGCGCCCGCGCCATGGAAATGACATAGGCCCCCAGCGCCTCGGGCTCCTGTTCGGCAATGACCGCGCAGGTATCCAGGACTTCCCGCACCTCGGCCGTACACTCCGGGCTCTGGAAGAAACGGGAGCCGATCAGGGGGCGGTGGCCGTTGAGCTCGCGCACCAGAAAGTCCTGGCGCTGGTCCTCGCTCCAGTCCTGATAAGAACCCAGCTTTAGAAAACGGGTCATGGCATCCATAACCTGGGTGTGGCGGCTTGATTCCTGACGCAGATCCAGCCGCAGCAGGCTGATGCCAAAACAGGCCAGGCGCCGCAGCGTGTCGCGTAGTTCACCGTCAGCAATATCGCTCATGCCACAGGCGCGCAGGGAACGGTCAATTAAATAGAGCGGTTCGGCGAGTTCTGCGGTGGTGCGATAACCCGGATCACCGTTCCCGTCCTCGTCCGCCAGCAAGGCTTCCATGGCGTTACGGCTGTTGTGCAGACGATCCCGAATATCGCGCAGCAGCACCCGGTAGGGTTCATGGGACGGTCCTGTCCAGGCCAGCAATTCCTCGCTGGCATCCTGCATGGATAGCTCGCCCAGCAGCCAGTCAATGTCGCGCAGATACAGATCGGCGGCCATCCAGCGCGCCAGCGTCAGCACTTCACGTGTCACCCCGGCAGTGACATTGGGATTGCCATCCCGGTCGCCGCCCATCCAGGAGGCAAAGGTGACGGGTGCGGCCGTCACCGGCAGCCGCTCGTCCAGATGGTCCTGCATCTGCTCTTCCAGTTCACGCAGAAAAGCAGGCACGGCTTGCCACAGCGACTGCTCAATGGTGGCGAAACCCCACTTGGCCTCGTCCACGGGCGTGGGTTTTTCCCGGCGGATTTCATCCGTGCGCCACACCGACAGCAATACCCGCTCCAGGGCGCGGCGCAGTCCGCGGCGTTCGTCGTCAACCAGATCGCCCCGGTCCAGCTCGGCGAGCAGCTCCGCCATGCGGTCGTATTTGCGAATCAGGGTCCGCCGTGCGATTTCGGTGGGATGAGCCGTGAGCACCAGTTCCACCGACATCTCGGCGAGACAGCGGGTCATGGCTTCCGGTTCGACCCCGGACTCCAGAAGTCGATCCATGACCCGGGCCGGACTCTCCTCGCCGCCCGGATCCTCGCCATAGCTCTGGTGGCGACGGCGCAGCCGCACACGGTGCTGCTGCTCGGCGATATTGGCCATATTGAGAAACTGGTTGAAAGCGCGCGCTACATCCAGCAGTTGGTCCTCGTTCAGATCCGCCAGTTCCTCCTGAAGGTCCGCCATGGCCACGCCGCCATGTTCGCGCGCGTCCCGGGCTTCGCGGCGGATGTTTTCCACCATGCGGAACAGACCTTCTCCTTCCTGCGCCCGAAGGGTATGGCCCAGCAACTCGCCCAGGAGGCGGACATTATCGCGCAGGGGTTCATGGGGATCTTCGGGTACAGCTTGCGACGGTTCCATGATCCGAGTCCGGTTACCAATGCAGAGAACGTCATTGCAGGGTACACTTCCCGCGGTTGCAACCCTTGATTACCGGCCATTTTTGTCCCCATGAAAATACCCGATCATATCGCCTCCAGACCCGGCCTTCATGCCCTGCAATTCCTCGGCCGCGCTTTGTTCGCGCTGCTCGCAGGGTTCTATTTTCTTGCCGCCGAGCCGAGCTTTGATTCCTTCAGCCCTCGACCCTGGATGATCTGGGTAGCGCTGGCCGGTTTTCTGGTCATTCATGCCGTGCTGCTCTACCGAGCGCCGGCCATAGCCAATATCCCGGGCGCGGTGCTCGATCTGATCAGCATCGGCGTGGTGACCCTGTTTGACCCGGGCGCGCCACCGCCGGCGCTGGTGTTGCTGGTGGTGGCAGCGCTGAGCGCGGGGCTGGTCTATGGTCTGCGGCGCTTCCTTTATGTTCTGGCAGGCAGCGTTCTGGTGGTAGCCCTGGTGATACCGGCGCGACTGGCACAGACAGATGACGCCGCCCTGGCCGCCAGCACGCTCTTCCTGCTGGCCGTGATTCTAGTGTGCGTGGTCTATTTCGGCCTCATGGTCTACCGCAACCAGGTGCTTGCGCGCCGGGCCCGGGATGCCACCTGGCGCGATCCGGACACCGGCCTCATCAGCCATACCGCCATGATCAGCACCGCCGGATGGCTGCTGCCGCTGCACGACCGACTGGCCAGCCATCTGGCACTGATTCTGTTGCGCCCCAACCACGAGCGTAAACTCAAGCCCCTCGCGGACCAGATCGCCACTCGCCTGCGCCGTAGCGACATTGCCGGGCGCTACGACCAACAGACCCTGGCCGTGCTGCTGCCGGACACGCCCGCCGGCGATGCCGAGCAGTTGCTGGAGGAACTACGGGTCGAGACGCCGGATTACACCGCGGCCATGCTGGTGCTGCAGGCC
>CAYPKI010000032.1:0-3892 GCA_964411265.1 uncultured Alcanivorax sp. | reverse complement strand
TCATTCCCTCGAGGCCGTGCTGCAACACCTGCGTCGCACTCTGGAACGGGCCTCCGAGGACGGGGGGCACTCCCTGGTATACGCTTCCACGCCGGGTCTCTGATTCGCCCTGGCGGAAACGAATTACGCTTTTTTTCGCGAATCATGGCAATATGGACGCTGAAAACCCTGAACCCGGGCCCGGCCATGGCTATTGTCCGTACCGCCATTCTCGCTCTGGCCTTCGGCCTGAGCACTGCCGCGCTTTCGAGCGATTTTCAGACGCGTGTGTTCGGCGGCAAGGACGCACCCGAAAGCGAATGGACCTGGATGGTTGCGGTACTGGATGACAAAAAAACGAACAACTTCCAGGCCCAATTCTGTGGTGGCATATTGATCAGCCCGCAATGGATTCTCTCCGCCGCTCACTGCTTCAATCCCGAGGACGACAGTGACGACGCTGAATTCTCCGCCAGTGATATCACCGTGCTGATTGATACCATCGACTTGTGCGATAACTGCCAGACGGGCCGCCGCGAGGTAAGCCGGATCCAGATTCCGGATGGGTCTGAAGGGCCGAACTGGGATACCTCCACTCAAGCGAACATTGATGATATCGCGTTGCTACGCCTCAAGAATCCGGTTTCGGTGGCTACGGCCAGCGTGATCAACGGCCCCCGGTTACAAGCGCTGTCCGATTCCGGCGACGATGGCGTCCAGGTGCTGGGCTGGGGGGCGACGGCCCCGGAAACCGACGACAAAACAGCGAGCGAGTACTTCTTCGCCGAAACACTGCAGCAGGTCAAGCTGGACTTTCTCCCCTTGCCCCAGTGCAAGGATGACTATAACGACGATTCGCTCTTTTCGGAGTCCATGCTCTGTGCCTACGAGCCCGATGCAGAAGATTTCGAAAAGGATGATGATGGAGATACCTCGCCGGACAATCCCAATGTAAAAAACGACACGGCCGGGAAAGACACCTTTGGCGAAGACACTTGTGTAGGCGACAGTGGGGGACCGCTTTTTCTGACGCGTGACAACAAGGACTGGGTCGCCGGGATCACCTCCTGGGGCTTTGATTGTGGTGATCCGAACGCCCCCGGCGTTTATACGGCCATAAAAGAGTATGTGGACTGGGTGGAGCTTACAACCGCGAAAACCAGCGCGCCTGTAGTGGACATGACCAGTGACCTGTCTGCAGCATCAACAAGATATGCAGGCATTGGCAAAACACGCACAATGGAGCTTGCGCTGCGTAATGGCTCGGTCAGCAATGGCGCTTCTGGCGTTCTTGGCAGCCTGGACCCCGGCACCTCGGCTTCCGCCACGGACACTGATAACCTCGACGACCTCGACTGCACGGACAACGGCGCCGGGCAGCTCGAATGCACGACCAGCAGCAATCCGCTGCCCGCCGGAAACACGCAACGGGGTACCGTGGAAATCCAGCATTCCGGCAACCGCGACCGAATTATTACGTCATCCCTGACCGCCGACGCGGACGAGGGCGATTACCGCGCTGGCAATGATCGTGCCGAGCAGACCCTGATATTTTCCGACGAACCGGATATGAGCCTGAGCTTCGGTGAACCCAGTGCGGGAGCCGAGGCCGCATCCGTTCCGCTCAAGGTCCGCAATGAAGCCACGCATGAAGGTGCCGACAACATCGCCTTCCGCCTGGAATTGCCGTCGGGTATTACGCTGACCAATCCAGCCGAACTCAATTGCAATGGAAACCCCTGGGTGTGTCAGCCCGGTGATCACCTCGCTAAATCCAGTAGCGTCGACTACCGTCTGCGATTCCGAGCCGACGCCACGGGCGCGTACGATATTGCCGCCATCGCCTTTTCAGAAGATGGTGATTTTCCCGAGGTCAACTTCGATGACAGTCTTTCCCTGGTGTTCTCGGAGCAAGACAGCCGCAATGGCTCGAATTCCAACGGCGATTCATCCAGTGGCGGGGCCGCTGAGACGCTGGCCTTGCTGCTTGTGACCGGTGGAGCCCTCCGGGCAGGAGCACAATCCCTCGGGAGTCTATCCACGTTCTGGTGGGTTCTGATTCCGCTGCTTTACAGCCGCCGGAAAAAACGCTCCATGTCCTGAAGCAGCCGGTCGCCCTCGCGCAACCGGCCGCGCCAGGCCAGATGGCCATCCGGGCGCAGCACCCAGATGCTGTTCTGCTCGCCAAAGCAACGCCGGAATTCGCCATCCCGATCGATAAACACG
Organism: uncultured Alcanivorax sp.; assembly: GCA_964411265.1. Taxonomy (GTDB): domain Bacteria; phylum Pseudomonadota; class Gammaproteobacteria; order Pseudomonadales; family Alcanivoracaceae; genus SLJS01. Next base: position 1,687 of record CAYPKI010000032.1, on the reverse strand, counting down.
GATACATTGAACTCGCGCAAATCCGCCAGCTCCGGTTCCAGGGGCGTGGGCGTAATCACGGTCATGGCCACGCGTTTGCCGTAATCCAGCCAGAGCCGGTCCGCCAGCGCATAAGCACTCACCCGCGCCCGGTGGGCGCTGTCATCAGGAAGCCAGATCAGTAAATGGTGACGCGGATCGCGCAGCAGCGCCTGCAGATGCCGGGAATAGCTACCATTCGGATACACCAGTTTTACATCCGGTACCGGATCCCCGGGACAGGGCCCCGGCCCCCGGAGAAACCCGGGTGGCAGATTCAGCGAGGACGCCACGGTGCGATAGTTCACATCAAGCTGGCTGAATCGCCGCACCAGACGGCGCCGAAACCAGGCCTGCCGGCCCAGCCACTTCAGGATCCAATCCCGCGGGCGTCGCAACAGCGGATGGCGAGCCAAGGATGCGCGCGAGAGAAAATCCATGGTCTGCAGCATGGACCGGGCCACCGGCCGGCGTTCGCGCTCATAGGTATCCAACAGGCTGCCATCGCCGTGGCCCTGCAGATAGAGCGCCATCTTCCAGCCCAGATTGAAAGCGTCGGCAATGCCCGTGTTCATCCCCTGGGCACCCAGCGGGCTTTGCACATGACAAGCGTCGCCGGCCATGAAGACCATGTTGCGCCGGTAATGCGAGGCCAGCCGACGATGAATGGAGAAATGACTCAACCACCAGGGTTCACTCAGCTCCGGCACCGAGCCGAAAGCGTCTTCCAGCAGAGCGCGAAAAGGTTCGAGGGTCAATTCCTCGCTCGCCTCCAGCTCCGTGTCGCGCTGGTTGATCACCAGCCGCCAGCCACGCGGCATGGGTAGCGCCACCAGTGATCCCCGTGCCAGCAAAAAACCGTGGGAGCTGTACGGATCCAGATCCCAGTCGATATCCAGATCCGCCAGCAGGAAATGATCCGACTGGCGCACACCATCAAAGCGCAGGCCCAGTTCCTCACGTACCCGGGAATGAACGCCGTCGCAACCCACCAGCATGCGGCAATTCAGCTCATGCTCGCCCGCGCCGTCCCGCAGGCGCGCGCGCACACCCTCACCCTCCTGCCGAAAATCCAGCAATTCCGTCGCCCGAACAAGGGTTCCGCTCAGCTCGCGGAATCGCTCGCTCAGGCACGCCTCCACCGCCGACTGGGGACAAGACCAAACCCGGGACAGGGGCGCATCCAGATCCCCCAGCCCCATCTCTACCAGGGGGCCACCCTCGTTGCGCACCGTAACCATCTGCTGAACCAGACTGCGCTCCATGACCGCTTGCCATACACCCAGCGCCCGAAAGATTTCCAGCGTGCTTGCCTGGAGCACCAGGGCACGCGACCAGGGCAGCGGCGCGTCAAGTTTATCCACGACCACGCAATCAATACCGTGCCGTCTTAAAATGACGCCCAGAGCCAGGCCCGTGGGTCCGGCGCCCACCACCAGCACATCAGTCTCGCCTGGCCGTGCAGTCATGGTCCTCCCGTTGTAATCACTGGATGTGGACTGATGCCCGGACTCGCACCGGATTCAGCAAAGCCAGAAGACCCACGCATGCGAATCGACCGGGAAACGAAGATAATCCATGAAACCCCATTATCGCGACCGCGAGGCTTAGCTGACCCGCGATGGCCCCGGCATTGGCAAGGCAAGCCAGCCGACCATCCGCGGCAATC
>CAYPKI010000031.1:15577-17657 GCA_964411265.1 uncultured Alcanivorax sp. | reverse complement strand
AGCAAAAGGAAGTAAGGCGCCCGCCGGGGCGCGTCCCGGCTTGCCGCCCGGCAGGGCAGCGCTTAGCAGAGCTTATGAGATGATCGTGGCGGGGACGCCACTCCCACGCCAGGATGCATGTTTCCGGGATTGCAGGGCGCGCTGTGCCATCTCCGATGCACCCCCTTAGCATTTCCTCTCTTTCTCGGGAGAGGAAAGCCCGGGTGTCCCGGATACAGGTGCCACAGAGAGCACAGAGGTAAGGTCTGGCATTCTCTGTGTTCCCGGTGTTCTCTGTGGTTACACACCAGGTTGAATCCAGGCGGCGAACAAAAAAAGGGGCCACCCGAACGGGTGGCCCCTTTATGCTCGGCGCTGAAAGCGCTGTATTCAGCCTCTCAAGTCGAAACGATCCGCCCGCATGACCTTGGTCCAGGCGTCGACGAAGTCCTCGAGGAACTTCTGGTCGGCGTCGTCAGTGGCGTAGTACTGGGTCACGGCGCGCAGCTCGGCGTTGGAGCCAAAGATCAGGTCCACGGGTGTGGCCGTCCACTGGCGCTCGCCGGTTTTGCGGTCGTGGCCCACATAGAGGCCTTCGGACTCCTCGGACTTCTTCCAGTCGGTGGACATGTCCAGGACATTGACGAAGAAATCGTTGGTCAGGGTGCCCGGCTCGTCAGTGAGCACGCCGTGGTCAACATCCTCGGCGTTAGCGCCCAATGAACGCATGCCGCCGATCAGCACTGTCATCTCCGGCACCGTGAGCCCCATCAGATTGGCCTTCTCAACCATCTCCTTCGTGGGTGATTCATCCGCTTCCGAACTGTGATAGTTGCGGAACGGATCCGAGTCCGGCTTGAGTACTTCAAAGCTGTCAGCGTTGGTCATCTCGGCGGTGGCGTCCACCCGGCCCGGTTCAAAGGGTACGGTGATGTCTTGACCGGCTTTCGCCGCCGCTTTTTCGATCGCGGCCGCGCCGCCCAGAACAATCATGTCTGCGAGCGAGACTTTGGTGTCGAACCACTGGGAGTCATTGAACTCCGTGCGGATTTCATCCAGATGGTTCAGCACGCGGTCCAGCTCTTCCGGGTTGTTGACCGCCCAGCTTTTCTGCGGCGCCAGACGAACACGGGCACCATTGGCGCCACCGCGCTTGTCGGTGTCACGGTAGGTAGACGCCGAGGCCCAGGCCACGCGGACCAGTTCCTGAACGCTCAGGTCCGATTCCTTGATGTCGCTCTTCAGGCTCTCGATGTCGCCCGATCCGACCGTCTTGTAGTCGGCTTCCGGCAGCGGATCCTGGAAGGCAAACTTCTGCTCGGGGACAGCCGGACCCATGTAGCGCGAGCGCGGGCCCATGTCACGGTGCGTGAGTTTGAACCAGGCGCGAGCGAAGGCCTGTTCGAACTCTTCCGGGTTCTCCATGAAGCGCTTGGCGATCTTGCGGTACTCTGGATCGCGCTTCAGCGCAATATCCGTCGTGAACATCATGGGCGGGTGACGCTTACCCTCGACGTGCGCGTCCGGGACCATATTGGAAGCACTATCAGCCTTGGGCTCCCACTGGGTCTTGCCCGCCGGGCTCTTGGTCTTCTTCCACTCAAAGCCGAAGAGGTTTTGCAGGTACTGCTGGGTCCACTTCGCGGGACTGGCCGTCCAGGCGCCTTCCAGGCCACTGGTATAGGTGTCCTCGGCCTTGCCCTTGCCACACTTGTTCTTCCAGCCCAGCCCCTGCTCTTCCATGTCCGCGCCAGCCGGCTCGCGGCCCACGCAGTCCTCGGCCTTGTTAGCGCCGTGCGCCTTGCCGAAGGTGTGGCCGCCGGCGATCAGCGCCAGGGTTTCTTCGTCATTCATGGCCATACGCCCAAAGGTCTCGCGGGTAGCCTTGGCCGCGGCCAGCGGATCGGGCTCGCCTTTCGGACCTTCCGGATTGACGTAGATCAGACCCATTTGGGTGGCACCGAAGGGCCGCTCAAGATCATGACCGCCCTCGTAACGCTCGCCCGCAAGCATCTCGCTCTCGGGGCCCCAGTAGACCTGGTCCGGCTCCCAGTCGTCCGTGCGGCCCAATGCGAAGCCCAGGGTTTCGAAGCCCATGTCT
>CAYPKI010000031.1:14833-15567 GCA_964411265.1 uncultured Alcanivorax sp. | reverse complement strand
CCAGCGCCAGCAGGTCGGACCAGGAAATGTTGTCGCCATAGTCCTGTTTGATGGACCAGAGCAAGCGCCGGGCCTTGTCCAGGTTGGCGTTGTCCGGCCAGCTGTTGAGCGGGTCGAAGCGCTGTTGCCCGCCACCGACACCGCCGCGGCCGTCACGCATGCGGTAGGTGCCCGTGGCATGCCAGGACATGCGAATGAAGAACGGACCGTAGTGACCATAGTCCGCCGGCCACCAGTCACGCGAGTTGGTCATCATGTCCTTTAGGTCTTTCTTGAGAGCGGCGTAGTCGAGCTTCTCGACCTGCTCGGCGTAGCTGAAATCGGCATCTCTGGGGTCGGATTCGGGGTTGGGGCGTCGAAGCGGGCTCAGGTCCAGCTGCTCAGGCCACCAGTACTGATTCGACTTGGCCTCGGCCTGGCTGTCCTGCGCCTGGGCAGACCCCAAAAGCATGAATGGCGATAGCATCACCGCGGCGGCGGCTATCAAAGAGGTTGTCGTTTTTCGCATGGATGCGACTCCTTACCGTTACAAGAAATACCGGGGAGACTATAACGCCCCTGAGCTTGTCGTGTGTGATCCGATTCAACTATCGTCGCCATAGCGGGGGCGCATCAAGGTGGGCGTCACAGCGGGTCGCCCCTTCTGCCCGGGTAAGCTGCTGCTAATGCCCCCGCCACGCCTTCATGCTGGTGGCCACGCCAAAGAACCGGGCGAGGGCATCCAGCACGCGGGT
>CAYPKI010000031.1:0-14823 GCA_964411265.1 uncultured Alcanivorax sp. | reverse complement strand
ATCAGCTCCTTTATCACGGTGTTCCTCTAGAGAATCTTGTCCACCAGTCTTTGCGGGTCGAGCATGCGGGTCATGCGGGGCGGCGTCACGCCATGGAACATGCCCGTGTCGATAAAGCTCGGACACACGGAGGTAATGCGCACATGATCATGGCCCTGATCACGGAGCTCCTGACGCAGCGCCTCGGACAGCCCGATGGCCGCCCATTTGCTGGCGCCATAGGTGGCGCCATAGGGGAGCGCGATCAACCCGGACGCGCTGGCGATATTGATGATCCGGGCCTCGGGCCGGGCGATCAGATCCGTCAGGAAGATCCAGGTGGTGTTGGTCAGCCCGGTGACGTTCACGTCAAAGGTCATGCGGTGCTTCTCCAGGGGCACATCCATGAAGGCGCCCCCGAAGACCACGCCGGCATTGTTCACCAGGATATCGATACTTCCGACATCCCGGTGGATATCGACACGCAAGCGCCGCAGGTCGTCCGCATCGGTGACATCCGCCCGGAAGGCGAAAGCCCGCACCCCCAGCGCCTCGACCTGCTCGCGGCCCGGCTCCAGGGTGTCGGCATTGATGTCGCTGATGACGATATCCGCGCCCTCGCGCGCGAACGCCAGCGCCATCTGCAAGCCCAGTCCCTGGGCCCCGCCGGTGATAAGTGCCGTCTTGTTGCTGAACCAGGACATGACCACCTCCTTCCACGCCGTTGCGGACCATGGACACTTTCAATATAGAAGGGCCCCGACAGCGCAGGATTGATTCAGCTCAAGAAATGTATACATTATGAATACCGATTGACATCCGGACATGAGGGAGCAGAAGGCAATGCTGAGTCGCCTCTGGGCGGGCCTGAAGCTGGTCTGGCTCTTTTTCTGGCTGGCCGTTTTTACCCTGGTGCTGTTCGTACCCATTGTCGTGGCGGCGCTAGCCGGCAGGACCGGCAAGGTCGCCTTTGTGCTGATGCAGAGCTGGGCCTGGCTGGTCCTGTGGGTGAGCGGCATCCGCGTGGTGGTTCGCGGCCGGGAAAATGTGGAGCCGGGCCAGCGCTATGTGATTCTGAGCAATCATCAGTCGCATTTCGATATTCCGGCGCTGGTCACCTCCCTGGGCGTACCTTATCGCTGGGTCATCAAGAACGAGCTGCGCGGGATCCCACTCTTCGGTCACGCGCTCGCCGCCTCGCGTAATATCTTTATCGACCGCTCGGACAGCAGTAGCGCCATGCGCTCCATTCAGGAAGGCGTAGCGCAGCTGCCCGAGGGGACGGGGGTTTTGTTCTTCCCCGAAGGAACCCGCTCGCCGGACGACAACATGTTGCCGTTCAAGAAAGGCGCCTTCATCGCCGCGCAGAACAGCGGTCTGCCCATTCTGCCGGTAACAGTCAACGGTTCACGTCGTCTGCTGCCCAACGGCAGTCCCGTCTTTCATTCCGGCACCATCGAGGTAGTCATTCACGCGCCCGTGGGCGCGGAGACCGTGACCGCGGAGCCGCTCGACCACCTCATGGAGCGGACACGACAGATTATCGCCAGCGCACGACGGAATCCGTGACGGGAGCGGGACTGGGTGATGCCCGACGTCGCCCGGCGGTATTGGCCGTCCGGATGGCCTTGTGCACCCGGGAACGGCGTACTGTGGGCGAGCGCTCAAGACCTGTGGACTCGGGGCCCGCAAGAGCAAGGCTTCTATGGACCCGGGCCGGGCTGGCTTGAATCCCGGCCTCCGGCTGGCGACTCCCGGCGGCGCCAACGTCGAGCCGGTCACGCGGGTTCTTGTCTTGCCTCGTCCGCGCATCTGGTCTATGTTGAAAGTGGAACCGCACTAGCGGGCGGCCGCGCCGCTGGCTGGAGGGGAACACCGGTGAGAGTCCGGGGCTGTCGCGCAACGGTATGGCGGAATCGTCCGCCGAGCCCGATTACCTCCGCGGTTACCAGGCTGTTGGTGAACCCCTTTCGTACTCAGCGTGGCCTGAAGCGTACAGTTGGTGTACCTGGTTGCGCCGGACAGGGTGGCTCCCTTTCCAGGCAACCACGTGCAGCAAATTGGCGCTTCAGACCTTGCCCTGCGGGGCTTTCCCAACGGCCTGTTAGGACTGAAGCCTTCGCGTCAAAAGGTGCACGGTCGGATTCGGGGCGGTTGGCATATTGATAACTGCACCCCTTCTCCCTCCAGTCCCGCCGCGATGGTTTCTCCCCTCTGTACCTCTGAAGGAGAAACCCGATGTTGGAACCAAACCTTGCTTTTGCCGAGCCCAATCCGGTAGCTTCCGTGGGCCCGCGCCAGCGCGCGCTGGACATACTGGTGCCGCAACACCGCATGAATGAAACCGCTCGCTGTCTTCTGGAGACCATGGGCGTAACCATCCATTTCGTGACTTGGCTCGATGTGAACGGCCCGCCGGTCTTCCGGCTGCGGGCAAACGCCTCGCTCAGTATGGCCTGGATGAACCCGGAACAGGCCGAGGATCTGGTGGCCGCGCTCAAGCGCGACGAGGATGAACCCCGTTTACCGCAGTGGGCGCACTGGCTGCTCTATGCCTCGCGGCGCGGCACTCTGACGGATATGGATGGCAGCATCGATTTCGGCGACCCCGGACTGGATGCCACCCGGGTCGTACGGGATCTACTGCATTATCCGGCATGACCGTCGCAAGCGGAAAGCAGCGAATACCAGGAAAAAAGCACGATGAGAACGAAAAAGGACGGTGGCTCCGGAGGAGACACCGCCCTTTTCGCGGCAGGCTTGGCCCGGCAACCGCACGCGGCCGAGCCATGTCATCAGCGATCAGGCGAGATCAAAGCGGTCTGCGTTCATCACCTTGTTCCAGGCGGCGACGAAGTCGCGCACGAACTTCTCCTGGTTGTCGTCCTGGGCATAAACCTCGGAGATGGCGCGCAGTTGCGAGTTGGAGCCGAAGACGACATCCACGCGCGTCCCGGTCCACTTCACTTCGTCGGTCTGGCGATCGCGCAGTTCGAACTCTTCCTCGGCATCCGAAACCGGCTCCCATTTCAATCCCATATCCACCAGATTTACGAAGAAATCATTGGACAGGGTGCCGGGCTGCCGGGTGAAAACCCCGCGCTGTGAGCCATCCGCATTGGTATCCAGCACACGCATGCCACCCACCAGTACCGTCATCTCGGGCGCCGTCAGGTTGAGCAACTGCGCCCGGTCCAGCAGCATTTCCTCGGGGCGTACCGTGAAACGCTCCTTCAGGTAGTTGCGGAAACCGTCGGCCTCGGGTTCCAGCACGGCAAAGGCTTGCTCGTCCGTCCATTCCTGAGAGGCATCCGTCCGCCCCGGGTGGAAGGGGATCTCGATCTTCTGCCCGGCATCGCGCGCGGCCTTCTCGATAGCCGCGTTGCCGCCCAGCACGATCAGATCGGCCAGGGACACCCGCTTGTTACCGGACTGGGCATCGTTGAATTCCTTTTCCACGCCTTCCAGGGTCCGCAGTACCTTGTTGAGCTGCTCGGGCTGGTTGACCGCCCAGTCCTTCTGCGGCGCCAGGCGAACACGCGCGCCATTGGCACCGCCGCGCTTGTCCGAGCCGCGGAAAGTGGAGGCGGACGCCCAGGCCGTGGACACCAGCTCGGACACGGACAAGCCGGTGTCGAGGACTTTCTCCTTTAGCGTGGCGATATCCTGATCGTTGATCAGCTCATGATCCACGGCCGGTACCGGATCCTGCCAGATCAGGTTTTCCTCCGGCACCTCGGGACCGAGATAGCGTGCCTTGGGGCCCATGTCGCGGTGAAGCAACTTGAACCAGGCGCGGGCGAAGGCATCCTCGAGCTCGCCCGGGTTCTCGTGGAAGTACTTCGAGATCCCGGCGTAATCCGGGTCCACCTTCAACGAGAGGTCCGTGGTGAGCATCATGGGCGCGAGCCGCTTGGACGGGTCCTGCGCGTCCGGCACCAGGTTGCCGGCGGACGCGTCTGTGGGTGTCCACTGATAAGCTCCGGCCGGGCTCTGGGTGAGCTCCCACTCATACCCGAAGAGCATGTCGAAGTAGCCGTTGTCCCATTTCGTGGGCTCGGGCGTCCACGCGCCCTCGATACCACTGGTAATGGTGTCGGTGCCCTTGCCCGTGCCGAAGCTGCTTTTCCAGCCTAGGCCCTGCTCCTGCAGGGGTGCGCCCTCCGGTTCCGGACCCACATGGGACGGATCACCGGCGCCGTGACATTTGCCGAAGGTGTGGCCGCCGGCGATCAGCGCCACGGTTTCATAGTCGTTCATGGCCATGCGGGCGAAGGTATCGCGAACGTCCTTGGCAGCCTTGTAGGGGTCGGGCTCGCCGTTTGGGCCTTCCGGGTTCACATAGATCAGACCCATCTGCACATTGGCCAGGGGCTGCTCCAGTTCGCGGTCACCACTGTAACGCTGATCGTCGAGCCACTCTTTCTCGGAACCCCAATAGATATCCTCTTCCGGCTCCCAGATATCCTCGCGACCACCGCCGAAGCCGAAGGTCTTGAAGCCCATGGACTCCAGGGCGCAGTTGCCCGCCAGTACTATCAGGTCGGCCCAGGAAATCTGGTTGCCGTACTTTTGCTTGATGGGCCAGAGCACACGCCGGGCCTTATCAAGATTGCCGTTGTCCGGCCAGCTGTTGATGGGCGCAAAGCGCTGATTGCCCGTGCCGGCACCCCCGCGACCATCGCCCGTGCGATAGGTGCCCGCGGCATGCCAGGTCATCCGCAGGAAGAGTGGGCCATAGTGACCATAATCGGCCGGCCACCAGTCTTTCGAATTCTGCATGAGATCAAACAGATCGCTTTTCAGTGCTTTCAGGTCAAGCTGATTGAACGCTTCCCGGTAATCAAAAGCCTCTCCCAGCGGGTTGGACAGGCTGGAGTGCTGGTGAAGAATGCCCAGGTTCAGCTGGTTGGGCCACCAGTGCTGAAGCCCTGTACCGTCACCGTCCAACTGCGTACGTGCGCCGTGCATTACGGGGCATTGGCCCGTGCTTTGGCTGTCTTCGTTGCTCATATCTTTCCTCCGCTCATGGCTGTTTCCATCGCCCGGGTGCGCGCATCAAGGCGACACTCTGGCACCAAACAGGCACACGCCCCATCGGCCGAGTTCCTTACATCCCGAACGGATGATTTGAACCAGTCGGGTCGAAAGGGCCGTCCCATCTATGTTCTTGCGTTCCAGGTCATGCCAAATGGCACGGGCATACCCTTCTTACACCTCAATTGGAAGCGTAACGCGGCGACGCCGGCCTGCCCAATCCGATCTGCCTGAGCTGGCAATCGCCTAAAACTATTGGGAGTGACTCACTGAAAGCGGGGGACTGGAGCGAAACACGATTGATCTACCAGCGCGCCGAAAGCCCGAAAAGGCCCGGGCTAGCCGGGGTCGGCCGGGTGATTGCCCCCGGGGCAGGCGCATGCAAAGGGTCAGCTCCGGCTGGCGCGCCACTCGTTAATAATGTCGCAAAGCTGATCCAGTCCATCCGTGAGCGCCGCCGGCCCCGGCTGAAGGATAAGCGCAGACTTGATCTCCTGGACCGCGCCGTCGCGCACAGCGGGGAGCTCAGACCAGCCGGCGCGTGCCGCCACCTGGTCGGGGCGGAACTTGCGGCCACACCAGGAGCCGATGATGATGTCCGGCTGCCGTTCCACCACGTCATCGGGATTTTCGATGATGCGCTCTTTCGCGCCCGCCTCCGCGGCCCGCTCCGGGAAGATATCCTCGCCCCCGGCTATGCCGATAAGCTCGGACACCCAGCCAATACCGGAAATTAACGGATCACCCCATTCCTCGAAATAGACGCGCGGTCTCGGCCCTCTGGCCATCTGCTGCTCGCGTATCCGTTCAACGCGCTCTTCGAGCTGACCCGCCAGGGCATCGGTTTGTTCGGCGAGGCCGAGCATGCCACCCAGGGTGCGGATCATACGCAGGATGCCGGGCACGCTACGTTGATTGAACACATGCACCGCCACACCCTTGCGAATGAGCTCAGCGGCGATATCCGCCTGCATATCGGAAAAGCCGATCACCATATCCGGCTCCAGTTCCAGGATTTCGCCGATCTTGGCCGAGGTGAAGGCGGATACCTTGGGCTTTTCCTTGCGCGCCTGCGGTGGGCGCACCGTAAAACCGGAAATACCGACGATGCGCTCTTTCGCACCTACCTCATAGAGCGTTTCCGTCGTTTCCTCAGTCAGACAGACAATTCGTTGCGGATATTGCAATCGTGGTGGCCTATCATCGATGCATGCCCGGTTGCGCCGGACCGGTTGGCGACCGGGACGGCCGCTCCTGCAAACCTCGCTCCTCCGGCCTTATCACCACTCGATGATGAAGGTGCAGGACTCGCCGCCCCGAGCCCGGGATTCCCTGTCGGGATCCAGTTCCACCGTCGGGTTTTTGAACGACGGCTTGAACCGCCGGGCCACCTGGGCAATGATGCCTTCGTCAAAACGGCCGGGATAGGGATTGTCGCACACCATGATTGCCCTTTTGTTGTCCCGGTCAAAGGACTCCAGGTGATAGTGACCAATGCCGGGGGTCTTCTCCCCGGTTTCCGGGTTGTACATGATCTCGCCATGCAGCCGATGATTCATGTGATAGGCCACGTCGATGGCATTCAACGCTTCCTGCAGATTTTCCATGGGCGGAAATTCCGCGTTGTCCACAATGGCCTTGCCGATCACGAACAAGCTCATATCTCCCAGGGTTTCGGCGATGTCCCGAAAGGCGTCAAGCCAGGCCTGTTGTGGATACCACTGACCCGGCTCGGGCTCAATACCGTGATGAGCCAACATGCCCCAGCGTCTTTCCTGGCCTTCGTCCATGGAATTGATAAAAGACAGGACCGTGTCGCCATTCACTTCCACGCGTGAATCAAAGGCTACAAACTGTGCCATGGCGATTCCCCCTTGCATGCACCGTTGTCAGGCATCGTTGCTTGCCCCCTGGTTGCCGTCCAGGCACCGCCAGGTCCGTGTAACATAATACAGGGTGCATTCGCGGTAGCGATTGGCGGCCTCGCATTCCTCGCGCTGCTTGCCATAACTTTCAACAGCATCATGGCCCCAGAGCCGGCATTGCTCCCGCGCACGATTTCGGGCGCGGCTCCAATCCGGTTGAATGGGCTCATCGGGGTCGATGGTATAAGTGACTTCGACCAGCCGTTTGGCCTTGTGTTTTCCGCTGATCTCGGGCTCACTCTCCGGCGTCGAGGCGCAGCCCGCTAGCAGCAGCGTCATGCCGAGACTGTATGCCGACAACAGTTTCATGGCTCGCCGGTCCGATGCCTGTCGTCGGAATCCGTTCCGGGGCGAACTTCCCAGGGACGTTTTTCGAAGCTAACTTCCACGCCCGCTCCGGCCAGGCGCCTTTCCCGCAGCAGGGCCCGGTGCAGACTGAAGGCGATCAGCACCAACAGTATGGACATGAAAAACCCCAGGGAAATGGAAGCGTCCTGGATGGCGCGCAGCCCCCCGACAACCAGCAGAGTCGCGGCCACGGCCCCCTCGGAAAAAGCCCAGAACACTCGCTGGGCCCGCGGCGGGTCGGGATGACCCCCGGACGTGACCATGTCGTCCACCAGCGAGCCGGAATCCGAGGAGGTGATAAAGAAGATGGTAATGACGAGCGTGGCACAGACCATGGAAATCGAGGCCAGGGGTAACTCGCGCAGCAAGGCATGCAGCGAAAGAGCCAGATTGTCTTGCACCAGCGCACCCAGCTCCCCATTGGCGAAAATCTCCATATTGAGCGCGGATCCGCCAAACACGGACAGCCAGACAAAAGTGGCCAGGGTGGGCACCAGCATCACCGTGAGCACGAACTCGCGAATGGTGCGCCCGCGCGAAATGCGCGCCACAAAAACACCCACAAAGGGCGACCAGGAAATCCACCAGCCCCAGTAGAACAGCGTCCAGTCGACCTGCCAGTCCGTGTCGCGCGTGAAGTCAACCCAGAGACTCATCATGGGCAGTTTCTGAATGTAGGTGCCTAGCGAGCCCACAAAGGTTTCGAGAATATAGACGGTGGAGCCCACCAGCAGCACGAACATCATCAGGATGAAGGCCAGGGCGATGTTGAGCATACTCAGCCGGCGAATGCCAGCCTTGATACCCGAGACCACGGAGATCGTGGCCACGAGCGTAATCAACGCAATAATTGCCACCTGAACACCCGTGGCCTGAGGCACGTCGAAGAACTGCGCCACGCCCGAGTTGATCTGCATCGCTCCAAGCCCGAGGGAGGTGGACACCCCCAGCAAGGTGCCCACGGTACAGAGAATATCCACACCGTGGCCGATGGGCCCGTAAATGCGTTCGCCGATCAGCGGGTGCAGAATCGAGCGCGGGGCCAGCGGCAAATCATGACGGAAATGAAAGTAGGCGATAGCCACGCCAAAGAGGATATAGATGGCCCAGGGATGCAGACCCCAGTGAAAAAAGGTGTAGCGCATGGCCTCGCGTGCCGCCTGTGGGGTATTGCCCTGGGCAAAGAGCGGTTCGGCATAGTGATACAGCGGCTCCGCCACGGCACAGAACACCAGGCCTGTACCCATGCCCGCACTGAACAGCATGGCGAACCAGGCCGGATACCCGAATTCCGGACGCGCATCCGGCGGACCCAGCCGCAGCCGGCCATAGGGGCTGAGCATCAGCCAAAAGCTGAAAATCACGAAAGCGGTGGCGGACAACGTGTAATACCAACCGAAGGTCCGGGAAATGTTTTCCTGGAGCCAGCCGAAGGATTCGCTCGCCGTCTGGGTAAAGATACCGCCGAAAATGCAAAAACCAATGACGGCGGCAGCCGAACCGAAAAAAACCGGGGGCGACATCTTGCTGGAAATGATTTGCCAGCGTTGAAGGATTCGGTTTGTGAGTGACTGCATTCCGGGCACGATCGCTGAATGTGGGTGCAACCATAACCGTCATGGCCGTTCACTCCAATGCGCTCGAATGGAGCCGATTTTCAAATCCCTCTACCAGCGGTTACAGTCACGGCAATGGCAGCGTTCGGGAGAAACCCGTGAGGTGCATCGCGTATTTGAGCCTGGCCCTGCTGGCGGCCTGTGCCTCCACGTCCGAGCGGGATATCAAGCTGGTTCATCGACACCAAACACCCTCGGATCAATGCCGTTCGCTGGATCAGGTGGAAGTCCAGGCTGCCCAGCGCTGGTGGCACGGCCTCGCGGGCCCAAGATCCTATGAACACCTGGCTCGGAAGCGACTGCTGCGCGCGGCGGACAAGGCCGGCGGCAACAGTGTTCGTGTGACTGCCTATCGAGCTTTCAAGGCCCACACGGGCGGCGGGATGCGGCGCGTGGAAATCGAGGGCCGGATCCTGAACTGTCCCGCCAATTCCTGAGCCCTGGAACGTCTAGCAGGCTGTTGAAAAAGCCGTTGCGTACTCAGGCTTTCAGACTGGTTCGCCATCGAGGCGCCATTTCGAAGGCGGGTTTCTACCCGTCGAAAAATGGCAACGAAGAAAGGGGGCTAGCCTGAAAGCTACGACGGGCGTGACCTGAAGCGCCCATCTGCTGCACTTTGTTGTTCGGAACGGCAATCACCCTGTCCGTCGCAACAAAGTACAGCAGTTGCACGCTGCAGGCCACGCCGAGTGCGCAAGGGGTTTTCAGCAGCCTGCTAGTATCCGTGGCGGCCGCGGTCGCGCCCTGTCTTTTCCTCACAGCCGCCAGGCCTGGCTGACCTTGCTCATTTTTTCCGCGACCGTGCTGTTGTGGACGCTGGGCGCGGGCCCGGCGACGGTAGCGGTGCCGGTGGGGACGGCCGCCTCCTCCACGTTGATGCTGCCGGTCGCCACGCCGCTCAACGCGCTCGTGCTGGGCTCCGGTGGCGTGCCCCAGTGGGCCAGGGTTCCAACGGATCTTTACGGCAGTATCCCGGCCGAACGCGTACTGCCCGTGCTGGTGCCCGTGCTCATGAGCGGATCACAGCCGGCGCTTGAGGAAGTGCAGCTGATCCGCCAGGGCCTGCGCACGTGCATCGCCGTGGTAGATGTCAAAGTGACCGATATCGTAATGGTGCACTTCCGCATCGGCCATGCGCTCAGCCGCCCGGTCAGCAGCGGCGCCGGGGGCGACGGAATCCTGATCGCAAACCTGGATGAGCGCGGGACAGCGGACCCGCGCCGCTTCACGCTCGGGTCGATAGAACATCAGGCGGGCAGTGATGCGGGCCGCCACCTCATTGGGGGCGCCCGGGGGCATGAGGCTGATATAGCCGTCATAAGCATCGTCGGCGGACATGGCCGCAATCTCGCCGGGCTTGCCGGCCGAGGGGATGTAGTGCGGGCTCACGCCCAGCCCGCCGCGCACCATGTCCGCGAAACCATGCCCTGCCAGTCGAGCCATATAGACCACGCCGGCATAGCCCAAGACAGCTCGGGCCGAAGCCAGACCATCCATCATGGGGCATTGCGCCACCAGCGCCTGGACGCCGCCATCGCGTGCCGCCGCCGAGGTGGCCAGGCCCCCTCCCAGCGAGGTGCCCCAGAGCGCGATGCGCTCCGGGTCCACACCCGGCAGCGAACGCGCCGTGTCGACGGCCGCCAGCCAGTCCCGGACCTGACGCTGGATGACCAGCAACTGTCGCGGCGTGCCTTCACTGGCACCGAAATGACGGTAGTCAAAGGTGAAAACCGCGAAATCCGCCGCCACCAGAGCATCCACAAAGGGTTGCAAGCCCGCGTCCTGGGTAGCGCCAAAACCATGCCCCATGACCACACAGGGGCGGCGGGCCGGGGTCTCGTCCAGACGGTGCAGCCGGCCCACACAGGTGGTGCCCTGACTGAGAAAACGATGTTCTTCCACCAATGCCATGCCACCCCCGTTTGCTTCAGCTCTGATTCAATGCCGGTCGCTCAGAGCAAATCCCGGAGCTTGGCCTCCCAGTGCTGTGGTTGCGCACCCAGCACCAGAAAAGCCGGATTGAGGACGTCTTCTTTATCGTTATACATCAACTCGCGGAAATCCGTGTCCACGACGGTGCCGCCGGCCGCGCGGACCAGGGCATGGGCAGCGGCGGTGTCCCATTCCGAGGTGGGCGACAGCCGCGGATAGATATCCGCCTTACCCTCGGCCACCAGGCAAAGCTTCAGGGACGACCCCATGCTGGTGCGTTCAACCGGCGCGATCTCACTTTCAATACGCGCGGCCAGCGCCTCCACCTGTTCAGCGCCGTGACGACGGCTGGCCACCATGATGACGGTGTCGCCCAGCGGGCGTACCTGCATGGACGAGCGCTCGCCCTCGCGCTCCACCTGGGCGCCGATGTCGACTCCGCCCATATAGGTGGTGCCCATGGCGGGCACATGCACCACACCCAGGGTGGGCCGGTTGTTCTCCACCAGGGCAATATTGACGGTGAATTCGCCGTTGCGGTTGATGAATTCCTTGGTACCGTCGAGCGGATCCACCAGCCAGAAGCGCTGCCAGTGCCGGCGCTCTTCCCAGTCGATATGGCTCGATTCCTCGGAATGCACCGGGACATCCGGGGTCAGCTCGGCCAGACGCTCCAGAATGACGTGGTGGGCATCGGTGTCCGCGCGCGTCAGCGGCGAGTCGTCGTCCTTGTTGCTCACTTCCAGATCCTCGTTGTCGTAGATTCGCAAAATGGCCTCGCCCGCCTCCCGGGCAATACCCACCACGGATCCCAGCAACGATTGACGATCACTCATGGAAAGCTCCTCTCTATATCAGGATGCGGTCAGGAAATCGCGCGCGAGATAAAGCGCGGCGATGACCCGTGATTCCGTGACGTCGCTGCGTTCGAACAAGGCAGACAGGTTCGACAGACTCCAGGGCACGACTTCCAGCGGCTCGGGCTCGTCGCCGGGTAGAGTTTCCTCGTAAAGCCCGCGCGCAAGCACCGCCTGGATGCTGTGGCCCATATAGCCCGGTGACAAGGTGAGTTCCTTCAACAGCTTCAGCTCTTGCGCACCCTGGCCGACCTCCTCCTTGAGCTCGCGGTTGGCGGCCTCGTGCCAGTCCTCGCCATGCTCGTAGGCGCCCTTGGGGAGCGTAAGCACATACTCCTCCACCCCGGCGCCGTACTCCCGGATCAAGAGTACGGTATCGCCGTCGTCCAGGACCGGTACCATCATGACCGCGGCAATGGGCGGCGTGCGCAAACGCTCGAAGGTCCGCTCCAGGCCATTGTTGAAACGCAGATGCATTTCCTCAATGCCGAACAGTTTGCTGGAAGTGACCAGCCGCGTATCCAGCACTCTGGGTTTGTCATCCATGGGTGCACTCCGGGGGCTCGAACACGGAAACCTGGTAACTTATCATAGAATCGATAGCCACTCCGAGCCGCGAGCAGCCAGCCCATGATCAACTGGGATTCCATCGATACCGTGCTGCTGGATATGGACGGCGTGCTACTGGATCTGTCCTTCGACAATTTCTTCTGGCAACACTATCTGCCACGGCGCTATGCGCAGGTCCATGCGCTGGGCCACGAAGAGGCGGTCGCGCATGTCCATGCACGACTGGATGCCCATCTGGGCACTCTGAACTGGTATTGCCTGGATTTCTGGTCGCGCGAGCTAAGCCTGGACATAGCCGCAATCAAGCGCGAGGTCGCTCATCACATTGCGCCGCGCCCGGGTGCGGAAACCTTTCTGCGAACCTTGCGCGCAACCGGTCGCCAGCTCGTCATGGTCACCAACTGTCATCCGGACGCCTTGACCCTGAAGAGCGAGTGCACGGGCATCGACCACTGGTTCCACGGGCTTTACAGCAGTCACGATTTCGGTCGCGCCAAGGAGGAACCAGGTTTCTGGGAGGCACTACGTGCCCGGCGTTCGTTTGACCCTGCGGCGGCGCTGCTGGTGGACGATTCGCTCAAGGTGCTGCACGCCGCGCGGGACTTCGGCATCGCCCAAAACTGGAGCATCCTGCATCCGGATTCCAGCGTGCCGCCGCGTGCGCACACCAACCCCTTCCCGGCCATCGGGGCATTCAGCGATATCCTTCCGGAGCCCACCCATGCCGGCTAATGCGCGCCTCGACTCCTGGCTCTGGGCAGCGCGGTTCTTCAAGACGCGCTCCGTGGCCAAGCATGCCGTCGAAGGCGGCAAGGTCAAGGTCGACGGCCAGAAGGCCAAACCCGGCAAGACCGTAGCCCCCGGCATGCTCCTGGAGATCACGAAGGAGCCACAGACCTTCGAGGTGGAGGTGCTGGCGGTGGCATCGAAGCGCGGTTCGGCCCACCAGGCGGAACAGCTTTACCGGGAGACGGAGCCGTCGCGGCAAAGGCGAGCCGAAGCCGCGGAGAGCCGCCGCACCGGGGGTAGCCGGCCCGCGCCGCCGCGCCGGCCGGACAAACGCGACCGCCGGGCTCTGCGCCGGCTGCGCCAGGACGGGGAATAGTCAGAGACCCGGGAAGAAGCGCGGGGCTTCCCGGGAAGATAGCGTTTGCGCACAATGGCGCGCCCTGTCGAGAGATAGCCCATGCGTGACAACGACTTCCGCCAACGTTTTCTGTTTCCGGACTCGGACCTGCGCGGCGAGATCGTGCATCTGGAATCCAGTCTCGAGCCCGCGCTCGCCGGCCGGGGTTATCCGCTGCTGCTGCGTGGCCTGGTCGCGGAGAGCTTGACCGCTGCGGCGCTATTGTCCAGCACCCTGAAATTCGAGGGCCGGCTGAGCCTGCAGGCTCAGGGCAGCGGCCCGGTGCAGCTGCTCATGGCCGAATGTGACCACCAGGGCTATCTGCGCGGGCTGGCGCGGTACGACGACACACCCGAGACCACGGAGCAGCCGCCACTGGGCGATTTGCTGGGCCAGGGGCGCATGGCCATTACCATCATGCCGGAGCAGGGGCAGCAGTATCAGGGCCTGGTGCCACTGGAGCGCGCCACGCTGGCGGGCTGTGTCGAGGACTATTTTCAGCGCTCGGAGCAGCTGCCCACGCGGATCTGGCTGGCGGCGGGCAACAACCGCGCCGCCGGGCTGCTCCTGCAGCGCCTGCCCGAGCGTGTTGCTAACGCCGAACGTAACGACGAGCTGTGGCAGCACCTCACCACCCTGGCGGACAGCCTGACGATGGAGGAGCTGCTGAACCTGGGAGCGGAGACCGTTCTCCACCGGCTCTTCCACGAAACGCCACCGGAGGTGGCTTCGGCGAGGCCGCTGCAATTCCAGTGCAGTTGTTCCCGCGAGCGCGTGCGCAACACCCTCCTGTCGCTCGGAGCGGCGGAACTGCGCGACATCCTCGATACCCAGGGCGAGGCGGACATTACCTGCGAGTTCTGCGGTGCGCGCGAGCACTTCGACTCGGTGGATCTGGGCGAGCTGCTCCGGCAACTGGAAAATTGAACCCCCGCCGGGCGGACCAATCCGGCCGTGCAGCCCCCCGCAGTCGCCCGACCGGGCGTTCATGGGGTGGAATCGCCAACCCGGGTCTTTTCTGGCATACTCCTTCGCTCCCGGGCGACCCTCGGCCGATCGGCGGTCCCGTCGCCCGCCGATCCAAGGCCCTGTCGGCCATTGATCCTGAAGCTGCCCCCTGCCAAGCCGGATCAAGGGGCGGTTTTTACCCGGCACGGGGCCGCCATTGCAATCGCAAACGACTCCGGCGACAAGCCCAGGAATGACCATGACAAATCCGAACGCCTATACTGATCTGTCCCCCGCCGAACTGGTGGAAATGTCCATCCAGCGCGAGGAAGGCATGCTGGCGCACAACGGCGCGCTGGTGGTTGAAACCGGCGAGCGCACCGGACGCTCGCCCATGGACCGGTTCATCGTTGATGAAGCCTCCACCCGCGATCACATCGACTGGGGTCCGATCAATCGTTCCTTTGATGCGGAACACTTCGAAG
>CAYPKI010000030.1:756-17915 GCA_964411265.1 uncultured Alcanivorax sp. | reverse complement strand
TGCGGCAGGGGGCAAAGGCCTCCGGCTCGGTGACGCCCTTGGCGCCGAATTCGGGTGTGTTGGTGCGGCCGAAGGGCACCAGGCCGGCGGTTTTCCAGCGCCGGACCAGCGTCGAGTCCTGGTCGGCGCGGATATCGGCGTCGCGCAGGGCGCGGTTGCCCTGATAGTGGGGCGCGCCGCGGATTTCCTGGAAAAGATCCTTCACCAGCATGGGCACGCCCGCCAGGGGGCCGGCCACGCCGTCGGCCAACTGCTGGCGGGCCTGGTCAGGGAGCGGATGGAGCAGGCCATTGAGTTCGCCGTTCACCGCTTCCGTGCGCTGGCTGGCCAGATCCAGCAGGGTTTCAGCCGTCACCTCGCCCCGCGCGATCAGTTCCGCCAACCCGGTGGCGTCGTATTGCCGGTATTCGTCGAACTTCATCCGGTACCCTCCTCATTATAACCCATCAATTTGCCACAGCCTTTTCGCTGGCACCATGATTAAGGGTGCCGGAGCAACGGGACGGTGTTCCGTAACGGCGCCGGTCGAATCCTTTCCGTTTCCGTGGCCGGAGTAACGGCCATTCGTTCGGAGGCCGGGCCATGGACGTCATTGCTGTACAACTGCTCCTGCCGCTGGCCTTTCTGGCCTTTTGGCCCGCGCACAGCCGTACCGGCTTTGTGCTACAAGGGGCCGGAACCGGATTGTTGCTGCTGGCACTGGCCTTGGTGACGCAATGGCTGTTGCTGCCCTGGTGGGCCCCCTGGCTCTATCTTGTCCTCTGGTTGATCGGCGTAATGGCTCTGGTGCTCAGGGGTCATCCGGGACGGCCGCTGTGGCCGGAGGGACGCCAATGGAGTGCCCTCCTCCTGGGACTGGCGCTGGCCGGTGCCGGCGGGTGGGCCGGCGGGGTGGCTATGCTCGGGCGGTCGGCGCCCCCGGTGGAGGCGGTGGCTATCCCCAATCCCCTGGGCCCCGGCACCTATCTGGTGGCCCATGGCGGGTCCAGACAACTGGTCAACGGGCACATGAAAACCCTGGACCAGACGGTGCCGCGCTATGCCGGCTGGCGTGGGCAGTCCTATGCGGTGGATCTGGCGGCCATCAACCGCCTGGGCCTGCGCGCCGACGGCTGGCGGCCCGCCGACCCGGCACGCTATTTCATGTTCGGCCGGCCCGTGTATGCGCCCTGTGGTGGCACCGTTCTGGCTGCGGAAGACCAAGTCCGCGACATGCGTGTGCCCACGCCTGACGACGCGAACACGCTGGGCAATCATGTGTTGCTGCAATGTGACCACGTGGTGCTGCTGCTGGCACATTTGCGCAACGCCCGTGTGGCCGTGACCAAGGGGCAGAGCGTGAACAAGGGCGCTTTCCTGGGCGAGGTCGGCAATTCGGGCAACAGCACCGAACCCCATCTGCATCTGCACGCCCAGCGCCCGGCCCCGGCCGGCGAGCCGCCGATTTCGGGTGAACCCCTGAGCCTTCGCATTGACGGTCATTTCCCGGTACGCAATGACCGCCTCCGGGGTCGGCAGTGGTGACTTCCTGAGCAAACCAACAGCGAATTAGCTTTAGTGTCCGCGTTCCATCTTCAGCTCCTGATCGCGTCGCCGTTATCGGACGGTCGCCTCAGCCTGATCCTGATTTTCGGCCGTAGCCGGCGCGGCCAAGGCGCGCCGACCAGGGTTGCTCCATGGCGCCCCGGCAAGCAGGCTGAGTCCACAAACCCGACAAGCAAGAGACCTCATGGACAACACCGCACACCCCTGGCTCGGCACCTATGAGCAACTTCAGCGGGAATGGCAGCCCGCGCCGGCCATCCCGGATCTTACGTTGTCCGGCTATGTCCGTGGGCACGCGCGTGACTTCGGCGGCCGGGAAGCTCTGGTGTATGGCGGGCATGGGCTGAGCTATGCGCAGCTGGACCAGTGTGCCGATCAGCTGGCACATGTACTGCGGGATCAGGGCATGGCCAGGGGGGATGTTGTCGGGATTCAGCTTCCCAATATCCCCCAGCTCGTGCTGGCACTGGTGGCGGCGGCGCGGCTCGGGGTGACGGTGACCAGTATCGCGCCGCTGCTGACGGCGCCCGAGGTGAGACAGCAGGCCCGCGATGCCGGTATCAAGACGCTGATTACACTGGATGACCTTTATCCCGAAAGCGTGGCGCCCGTGCTGGACGAACTGCCTGCCCTGGAGCAGGTGCTGGTGACCCGCGCCACGGACTTTCCCGGTGTGACGCCCGGCACCCCCTTCGCGGCGGACGCGCCGGTGGCGGTGTCCGATCTGCTGGCGGTGATGATGGAGGCCTCGACGGAACCGCTGGCGGAGGCGGGCGAGCTGGATGATATCTTCTGCCTGCTCTACACCGGCGGCACCACGGGCCCGCCCAAGGGCGCCCGGCTTAGCGCGCGCAACATTCTGATCAATACCCTTCAGGCGGATACCTTCTACAGCTTTCGCCCCGGCGGCGAGCTTATTGCGTCCGCTTTCCCGCTCTTCCATATCGGCGGCGCCGCGATTCTGTTCAATGCGCTGCGCACCGGCGCGACCTTCATTCTGGTGCCGGACCCGCGCGATCTGGAGCAGTTCTGCCGGGAAATGGAGCAGCGCCCGCCCACCGTGCTGGCGGGGGTGCCGGCGCTGTATCAGATGCTGCTGGCTTATGAGCCCTTCCGTTACCTGGATTTCGCCCGACTGCGTCTGGCCATTTCCGGTGCCGCACCCTTTTCGGAAGCGGATATTGGTGAACTGGAAGCGCTGATCGGCCCGGACAAGTTCTGCGAAGTGTACGGTATGACCGAAACCGGTCCGGTTCAGACGGTGAACCCCCCGGGCGCGCTCAAGCCCGGCTATGTCGGTATTCCTTTGCCCGGAACCGAGGTCCGCATTGTCGACGAGGACGATGGCCAGACCCGCATGCCTGCCGGTGAACCCGGTGAGATCATGGTCTGCGGTCCCCAGGTGATGCAGGGCTATCTCTATATGCCCGAGGCTACGGCCGAAGCCTTGCGCGAGCACGACGGTCGCACCTGGATGCATACAGGGGATGTGGCGTTCATGGACGAAGACGGCTACATCAAGATCTGCGATCGCAGCAAGGACATGCTGATCGTGGGCGGCTACAAGGTGTTTTCGGTGGAAATCGAGAACAAGCTGTTGGCGCTGCCGGAGGTGGCGATGTGTGCCGTGGTGGGTCGTCCGGATGACAAACGCCCCGGCAATGACGTGGTGCAGTTGTACGTGCAAACGGCCGAAGACATTGATCCAACGGGGCTGGAGCAGAAACTCACCGATTTCTGCCGGGCGAATATGGCGCCCTATAAAGTGCCCCGCGAAATCCACTTCGTCGAGGCAATTCCGCTCACGTCTGTGGGCAAGATCGACAAGAAGGCGTTACGGGATTAATGCGATCAGGTTCCTGCGGTGCCCATCCCCCCGGCTCGCACGCGTTGTGAAGCGTCAGGCGTTCGCGTCGCCCTGTTCGTCGGCTTCCCGTAATCGACCATATCCGCCAGTCCTTCCGATAGCTGCTCGAAGCTGATGGTCGGATTCTTTTCACTCAGTTGCTGCACCATGGTGGCGATGCCGCCGTGGATCATGATGTAGGCCTTGGTGGGGATGTCCGGCAGCCGGGCCAGTTCTGGGTTGTGGGTCAGGTATTGCGTGGCCAGATCGCCCAGAACCCGGCGAACCGGTTCGAGGTGGGCGCCGGAAAAGTTCGCGCCCAGGGCCCGGGCGGTGTGGAGATAACGTTCGTTGTTGCGTTTCAGCAGGTCGCGAAACTCCAATTGCAGCCGCAGGACCACCTCGCGGGGCGGTTTCCGAACCAGCTCCGGGATCAGGGGCCGAATCATGGCCACCACGTCCTCGGCGAACTGCCCCTGGATGGCCTCCAGGATTTCCTCCTTGTTGGCGAAATATTCGTAGAGCGTGCCCACACTGACGCCCGCCATATCAGCAACCTTGCGGGTAGTGAGGCCTTCCACACCCTCGCGGGCGACGACGATGAAACCGGCCTCAATGATGTCCGCCACCGTCTGTTTCGAGCGTGCCTGGCGAGGTGTACGGTTCTTCGTCATATCCGAATTGAATCCGAACAAGTGTTCGGTTTAATTTGGCAGTTGAGACGCTAAAGGTCAATCAACCCAAGGTGGAGAAGCTCATGTTCGGTTCGAAATGCTCGCGCGAAGCCCGGGCCGTGGTAACCGGCGCCGGTAGCGGCATTGGCCGCGCCTTTGCCCTGACGCTGGCGGAACGCGGCGGCCGTGTGGTCTGTTCCGATATCGACGAGAACAACGCCCGGGACACCGCCGGGATGATTGAATCCGCCGGTGGCGAGGCCCTGGCGGTGCAAACCGATGTGGCTTCGCTGGAAGCCATGGAACAACTGGCCGCGCGCGCCCGGGACTGGTTCGGAGCGCCCGCCAATCTGGTGGTAAACAATGCGGGCGTGGGTGCCGGCGGCGCCGCCGTGGGCGAGATCCCTATCGAGGACTGGCGCTGGGTGATCGATGTGAATCTGTGGGGCGTGATTCACGGCTGCCATGTCTTCGCCCCCCTGCTGCGCGAACAGGAAAACGCCGGCATTATCAATGTGGGCTCCACAGCCAGCTTCGCCGCCGGACCCGGCATGGGGCCGTACAACGTGAGCAAGGCGGGCGTGCTGGCTCTCACCGAGACCCTGACCGCGGAAATGAGTGGCACCGGCGTCCATGTTACGGCCCTGTGCCCCACCTTTGTGAAAACCGGCATTGTGGACTCGGGCCGGATCAGCGGCGATTCCGCCGCCACGGCCGCGCGCTTGATCGACCGGGGCTGGCCGCCGGAGAAGGTGGTGGCACAGACCCTGCGCGCGCTGGACCGGAATCAATTGTATGTGGTGCCGCAACTGGACGCGCGCACCATCTGGCGCGCCAAGCGCTGGGTCCCGTCCATCTATACCCGGGGGCTGGGCCTGCTGGGCCGGCGCCTTTTGAAAGAACGCGGCTGAACGCGGGGAGGCACGCCATGGCGACCATTGATCTCGATCAGATGCTGGACAAGGTCAAGGCCTCGCAGTGGGCCCTGAAAGACATCGACTGGGATTTGTCCGGCGCGGAGACCATCACGCACGAGCAGTGGCCGAAGCTGCGCGATTTCATGGTGGATCTGGTCTGGATCGAGCATGTGGGCGGCCGGGGGTTTGCCGCCATGGCCAAGAACGCGCCCAATGAAACCCTGCGTCAGCTTTATACGTACTTCCATGCCGAGGAACAGCGTCACGCCAATGTGGAGATGGCGCTGATGAAGCGCTGGGGCATGCTGGAAGACGAGGAAGTGCCCGAGCCCTCCCGGAGCATCCGCCTGGCCATTGAATGGCTGGAGCGCTATGCCGACGACTTGCCCTATCACGTTCTGGGCAGCGTCACACCGGCGCTGGAGGTGGCTCTGGACGGCGCGCTTTGCAAGTTCCTGCTCGATACCGTTGACGATCCCGTCTGCCATCAGGCTTTCGAAAAGATCAACGACGATGAATCAAGACATCTGGGTGTGGGCTTTCACGTGATGGAAGTCGAGGGGCACAGCCGGACCCCCATGGAGCTGGTCAAGATGCTCGCGCCCGTGGCGGATCCGCGTCTGCTGGTGGGCATGGCTGTTCACTTCCCGCTGATGAACAAGATGCGGGACAACCTGGTGACCATGGGCCTGCCCGAGCAGAAACTCTATGATGCCCTCCAGCGCTTCGAAAAGATCGGCGGGCGCACCGAGGCAGGCCGGCGCAATCCGCATTATCAGATCATCGCGCGGCACGGCCGCATCATGTCCGACCGTTCCAATCGCTGGTACCACCTGCCCGTGGACGCGATGGTGCGGGTGATCGACCGGATTCCCCAGCGGATGCTGCCGCGCGTGCCCAGCTGGGTGAATGACCTGACCTGGCGTTCGACCGACTGACAGGCTGCTGAAACGAAAACGCAGTATCGCTACCGCGAACGAGGTAAGGATGGCGACCAAGCAGCAAGCACAACAGGAACCGCACCCCCATGCCATGGTGATCATCGGCGCCGGCTTTGCCGGCCTGGGCATGGCGATCAAACTCAAACAGGCGGGCATCGAGGATTTCGTGATCCTGGAGCGCGCCGGTGATGTCGGCGGCACCTGGCGCGACAACCAGTACCCCGGCGCGGCCTGTGACGTGCCGTCCAATCTGTATTCGTTTTCCTTCGCGCCCAATCCGGACTGGTCCCGCAGCTTTTCCGGTAGCCGCGAGATTCTGGACTATATTCATTATCTGGCGGAGCACTATGATCTGCGCCGGCATATCCGCTTCCATACACCCGTGGATGCGCTCCAGTTTGATGAACAGGCGGGGGTCTGGCGTGCGCATTGCGGTGACGAGACCTTCGTGGGCCGGGCGACACTGCTCGCCTCGGGTCCCCTGGCCGATCCGGAATATCCGGCGATCACCGGCATTGATGATTTCCGGGGCAAGAAGATACACAGCGCGCGCTGGGATCACGGTTATGACTTTCGCGGCAAGAAGGTAGCCGTGATCGGCACGGGCGCCAGCGCCGTGCAGATCGTGCCGGAACTGGTCAAGGAAGTGGATCAGCTCAAGGTGTTCCAGCGCACGCCGGCCTGGATCCTGCCGCGCATGGATCAGCGGCGACCGGAATGGATCAAGAAACTCTTCCGCCGGGTGCCGGCGGCCCAGACGGCGGCCCGGAGCGCCCTCTACGGCCTCCATGAGTCCATGGCGCTGGGGGTGATCTGGAATACGCCCTTGACCGGCCTGCTGGAAAAGATGGCGCTCAAGCACCTGCACAACCAGGTAAAGGACCCCTGGCTGCGGCGCGAGCTGACGCCGGATTTCACGATCGGCTGCAAGCGGGTGCTGATGACCAGCGATTACTATCCGGCGCTGCAGAGGCCCAACTGCAAACTGATCACTTATCCCATCGACCGGATCTCCGAACAGGGGATCCGTACAGCCGAGGGGATTGAACACCAATTCGATTGCATCGTCTTCGCCACCGGCTTTCATGTGAACAAGCAGGGTGCGCCCATTCCGATCCACGGCCGCGACGGCCGTAACCTGGACGCGGAATGGCGCGGCGGCGCCCAGGCATTCAAGGGCACCAATATCAGCGGCTATCCCAATCTGTTCATGACCCTGGGGCCCAACTCGGGTCCGGGGCACAATTCCGCGCTGGTGTATATGGAGGCGCAGCTGGACTACGCGCTTCAGGGCGTGCAAAAAATTCTCCGCGAGGATCTGAAAATGCTGGACGTGCGCCCGCATGTGCAAAAGCGCCATAACGAGAAGCTTCAAAAACGCCTCGCGAGAACCAACTGGAACTCCGGCTGCAGCAGCTGGTATCTCACCGAGGACGGTTTCAATGCCACCATGTTCCCGGGCTTTGCCACCCAGTTCGCGCGGCAGCTCAGCGAGTTGCACGATACGCATTACATCAAGGTGCCGATTGAAGCGGATGCCGGATAAACGCGGATGGCTCTGCCACCACGTCCGGGGTGTCAGAGAAAATCGCTGTCGTGCATGGCCAGTAGTTCATGGACGAGGGGATTGGGAAAACGCCGTTCCACGGTGACCGCGTAAAAGGTCTCGGCCAGATCCGGCAGTCGGGCCGCTTCTACCAGCAGCCCGGCGTCCAGCTCATCCTTGATGACAATGGGCGGCACCACGGCCAGGCCCGTGCCCTCGCGTGCGAGCAGCCGGATCATGGCCATGTCGTCCACCTCGGCGGCGATCTGCGGGCGTACGCCCAGCCGGTCCACCAGGGCGTCGAAGGCCATACGGACATTGTTCTCCGGCGTGGGCACAATGACCGGATGCCGGGTCAGCAGTGTGGCCAGATCCGTGTCACTGCCCACCTCGGTGGCACTGCCCACCAGGCTCAGCCGCTGCTGCGCCACGCGGTGGGCGATAAAGGGCGCCAGGGCGTCACTGGCTGGTGCCTGATTCACCAGGACCACGTCCAGCTGCAGCGACGCCAGAGCCTGGAAGAGCTCCGCCGGACCGCCGGAGCGCAGGATCACTTCCACGTCCTCGCGGCCCAGCACCGGCCGCAGAAAGCCGATCTGGAAATTGCGCGACAGTGTGGCCAGGGCCCCGACGCGCAACACGCGCCGGCTCACGCCGGTGTCATTGAGCGTGGCCACCAGGTCCTCGCCGGAGGTAAAGATGGCATCCGCGTGATCCAGCGCGATCCGGCCCGCTTCGGTGAGGTGGAGGTTGCGGCCGCGACGCTCGAACAGGGCATGGCCCAGCCGTTCCTCCAGCTTGCGGATCTGCACCGATAGCGCTGACTGGGAGAGATGCAACCGTTCGGCCGCGCGCGTGAGATTCCCCTGATGCGCAACGGCCCGGAAATAGTACAGATGATTGTAGTTGATGCCGCGCATTGTTCTATTTTAGCGAACGGTATCTTTTAAACAATCCAGTTTTCATATAGAAAAATCCCTATAGTATGGCGCGTCGGGTTCGGACGCCGGAGTGCTGTCATGCCACTGGAATTGCTCGTCTTGCTCGCCCCCGGGCTGTTGCTGCTCGCCGCCCTGGACGCCTTCACGCGGCCGGGCCGGCGCCCGGGTGCGGTTCTTTTTCGTGGCGAAGCCGCCGCCCTGGGCGCGCTTGCCGTAGCTATTGCCGCGGCCGCCTGGCGGATCAGCCAGGGACCGGCGACGGCGGAGCTGGCCACACCCCTGGGGCCGCTGGCGCTGGCCCGGCTGGACTGGGTGAGCTTGCCCATGCTACTGCTGGTGGCCTTTATCGGCTGGGTGGTGCTCCGCTACAGCCGCGTCTACCTGGACGGCGAGGGGCGCCAGGGCGCTTTCACCGGCTGGCTCTGTCTGACCCTGGCGCTGGTGCTGTTGCTGGTGCAGGCGGCGCATCTGGTGGTGTTCGCCCTGGCCTGGATCGGTACCAGTGTCGCCCTGCAGCGCTTGTTGCTGTTCTATCAGCACCGGGCGGCCGCCCGGCGGGCGGCGCGCAAGAAATTCGTTACGGCCCGGCTGGGCGATGCCGCCCTGATCGGGGGGCTGCTCCTGCTCGCCGGCGTCTGGGACACGGGCGACATGACCGTCATTGCCGCGCGCGCCGCGGAAGGCGAAGGCAGCGCGGCCGTGGTGGCCGGGGCCGCGCTGCTGGCACTGGCCGGGCTGCTCAAATCCGCGCAGTTCCCCACCCATGGCTGGCTCACCGAGGTGATGGAAACGCCCACGCCCGTGTCGGCCCTGCTGCACGCCGGCATTGTTAACGCGGGCGGTTTCCTGTTGATCCGTTTCGCCGACGTCATGCTGCTCGCACCCGGTGTATTGGCGGCTATCACCGTGGTGGGCGGTTTCACCGCGCTCTTTGCCGGACTGGTGATGATTACCCAGCCCGCCGTGAAGACCTCGCTGGCCTGGTCCACCATCGGCCAGATGGGGTTCATGATGCTCCAGTGCGGGCTGGCGCTTTTCCCTCTGGCCTTGCTGCACATTGTCGCCCATTCGTTGTACAAGGCCCACGCCTTCCTGGTATCCGGATCGGCGGTCGAGGATGTGGCGCGCAAGCGCCGGCCGGGGCCGGTGGCCGTGCCCAGTGGCCGCTCGGCCCGCCGGTCCTTCCTGGTGGCGCTGATCATCTATGCTTTGGTGGGCCTGGTCTTCGGATTCACGAACAAATCGCCCCAGGCGATTGTGCTGGGCGCCATTCTGGTGCTCGGGGTGGCCTATCTGCTGGCGCAGGGCTTCGCCGATGCCGCACCCCGGGCGCTCACCCGGCGCATGGCGCTGTATTCCGTGGTCACGGCCGTGGCCTATTTCGGCCTGCAGACGGGCGCGGCCCGGCTCACCGCCAACGCGCTCCCGGCCACACCCGCGCCCGGGCCCCTGGAGTGGTTCCTGCTGGTGGTGATTGTCATTGGTTTCGCCGGTGTGGCGATCCTGCAATGGTTGTTGCCGCTCTGGGCCAATCATCCAGCCGCTGCATCGTTGCGCGTCCACTTGGCCAACGGCCTTTATGCCAACGCCTTTTTCGACCGGCTTGTCGGGGGCTGGTCGGTTCCGGTGAAGCGTTCGAGGGGAGTAGCGCATGAGCGCGGATAACGCTGATTTTCCGGTTACGCAGGCGCGGATCGATAGGGCCCTGGACGCCGCCATCCGGGCCGTGCCGCCGGCCTGGCCCCTGCAGGCCCATGTCGCCGTGAACCCCTTCCTGGGCCAGACCGGCGAGCCCCTGGCGGTGGCGCAGGCGCGGCTGCGGCGGGTTGCGGGTACACGGATCACGCCGCCGCGCAGCTGGTACCGCGAGCGCCTCAATGCCGGCACCTTGACCCGTGCGGATCTGACCGGGGCGTTGGCCGAGCAACCGGGTGGGTCCGGGCCGGAGGGCGAGGACGAACTGGTGGCGGCTACCGGCCGCCCGGCGCCTGAAGCCCGGGCACTGCCCACAGTCGCGGAGCTGGCGCGCGATGTCTCGGGGATGGACTGGCCCGGGTTCATTGCCGAGCGCATTGGCGCCTGGGCGGCAGGCCATTTCGATCAAGGCCAGGCCCTGTGGGCGGCTCCGGAGGACCCGGGCGCCTATACGGCCTGGCGCTGGGTGGCGAGCCAGGACCTGACCCCCGAGATCGAGGGCCTGAAGCGTTTTACCCGTCATGTCGCCGACGCCCCGGACACGGCCGAACGTGCCATTGCCCGGGCGGTGGAGCGCCTGGGCCTGCCCGCGGCCGCGCTGGAGACGGTTTTCCACCGCTTGCTGATGACGCTGGGCGGCTGGGCGCAATACGGACGTTACCGGCTCTGGCAGGCGGAACTCGCCGGCGGCAGCGACCGTACGGCCCTGGAGTTGCTGGCGATCCGCCTGGTCTGGGAAGAAGCGCTGTTCGTACAATATGGCGAGGCTATCGAGGCCAAATGGGACGAGGCCGTGGCCGCCCATGCCGAGCCCGTGGAACCGGACCGGGGAGATTGCGTCGACGCCGTGCTCCAGGCGGCGGCCGAACGGGCTGAGCAGCGCCGGCTCGGCCGGCAGTTGCACCAAGCAGACGCGCGCGATGGCGGTGAGCGCCCGGAGCTCCAGGCGGCCTTTTGTATCGATGTGCGCTCGGAAGTTTTGCGGCGGGCCCTGGAGGCCCAGCACCCGGGGATTCAGACCCTGGGGTTTGCGGGCTTTTTCGGCCTGGCCACCGAACATCGGCGTTTTGCATCGGACGTGGCCGAGGCGCGCGCGCCGGCGCTGTTGCAACCGGCCGTGCGCAGCCGGGCGGGAGGCCCCGCGCACGCGGAAGGCGATCGGCGCGAGCGCTTGCGGGAGCGCATGACCCGTGCCTGGGGGCGGTTCAAGCTGGCGGCGGTGTCCTCCTTCGCCTTTGTCGAGGCCATGGGGCCGGTCTATGTGGGCAAGCTGGTGCGTGACGGGGTCAAGGGCAAGCGCCCGGGTGTGCCCCGGGATCCGGCCCCGCAACTGGACCCGTCCCTGGATACCGACAGCCGCACGGCCATGGCGGAGCAGGTGCTGCGGACCATGTCACTGACCGAGGGTTTTGCGCCCCGGGTGCTCTTCGTGGGCCATGGCGCGGGTGTGGTGAACAACCCCTATGCCAGTGCCCTTCAGTGCGGTGCCTGCGGCGGCTACTCCGGCGAGGTGAATGCCCGGCTGCTGGCCGGGTTGCTCAACGAAGCCGGCGTCCGGGACGGATTGCGTCAGCGCGGCATCGAGATCCCTGAGGAGACTGTGTTTGTCGGCGCTTTCCATGACACCACGCGCGATCGGGTCGAGCTTTATGACGATGATCCGGCTGTGCGCGCCCGCGATCCGGATCTGGAGGCCGTGCGGTCCTGGCTGGACGCCGCCGGTGCCCGCGCGCGCGGCGAGCGCATGCCCTCGCTGCCACGCCGGGGTCCGGGCGCCCATCCGGACGCGCGCGGGCGCGACTGGTCCGAGATTCGCCCGGAATGGGGCCTGGCCGGCTGCAAGGCGCTGGTGGCGGCGCCGCGGGCGCGCACGGCCGGCACTTCCCTGGCGGGCCGGGCCTTTCTGCACGACTACGACTGGCACAAGGACGACGGCTTCGGCGTGCTGGAGCAGATTCTCACCGCCCCCGTGGTGGTGGCCGGCTGGATCAGCCTGCAGTACTACGGCTCAACGGTGGCACCGGAAACCTTCGGTGCCGGCAACAAGCTCTTGCACAACATTACCGGCGGGCTGGGCGTGGTTGAGGGCAACGGCGGTTTGATGCGCGCCGGGTTGCCCTGGCAATCGGTGCATGACGGCGAGCGCTGGGTCCATGAACCGCTGCGGCTCAGCGTCTGTGTGGAAGCGCCCACCGAGGCCATCACGGCTGTGCTGGAGCGCCATCCGGATGTGCGCGCGCTCTTCGACCAGGGCTGGTTGCATCTGCTGGTGCTGAACCAGGACGGTGCCCTTGGGGACCGCTACCTTCCGGGCGGTCACTGGCAGAATCTCGAAGGCCGGCCGGCGCACGCCGAGGATTCGGGGCCTGGAGCGTGACGCCTTGCCGCGGCGCAGGTGTCAGCGTGCCCGCGCGCCCAGGCGGCGCATGCGCTTGAGCACCTGGTCCCGGTTTCTTCGGGGGGATTCCACCAGCCCGATTACGCTCGCTCGCACCGGCTTGATCCCGACAAAGTTGAGGATGTTGCGTTCCAGGCTTTTCAGGCTGTGTGCCCGGTAGAAAAGCCGGTACGCGGAAGCGGGCATGCCCATGGTCACCACCAGGCGCGCGCTTTTGCCCCGCAGCAACCGGGTCCACTGATCCAGCTCCGCATCCATTTCCATGGCGTAGCCGGGCCGGAAGACCTGCTCGAAAAACGCCTTCAGCAGCGCGGGCATGGTGCCCAGCCACAGCGGGTAAAAAATGGCGATGTGCGCGGCTTCGTGGATCTTTTCCTGACACTCGGTAATGGCCTCGACCGGACTCTCGTTCTTCCAGTCGTCGGTGCTGCGCAGCACCGGGAAATCCAGTGCCGCCACTTCGATGGTTGAGACGTCATGGCCGCTCGCACGCGCCCCTTCGGCGTAGGCCTCGGCGAGCGCATGTCCGAAATGCGGCTGACTGTTGTCCGGATGTCCCTGGATGATCACGATTTTCATGCGCCACTTCCCCTGGTGGTTCCCGCTGTCCGAGCCAGTATCCGTCACGACGCTGGAAGCTGTATTGATATTGATCAACAGCCTGTCAACGATACCCGTCACAGGCCTTGCCTGATGAAACAGCCCGGCTACCCCGCCGTCAGTGCACCGCTACGGTAATCCCGTAGCGTCTGCTCGATTTCCTCGCGCGTGTTCATCACGAAGGGGCCGTACTGGACCACGGATTCACCCAGCGGGCGTCCGGCGAGCAGAATGATACGGCCGCCGTCCCGCCCAGTTCTGAGCGTCAGCTTGTCGCCCCTATCCAGCAGGACGGTGTTGTGTGTCGGCACGCTCTTCTCGCCCACGGACACGTCGCCCTCGAAGACATAGAACAGGCCGGCGTGCTCCGCGGGCAACGGCAGGGTCAGGTCCTCGCCGGGCCGCAGCAGGACGTCGACGATCACCCGTTTCGTCGCCGCCCTTTCCCCCGGGCCGACATGCTGTTCACCGTTCAGCTCCAGCTCGCCGGCGATAAGACGCACATGGCCGCCGGTGGCAAGATCGATACGCGGAATCTCGTCGGCGGTGATATCCCGGTAGCCGGCCGGCTTCATTTTTTCGTCCGCAGGCAGGTTCAGCCAGATCTGGAAACCGCGCAGCAGGCCGTCCTTTTGCTGGGGCATCTCCGAGTGCTCGATGCCCCGGCCTGCCGTCATCCACTGGACACCGCCGGTCTGGAGATCCCCTCGATTGCCCAGGTGATCCTCGTGGAGCATGTGGCCGTCGACGATATAGGTGACGGTTTCGAAGCCCCGGTGCGGGTGCGTCGGGAAGCCGGCGTTGTAATCCTCCGGGTCGTCCGAGCTGAAGTGATCCATCATCAGCCAGGGATCGATTTCCGGATGACTATTCCAGGTAATGGCGCGCTTGAGGCGCACCCCGGCACCGTCACTGGTTTCCCGGGCCGGAATCACGTGTCGAATGCTGCGTTCGCTCATGCTGCCTTCTCCAGCCGTTCGCGGTTGTGCGGCGCCTGGAAATCCACCTGCGGACCAATGGGCACAATGCCGTGCGGGTTCACCGTGGGGTGAGACCGGTAATAATGGTGGCGGATATGGTCGAGATTTACCGTTTCGGCGATGCCCGGCATCTGATATAGCTCGCGCAGGTAATGGGACAGATTGGGGTAGTCCGCGATCCGGCGCAGGTTGCACTTGAAGTGGGTGACATAGACCGGATCGAAGCGCACCAGGGTGGTGAACAGACGCCAGTCCGCCTCGGTCAGCCGCGAGCCGGTCAGATAGCGGTTGTGCTCCAGCCGCTGCTCCAGATCGTCCAGGGTATCGAAGAGTGCTGTGACAGCTTCTTCATACGCCTCTTGGCGCGTGGCGAAACCGGACTTGTAGACGCCGTTGTTCACATGGTGATAGACGGGGTCATTGATCCGCTCGATCTCGTCCTGCAAATCGGGCGGATAATAATCGCCCGGCTTCGCACCGATGTCATCGAACGCGGAATTGAACATCCGGATAATATCCGCCGATTCATTGCTGACAATGGTTTCGCGTTCCTTGTCCCAGAGCGTGGGCACGGTCACCCGGCCGGTATAGTTCGGGTCCGCCTTGAGATAAAGCTGATACATGTAATCCAGACCGTAAAGCGGGTCGCCGGTGGCGCCGGCGAAGTCATCGCCCAGCTCCCAGCCGTTTTCCAGCATCAATGGATGCACCACGGACACATCAATCATGTCCTCCAGGCCCTTGAGCTTGCGAAAGATCAGTGCCCGATGCGCCCAGGGGCAGGCATAGGATACATAGAGATGATAACGGCCCTTCTGTGCCGGGAAGCCGCCTTCGCCCGCGGGCCCGGCGGAGCCGTCCGGGGTGATCCAGTTGCGGAACTGGCTTTCGCTGCGCACGAAGCGGCCGCCGTGCTTTTCGGTGTTGTACCATTGGTCATGCCATTCGCCGTCGATCAGCAGTCCCATGTCGTCTCCCGGTTGCGCTGTAAGTTATGGATACAGCATAGGCCGGTTGTGCGCGGCCAGCCACGGGCTACGGCTGAACGGAACCATCAGATTTTTTGATCAGTGGGAGACATCATGAACACCGAGCCCTTGAATATCCCTTCCCGGTTTTGCGGCCCGCCGGATTCGGGCAATGGCGGCTATACCGCCGGGTGCCTGGCGGCCGGGCTGGACGGCCCGGTGGAGGTGCGCCTGCGTCATCCGCCGCCGGTGGACCATGCCCTCGCCCGGGTACAGGAGGGTACTGAGGCCGTGCTGTATGACGGCGACCAGGAAGTGGCGCGGGCCCGGTCGGCGGAGCTGACGCTGGACGTGCCGCCGCCGCCGTCGCTGGACCGCGCGCGTGCCGTGGAGGGGCAATGCCAGGCGTTCGCGAGCCACCCCTTTCCCGGCTGTTTTGTCTGCGGACCGGACCGGGGTGCCGGCGACGGACTGCGTATCTTCCCCGGCCCGGTGAACGGGGAAGTGGCCGCGGACTGGTATCCGGGGTCCGAGTTTTCCGATGAGGACAGTCGGATTCGTTTGGAGCTCATCTGGGCGGCTCTGGACTGCCCGGGTTCGTTCGCGCTGACGCCGGCGCCGGAAAAATGGATGGTTCTGGGCAGCCTGACTGCAAGCATTGATGACCGCCCTACAGCAGGTGAACCTTTGGTGGTTACCGGTTGGGATCTGGGACGGGACGGGCGCAAGCTTTTTGCCGGCACGGCCCTGTTCAATGAAGCCGGTCGGTGTCTGGCCCGGGCGAAGGCGGTGTGGATTGAAGTTGATCCGTATTGACAAGGTGCGAGGTTCGAGGAGCGAGGCGCCTGGAGCCAGGGGGGAAGGTGAACCCGGCAAATTGCCGGATGTCTCATTCCTGAAAACAGACCTTCTTTCCCGGAGTCCATTATGCGTGGGGTTTTGATCTGGATTGCGTTGCTCAGCCTGGCCGGCTGTGCCTCGCCGGTGCTGGTGGATTACCAGTCGGATACAGCCTTCGGTGATTACACTACCTATGCCTTTGCCGGTGGCGAGGGCACGCGTTCGCTGGACGGTCAGCGCATTGAACAGGCGGCAGCGCCGATGCTTGAACAGCGGGGGTTGAACCCCGTGGACGCGGACGAAGCGGATCTGTTGGTGCGCTACCACGTGCGCGAGACGCGCCGCATCGAGAGTACGGGCTTCAGCTTCGGTTTTGGCTACGGGCGCGACAATGTCGGGCTGGGTCTGGGTACAAGCCCGGAAGTCTACGAGGTGCGCGAGGGCCGGCTGGTGCTGGAATTCGAGGACCGGACTGCGGAGCAGGTGATCTGGCGCGCGGAAAGCCGCCACGATCTGGGTCCGGATCTTACTGGCGACAAGCGGCGCCAACGCATTGAAAAGCTCGTGGGGCAGATGTTTCAGCAGTATCCGCCCGGGCGCGCGGCCAGCTCGTGGTAGTCGCAAGGCGTAACCGGTTCAGCTCGAGGAATCCCCGTTTTTTCGGTTGTCGTCCTCCGGGACAAGAACGGACGGATCATTATTGGCCGGGCTGTTGATTCGCTTGCTAATGCCTTCCACTTGAAAATAATCCGACGCCAGGGGCTGGAGGAGTCGGTCGTCCCCCTCCTCCAGCCAGGCTTCCAGATCCCGGATTGATATAATTACGGGCATGCGGTCATGCAGCGGCGCCACGGCCTTGTTGGCTTCCGTGGTCAGAATGGCGAACGAGGGCTCGCCGCCCTCGTCGCTTTCCAGGGAGCCGTCATCCCAGATACCTGCCATGAGGAAGGGTTTGCCGTGCAGGTGGATATGGTAGGGCTGCTTGCCGTGGGCATTGGCTTTCCATTCATAAAAACCAGTCGCCGGGACCAGACAGCGGCGATCGCGTATGGAGGCGCGAAACATGGGTTTGCTCGCGATCCGCTCGGAGCGGGCATTGGTCTGGGGTTTCAGGTTTTTCTCGGGTGTTGCCCAGCGCGGCACGAACCCCCAGCCCATGGATACGAGTTCGGGCCGTCCCTCGTCGTCCAGTCGCACTACCGGCTGGATCGTGCGCGGGGCAATGTTGTACGACGGTCGCCAGTGCTGGCCGAGGTGGTTGAGTACAC
>CAYPKI010000030.1:0-746 GCA_964411265.1 uncultured Alcanivorax sp. | reverse complement strand
AAGGTTATAGCGACCACACATGCAACAAGAGTGGCAAGGAGCAAGGGGCAAGGGGCAAGACGCTACCTTTAGGCAGTCCGGCTTTGTCGCGTCTCAGGGACTGGACTGTCTGGAATCCGGGCTTTCCTGGAAAGGCGTTTTAAAGTTTTGTTTCCAGGTTTTTTGAAGTGTCCGGTCCAGTTCTCTCGCGTCTGTCACGAACTCTGATGATGGATAGGAGTTAATGAAGTTGGTTAGGCGCTTCCGGAGAGAACGCACTTCTTTTTTTGTCAGATTATAGTAGCCCCCTTCCGCTGCGGGTTGTACGTCTTGCTTGATAAGAGCGAAAGCCATGTTGTCTACGTATTCCCTGTCTTCGTCTATCTTTTCCAGTCTTTCGCGGAGGAGCTCTACCCGCGCTTCACTCAGCCTGTAAGAGCCACTTGGCTCATAATAGCTGAAACGGTCTTTGAACTGCTGAACATACTGAAAATATTGGTGATGGGCATTGTCGGGGGAGCGTGAAGGAGGGTCAGCGTTTTTACCGATTCGTCTCTCGACCTTCCACTTGAGGTACACGGATTCGGGTGAGTCTTCCCGCACCTTCTTCAGCTTTGTCATGGCGGCAATCAGGTTGCCTTCGGTGACTTCCTTTTGCGCTTGATTGACAAGTCTGGATTGCCCTGAACCCCAAAGCGGGGCGATAAGCAAAAGCACGAAACCCAGGCTTCGATAGAGGGCTGAAATTGGGTGGTTTTTCCCGGTCG
>CAYPKI010000029.1:14391-18246 GCA_964411265.1 uncultured Alcanivorax sp. | reverse complement strand
CTTGCGTCGGGCCAGAATGGGCTGGTACGCGGGCAGAAAGCCGTCGCCCACCGAACGCATGAGCCCGAAGCTGTGCTCGAAATCCTGTTCGTTGAAATCATCGAAAAAGAGGCCGCCGATACCGCGGGCCTCATTACGATGGGGCAGAAAGAAATAATCGTCACACCACTGCTTGAAGCGCGGGTACAGATCGTCGCCAAAGGGGGCCACTGCATCGTGCGCCGCCCGGTGCCAGTCGCGGCAATCCGCGTCAAAGCCGTAAAAGGGGGTCAGGTCGAAGCCGCCGCCGAACCACCAGACCGGTGCTTCACCTTCCTTTTCCGCCAGCAAGAAGCGCACATTGGCGTGACTGGTCGGGGCATAGGGGTTGCGGGGATGAATCACCAGGGAAACGCCCAGTGCCTGAAACCCGCGCCCGGCCAGCTCCGGCCGGGAGGCGCTGGCCGACGGCGGCAGCTGATCGCCGTGCACATGGGAAAAATTCACGCCGCCCTTTTCGATCACTCGCCCGTCGGAGAGCACACGGCTGCGTCCGCCGCCCCCGGCGTCACGCTCCCAGGTTTCTTCCCGGAACTCGCCGCCGTCCTCTCCGGACAGCGTGTCACAGATACGATCCTGCAAGTCCAGCAGGTACGTCTTGACTGCTTCTACCGATACATCGCTCATGCCATCTTCAATCCCGCAGGGTCTCGCCGCTCGTCAGGTCGATGATGGTAGAGGCTTTGCCCGGGCGAAGACAGGTGCCGTTGACGACGAAATCCAGTTCGGCACCCAGCTGCCGGCGCAGCTGAAAGACGTTGACGGCCGCCGGCCGGCCCGAGCGGTTGGCGCTGGTGGAGACCAGGGGCGTGTCGGCCTGTTCGGCGAGCCGGCGCGCCAGTGAGTGTTCACTGACCCGAACCGCGACTGTGGCATGACGGCCCCGAATCCAGTCGGGCACGCGGTCACTGGCCGGTGCCAGGAAGGTAACCGCGCCAGGCCAGTGCGCCTTCATGTGGGCGCGCTGGTCCGGCGTGACCGACACAAAGGGATCGAGTTGCGCGCAGGACGCGCCCAGCAGGATCAGCCCCGCGGCCGGGTCACGGCCCTTGATGGCGAGGATCCGCTCCACGGCCGACCGCCGGAGCGGATCACAGCCCAGGCCATAGACCCCTTCGGTGGGATAGGCGATTACGCCGCCCCCCTGAACCACGTGCGCGGCGATCTGCAGCGGCATCCACATCGCGATCGCGTGCTCCTGTCGACTGTGGCTGGACGGGACCCTTCGTTCCCGGAGAGCGAACAGATTATCATCGGTATCACGGCAGGGCACGGTTGAGCCGGGTGCCGGGGCAGGGAGCCGCCGGATTAGCTCAGCCGCTGATACCCGCCGGGCAGACGCTCGATACGCCCCTCGATTTCCAGCTCCGCGAGCCGCTGCGCCAGGCTGGACGGATCCAGCCCTGTTCGCTCGTGCAGCTGATCCAGGTTGTTCATTCCGGCGGTAAAGGCTCCCAGGACCGGATCCTCGTCTTCCGGTTCCGGCGCTGCGTCGCCGGGCGGATCCACAGCCTCCGCGACGGTGCGCATGGGCTCGAGGGCCTCGCGTACGTCCGCCACGGATTCCATCCAGCGCGCGCCATCGCGCAGCAGGCCATGGCAGCCCCGGCTCTGGGGATTCTGCAGGGAACCCGGCACGGCCAGCACTTCCCGGCCCTGTTCGGCGGCCAGCCGAGCCGTGATCAACGAACCGCTGCGCGGCGACGCCTCCACGACCATGGTCGCCAGGGATAAACCACTGATGATGCGGTTGCGGCGGGGAAAGTGATGCGCCCGGGGCGGCGCTCCGGGCGGAAACTCGGTCACCAGGGCGCCGGCCTCGGCGATACGCTCCGCCAGGCGTCGATGCCGGGCCGGGTAGATCCGGTCCGGACCCGAGCCCAGCACCGCCACTGTGGTCCCGGCTTCCAGAGCCCCGTCATGAGCGCGGCCGTCCACGCCCAGGGCCAGGCCACTGGTCACGACCAAGCCCGCGTTCGCCAGCCCTCGGGCAAAAGCATGGGCATTGACCCGGCCATCGGCGGACGGATTGCGGGTTCCCACAACGGCCACCTGGGGCTGGTGCAATACCGTCGGGTCGCCGCGCACAAAGAGTACCGGCGGCGGTTCCGGAATCTGCAGCAACGGGGCTGGGTAGTCCGCATCACCCAGCGCCACCGGCCGCCACGCCGGATTCGCATCCAGCCAGCGCTCGTCCGCCCGGTCCCGGGCAGGGTCCAGCACGGCACTCACTTCGTCCGGGGACCAGCCCTGGGTTTCACAGATGGCCGGGTCCATCAGCGCTTCGGGCCGGATACTGCCGGCGCTCGCAACCAGGCGGGCCACGGAGGGCTTTTTCAGCGCAGCCCGGGCCAGACACAGGTGAGGCGTTTGCGGGTATTCATCCATGAGCCGTATCCCTGTCCGCCGCCGGGGCCCGGCGGCGGTCCTTCATTCAGCCAACGTCAGGGTTTGTTGCCCGGATTGGTGACTACATCCTTCTTTTTGAGGGTCTTTTTCGATTCCATCACCAGCCCGTAGCTGACCTTGTCGAATACGCGGAAAAGCAAAAGGCTGCCGGCTTTAACCGACGGTAGAGACACCAGTTGGTCAGAGACTTCATCGCGTACTACGCGCTTGTCCTGATAAACGGCCAGCATATTGCCCGGCTCCAGGCCATTGCGGCGTCCGCGGTCAATCACAACCACATCATTCTTGGCGACGGAATTCAGACGGCCGAAAAACCGGATGATGCTGCCGGTCACCTCTTCATCCGGGCCCGAGGGCTGGAAGTTGGCACGAATTTCCTCGCGATTGCGAGACATGAAGAGCCGGTCGTCCGGGCGAATATCTTCGCTGGAGGCGTGGACATTCAACACAGCAACATCGCCCTCTACTTCCGTCACCCGGGCCTGACCTACCCGCCGGGCTTCGTAGCCGAGGACCTCGCGGGTTTCCGGATCCACATACTCCTCGCCTACGCGATAAATGCCGTAGTCAGCCGGGCGGCTATTCCAGCGTTTCTGCCGGTCGCGGGCGTAAATGGTGTCGCCCTGACCGAAGGTCACGCGCCCATCCTGCCCGGCCACCACATTGGGCGCGCCGGCGATTTCCTGACGGCTAACCACTTCGCCGCTCTGCAGGAAAGGCTTAACCGCCTTGAGCGAAACCGACGGAATGGCCGTGTCTTGCGGAACTTCTTTCATTTTCGGCGAAAGCTCGACGGTGCGCCCTTCGCCTTCTGGTTGAGGCTGTGGTTGAACACGGGCCTCCCCGCGCGTCTCCGAGCTTGCCGAGTCCTTTTTACCCCGCTCCATGACCAGCTTCGGGTCACCATTCTCGCCACGTTCAACGCGGATAACATCGCCCGGGTAAATCAGGTGCGGGTTGCCGATTTCCTCGTTGACATGCCAGATCTCGGGCCAGCGCCAGGGACTGTCCAGAAAGGTGGTGGCAATATCCCAGAGCGTGTCGCCTTCCTTGACATAGTAGACGTCGGGGTGATCGTTCTTCAGAGCCACCTGGGCCGATGCCGCCCCGAAGGCCATAAGCAAAATGCTGGCGGTCAGGGCGCGCAGGAGTGGATTCTTCATGTCCCGATTCCTTTTATCATTATCGGCGCTGACGGGCCCGTAGCCCGGCTGACGGCGCGGTTTAAACCCGATATTAGCAACGTGATCATCATCTTAGCAACCGAAATTCGAGTGCTACTGTAAGTTACAGGCGCACCTGCGGCGGTGTACACAATCCCCGCTTTCACCCGACCATGCCCGTGCCCGTTGACGCCCGGACCGTCCGGCGCAACGCCGCCAGGTCGCCGCCGGTGTCCTTGATCCC
>CAYPKI010000029.1:0-14381 GCA_964411265.1 uncultured Alcanivorax sp. | reverse complement strand
CAAGAATATAGCACCCGATCTCGGGCTGGTGGCTGTCACACCGGCTCATTCACAGGAGCGTACCCGGCCATGGCTGTACTGGATGTCCTCGAATTTCCGGATCCACGCCTGCGTACCGTGGCCAAGCCGGTCGAGCAGGTCGACGATGAGCTGCGTGCTCTGATCGACGACATGTTCGATACCATGTATCAAGCGCCCGGTATCGGGCTGGCTGCTACCCAGGTCAATGTCCATAAAAGGGTACTGGTCGTGGATGTCTCCGAAGAGCGTAACGAACCGCGGGTTTTTATCAACCCGGAGGTGACGCCGCTGACGGACGAAACCGGAGAGCTGGAAGAGGGTTGTCTTTCCGTACCCGGCTTTAACGAGGCTGTGGAACGTCCGAACCGAGTGCATGTGCGGGCTCGGGACTACAACGGCGAGTTCGTCGATATGGAGGCCGAGGGTCTGCTGGCCGTTTGCCTGCAACACGAGCTGGATCATCTCGAAGGCCGGCTCTTTGTCGACCACATCTCCCGGCTGAAACGCCAGCGCATTCGCAAGAAGCTGGAAAAGCAGCAGAAACAGCACGCCTGACAGCCTCTCGAGGTGCCCTTGCCCGCCCTTCGCATTGTTTTTGCCGGCACACCGGAGTTCGCCACTCCGGCGCTCCGGGCCCTGCTGGACAGCGAACACGAAGTCATCGCTGTACTGACCCAGCCGGACCGGCCGGCCGGACGCAATCGCCGGCTCCAGGCGAGCCCGGTCAAGCAGCTGGCCGACGACGCGGGCGTGGATGTGCGCCAGCCCGAGCGCCTCAACGATCCGGCGGAGGAAGAACGGCTACGGGCCCTGGCGCCGGATCTGATGGTGGTGG
Organism: uncultured Alcanivorax sp.; assembly: GCA_964411265.1. Classification (GTDB taxonomy): domain Bacteria; phylum Pseudomonadota; class Gammaproteobacteria; order Pseudomonadales; family Alcanivoracaceae; genus SLJS01. Next base: position 13,525 of record CAYPKI010000029.1, on the reverse strand, counting down.
TGGCTTATGGCCAGCTGCTGCCCCGGGCCGTGCTGGACTTGCCCGCATTCGGCTGCGTCAACATTCACGCTTCCCTGCTACCCCGCTGGCGCGGCGCCGCGCCCATCATGCGCGCCCTGCTCGCGGGCGACACCGTTACGGGCGTGACCATCATGCGCATGGAACCAGGCATGGACACCGGTCCCATCCTGCTCCAGCGCAAAACGTCTATTGAAGGAGATGATACCGGCGGCAGCCTCCATGATCGCCTGGCCGAAATGGGCGCCACGGGCCTGACGGCGACCCTGGCCGATCTGCCAGGGTATCTGGAGACCCTCGAGCCCCAGCCGGAGGAAGGTGTTACCCACGCCGCCAAGGTGAGCAAGGACGAGGCCCGGCTGGACTGGCGCGAACCCGCGGTCGAGCTGGTACGCAAGGTGCGCGCCTTCAATCCCTGGCCCGTGGCCTGGGTGGATGTGAACGAGCAGCCTCTACGGGTCTGGGACGCTCATCCGGAAGCGGGCGGGGGCACGCCGGGGCTGATTCTGGAGGTATCCAACTCGGGCCTGCGCGTGGCGACAGGCGAGGGCGTGCTCTGTATCACGCGTATTCAGTTACCCGGCAAGAAGGTGATGGATCTTCCGGCCCTGCGTAATGGCCGGCCGGATCTGTTCCTGCCCGGCGAACGCCTTGATCATGGCTGAAGATCCGCGGCAGCGGGCAGTCGGTGTGCTCAGCGCCGTCCTTCCGGCCCGGGGCGGTGGCGAAAGCCTGCGCGCCGTCCTGGCGCGTGAACGCCCGGGGCTGTCGCCGGCGCATCAGGGCCTGATGGCGGATCTTGCCTTCGGCGTCTGCCGCCATTACCGCCTGCTCGAATACTGGCTGCGCGAGCACATGAAAAAACCCCTCAAGCCCGGTGCGCGCTCCGTGGAACTGGCGCTCATGGCCGGTCTCTACGAAGTCTGGTTCACCGACCGTGCCCGTCATGCCGTGCTCAATGCCTGGCCCGACGTCTGCCGCGCGCTCAAGGCGTCCTGGGCCGCCGGGCTCTGCAACGCGCTTTTGCGTAAAGCCGATGATCAGGATCGGGAGACGTACCGGGCTGACAGGGCACCGGAGATCCGCCACTCGGCGCCGGACTGGCTCTGGGCGGCCTTGCAAAGCGACTGGCCGAGTCAGGCCGAGGAACTACTGGCGCGCAGTAACGATCCGCCGCCGCTGGCCGTACGTGTAAACCGTGCAAGCACCCGTCGCGAGGCGGTGGCCGGCCGGCTTGAAGAGGCCGGCTTTCACACGCGGCCGGGGGAGCTGAGCGCGGACTGTCTCTATATCGAACCCGCTCGGCCCGTGCATCAGTTGCCGGGCTTCGCCGAGGGACTATTCAGCGTTCAGGACGAAGCCGCGCAGTTGCCGGTTACGCTCCTGCACGCACCCACCCGGGGCCGAATACTCGACGCCTGTGCCGCTCCGGGCGGCAAGACGGCTCAGCTGGCGGAACACTTCCCGGAGGCATGGATCACGGCTCTGGAGTCGGACCCGGAGCGGCTGCCGCGCGTGCGCGAGAATCTCGACCGGCTATCACTGGACGCAACCCTGGTTCAGGGTGATGCCACGCTCGCGGATACCTGGTGGGACGGCGAGCGTTTCGATGCTGTGCTCATCGACGCCCCCTGTTCCGCCAGCGGCATTCTCCGGCGTCAGCCGGACAGCAAGTGGCACCGCCAGGCTGCCGACGTCGAGGCGTTGGTCCGTTTACAAGGGCAAATCCTGGTTGCACTATGGCGACTTGTGAAGCCTGGCGGCATGCTTGTGTACGCCACCTGTTCGATTCTGAAATCCGAAAACGAAGAACAGATTGAGCGCTTCCTGGCCGCTCAAGCCGATGCGCGCGACGATACACCGGAACGGGCAACAGGCCTGCCCAGCCGCGTGGGCTGCCAGCTGCATCCCGCGGAGCAGGCTCAGGACGGTTTTTTCTTCGCTCGCCTGGCTAAATCCGGGCAGCCATCCGGGGAGGATTTTGGTCCATGAAAATCATCATCCTCGGTGCGGGTCAGGTCGGCGGTACCCTGGCGGAGAATCTTGCCGGTGAGCGCAACGACATCACCGTGTTAGACCAGGAAACGGCGCCTCTGGCCGACCTGGCGGACCGCCTGGACATTAGCACCGTTCAGGGCCACGGCTCGTTGCCAGCCGTATTGAGCCAGGCGGGCGCCGAGGATGCCGACATGTTGATCGCCGCGACCAGCAGCGACGAGGTCAACATGGTCGGCTGCCAGGTCGCCTATACCCTCTACCGCACCCCCACCAAGATCGCGCGCATCCGCGGCACCAACTACACCGGCAAGCACCGCGAGCAGCTGTTCCGCAACGAGGCCTTCCCCATTGATGTCATCATCAACCCGGAAGAGCTCGTTACCGACTATATTCGCCGCCTGATCGAACATCCGTGTGCGCTCCAGGTGGTGGATTTCGCCGGGGGATTGGCCCAGCTGGTGGGGGTGCGGGCCTATTACGGCGGCCCCCTGGTGGGCAACGAACTGGGCGAGTTGCGCAAGCACATGCCCAATGTGGACACGCGCGTGGCGGCCATCTTCCGCCGCAACCGGCCCATCCTGCCGGAAGGCAACACCATCATCGAGGCGGACGACGAAGTCTTTTTCATTGCCGCGCGCAACGACATCCGGGCGGTGATGAGTGAATTGCGGCGGCTGGAACATAGCTACCGCCGTATCGTCATCGCCGGCGGCGGTCATATCGGTTATCGGCTCGCACGCAAACTGGAAACACGCTACAACATCAAGGTGCTCGAGCGCGGGCACGAACGCAGCGGCTATCTGGCCGAACAGCTTCAGCGCTCGGTGGTAATGGAATGACTGGCCACCGACCGGGAACAATTACTAAAGGCCAATTTTGAGAACACGGATGTGTTCTGCGCGCTCACCAATGACGACGAAGCCAACATCATGTCATCGCTGCTGGCCAAGCGCCTGGGGGCCCGCAAGGTGATGACGTTGATCAATAATCCGGCCTATGTGGATCTGGTGCAGGGCCAGGATATCGATATCGCCGTATCACCCCAGCAGACCACCATTGGCAGCCTGCTTACGCATGTGCGGCGCGGCGATGTGGTCAATGTGCACTCGCTGCGCCGGGGTGCGGCCGAGGCCATCGAGGCGGTGGCGCACGGCGACTCGCGCAGCTCCAAAGTAGTGGGTCACCGGATCGAGGACATTGACTTGCCCGAGGGCACCACGATCGGAGCTATTGTGCGTGATCGCAAGGTGATCATCGCCCATGATGATGTGGTCATCGAGCCGGACGATCACGTCATTCTGTTCCTCATGGACAAACGCCGCATCAGTGATGTGGAGAAGCTCTTCCAGGTAGGATTCACCTTCTTCTGAGGTCCGGCCATGCATATCGCGCTGATCGCCAGGATTCTCGGGCTACTGCTGATGGTGTTCAGCTTCACCATGATCCCGCCCGTGGTGGTGGCCTGGATCTATCAGGATTCGGGCGAGGAGCCCTTTCTGGTGGCCTTCGTTGTGCTCTTCATCCTGGGGCTGTTGCTTTGGCTGCCTTTCATGCGCAGCCAGGCCGAGCTGCAGACGCGCGACGGCTTCCTGGTGGTGACCCTTTTCTGGGCGGTTCTGGGCCTGGCCGGTTCGCTGCCGCTCCTGCTCAATGATGCCCTGTCACTGTCATTTACCGATGCCGCCTTCGAAGCCATATCCGGGCTGACCACCACAGGCGCAACCATCCTCACGGGCCTGGATGAGCTGCCCCGATCCCTGCTGTTTTATCGCCAGCTGCTGCAATGGTTGGGCGGCATGGGCGTGATCGTGCTGGCCATTGCCATTCTGCCCATGCTGGGCGTGGGCGGCATGCAGCTCTACCGTGCCGAAATTCCCGGGCCCATGAAGGAATCCAAGCTCACGCCGCGCATCGCCGAAACGGGCAAGGCGTTGTGGTATATCTATGTAGCGCTGACCCTGGTCTGCGGACTGGCGTACTGGCTTGCGGGCATGAGTATCTTCAATGCCATCTGTTATGCCTTTACCACCATCGGCACCGGCGGTTTCGCGCCCCATGACGCCAGCCTGGGGCATTTCGACAACGCCGCCGTGGACTGGATCGGGGCCACCTTCATCTTCCTGGCCGCGCTGAACTTCGCGCTGCATTTTACCGCCTGGCGGGCACGTTCACTGCTGGCCTATTTTCTGGATCCGGAGTTCCGTTTTTTCCTGGGCATGATCATGCTCTATGTCTTCGTTGCCGCTACCACACTGCACTGGTTCAACACCGAGGGCTCGGGCTTCAATGCGCTGCGCCATGCCGCCTTCCAGGTGATGTCGTTTTCCACCGGTACGGGCCTGACCAGCACCGACGCCGCTGCCTGGCCTACCTTCCTGCCTTTCATGCTGGTCATGGCGAGTTTCGTGGGGGGCTGCGCCGGCTCTACCGCCGGCGGCATGAAAGTGGTGCGCGGCGCGCTCATGTTCCACCAGGGCCAGCGCGAGCTGCGTCGCCTGATCTATCCCACGGGCGTGTTCGCGCTACGCTTTGGCGCCCGGCCGGTGGATGAGCGTGTGTTGCAGGCGGTAGCCGGTTTCGTGGGCGTCTATACGCTGATCTCGGTGGTCGCCATGCTGTTGTTGACCGCCACGGGGCTGGACATGGGCACGGCCACCTCGGCCGTCGCGGCTTCGCTGAACAACCTGGGCGTGGGCATTGAGGGGGTCGCCGACGGTTTCCGGCATCTGCATCCACTGGCCAAGTGGTTAATGTGCCTGCTGATGTTGCTCGGGCGGCTGGAAGTCTTTACCTTACTGGTGCTTTTCACGCCCATGTTCTGGCGACAATAATCCGTGTGGAACCGCGCCCGTATAACGGGCGAGACAAGAAATTGAATCCGGGGGAATCCGAATGAGTACACATATCCATCCGCATGAGGGCAAGATCAAGCGCAGTGACCGGGAACGCTTGATGGAACAGCGTGGCGTCACCCTCTGGTTCACCGGCTTGTCCGGCGCGGGCAAATCCACACTGGCGGTCGCCACCGAGGAAGCGCTCTACGAACAGGGCTATCTCACCTATATCCTCGACGGCGACAATATCCGTTCGGGTATCAACGCCAACCTGGGTTTTTCGCCCGAGGAACGTACCGAGAACATCCGCCGCATTGCGGAAATCGCCAAACTCTTCCGCGATACCGGCATTATCAATCTCACCGCTTTCATTTCCCCCTACCGCGAGGACCGGCAGCTCGCGCGCCGGCTCGCCGACGGTGACTTTATCGAGGTGCATGTGGACGCGCCTCTGGACATCTGCGAGGAACGCGACCCCAAGGGGCTGTACAAGAAGGCCCGCAGCGGCGAAATCAAGGACTTCACCGGTATCGACGCCCCCTATGAAGCGCCGGAAAAACCCGAGATCTACGTCAATACGGACGAGCAGTCCCTTAGCGAATGCGTCGAGCAGGTCATGGAGTATCTCCGGCATCATGCCTTTTTGAATAAGGGATAAACCCCGGCGACGGCGCACGCGTAAACAATCGCCGTAATAAAAAGGGGAGCCTGAAGGCTCCCCCTTTTCATTGCTGCCCGCGTCCGGGCATCAGGCCGCGATCTTGTTCTGTCGCGGCTGCTCCTTGAGCAGCTGATCCAGCTCGTTCTCGTAATAAGCGCGCACCCTCGGATTGATGACGCGCTTCCATAGCGGCGGAATCAGCGCCAGCACGAACATGGACGCATAGCCACCCGGCAGCTGCGGGCTCTCTTCGTAATGGCGCAGCACCTGATAGCGGCGCTTGGCATAAGCGTGGTGCTCCGAGTGACACTGCAGCTGGAACAACAGCAGGTTGGTGAGGAAGTAGTTGGAGTTCCAGCTGTGCGCCGGCGTGACCCGCTCGTAGCGGCCGTTTTCCTGGAGCCGGCGGTGCAGGCCATAGTGCTCGATGTAGTTGATCACCTCCAGGGTGGCCCCGGCCAGCAGCCCCTGAACCAGGTAGAAAAGGACCCCGATCCAGCCCAGCGCCAGACCGAAGACCACCGCCAGGGCCGCGGAGATGGCATACCACCCGATCAACTCATTGTGCCGGCTGATGAAGGGCTTGCCCTTGCGCTCCAGGTACTTCTTCTCGAGCTTCCAGGCATTGATAAAGTTGCGGATCATCGCCCGGGGCAGAAAGTGGTACAGGCCCTGATCGTAGCGGCTGGAGGACGCGTCCTCGGGCGTGGACACATGCACATGATGGCCCCGGATATGCTCTACCTTGAAGCCGGCATAGTTGACCGTGGCCAGCAGAAAGCCTCCGGCCCGGTTTTCCACTTTGGGGTCCTTATGGATGAGTTCATGGCCCACATTGATCGCCAGAATGCCGCCGATGACACCCGTGGACAGGAGCCAGCCGATCTGACCCAGCAGAGAAAAGTCGGTATTCACGAATGCCCAGCCACAGAACGCCAGCAGCGATAGCCAGGCCGGTACCACCATGAGAGTGACTGCCCGATAGATTCGCTCCTGCGACATGGACGGCACCTGGGTTTCCTCGTCGGGATTCGAGGGGTCCTTGCCAATAATATAGTCCAGCACCGGAATGATTCCGAAGATAAAGAGCAAGGGAAACCAGCCCCAGAAGTCCTGGGTGCCGTTCTGCACACCCTGATACCACGACCACGGCAGAATCGGGATGATGATGAAAATAGACAGGTAACCCCATTTCTTGATCTTGAGCATCAAGTCGGGATTCACGTTCTTGAGCATGGCGCACCTCGGTGTATTCGGCATTTGCTGGAAGTATTCTGCGTCACCTCTCTTGAAGTGTCAAACAATTCAAGAATTGATGATTTTTTTAGCGGATTCGGGCATAATGTTGTCTTGCTGCACTGGAGGTGTTTCATGTCAGCGCTTCAACCCGCGGCCACACTCAGTGAACAGATCGCGGAACATCTGGGCCAGCGGATTATCCGGGGCGAACTCGCACCGGGCGAGCGATTGCCCGAGCAGGAACTGTCGCGCAATCTCGATGTGAGCACTAACTCGCTTCGTGAGGCCTTTCGCGTGCTGGAAAAGCAGTATCTGGTGGAACATCAGCCGCGCCGCGGCGCGCGTGTGCGACCCGTAACCGAGGACGAAGTACGGGATCTCTATGATTTTCTTTTCCTCCTGCTGGGGCATCTGGCGGGTGAGGCTGCGCGGATCTGGCAGCCGGGCGAACTGGAGGATCTGGTCAAGCTGCTGCCGGAGCTGGAACGCCATCATCAGGCCAACGACATCGCATCCGCCCACGATGTGGCCTTCCAGGTGATCCACAAGGCCCTGCGCTTTGCTCACAACCGTTACCTGCGCGGTGATATCGAGGATCTGTTGCCCCTGCTCAAGCGCTATTCCTATATCGCCCTGCAGGAAGAAACCACGGAGTTCGACGTCTCCCTGGCCATCTTTCAGCGCCTGATGACCAATGTCATGAACCGTGACACCGAGGCGGCCGCCGCCGATATCCGCGAATACGGCGCCAACCAGTGCCGCATTGTCCTGCGCGCGGTGGCGCAGCGCTACGCCGCCTGATACGGGGCAGCGGCCAGGCGGGCGGACCGTTATAATAGCGGTCTAGTCACGAGAACCGGGGTTTCATGGAGAGCTACCACCTGCTGGTGCTGATTGGCGCCGGCCTGCTGTTTACCGGTCTGCTGCTGGGCAACCTGAGTCTGCGCTTCGGGGTGCCGTCGCTGCTGGTTTTTCTGGTGTTGGGCATGCTCGCCGGCGTCGACGGCCCCGGCGGACTCAAGTACGACGACTTCGCGTCCGGCTTTCTGGTGAGCAATATCGCCCTGGCGGTGATTCTCCTCGACGGCGGTCTGCGTACCCGGCTCCACGCTTTCCGGGTGGGACTCAATCCCGCCCTCATGCTGGCGGTGCCCGGTGTCATGATGACAGCGGGCCTTGTGGGCGCCTTCGCAGCCTGGCTGACGGGGGTGGACTGGCGGCTGGCGCTCATGCTCGGCGGCATTATCGCGTCCACGGACGCCGCCGCTGTGTTCAACGTCATCAAGAGCGCCGGGTTGCGCCTCAATGACCGCGTCGCCAGCACCCTGGAAGTGGAATCCGGCCTCAACGACCCCATCGCCATCTTTATCACGGTTTCGCTAATCGAGCTCTGGCAACAACAGGGAGGCGATCCGGGCTGGACGATTGTCCTCGATTTGATCCGCCAGATCGGACTGGGCGCGCTGGGCGGGCTGGTGCTGGGCCTCTTGTTGTCTGTAGTACTGGTGCGCTTGCGGAGCAACGAGGGCCTGCACGCGCTCATGCTTTGCAGCGGCGGTGCCAGCGTCTTTGCCTTGATCAGCCTGATTGGCGGCAGCGGCTTTCTCGCGGCTTATCTATGCGGCCTGGTGGCGGGCAATCTGCGCGGCGGCGCCAGCGACAATGTGCTGCGCGCCATGGATTCCATGGCCTGGCTGGCGCAGTCGGCGATGTTTCTCCTGCTGGGCCTTCTGGTCACGCCTTCGGAGCTGGTCACCGGGCAGTTGCTGGGTATGGCGGTGGTGATCGCCTTTTTTCTGATCCTGGTGGCGCGGCCCGCAGCCGTGGCCCTGTGCCTGCTCCCGTTCGATTTCAACTGGCGCGAGCAGAGCTTTATCGCCTGGACCGGGCTGCGCGGGGCCGTGCCCATTGTGCTCGCGGTCTTTCCGCTGCTCGCCGACATTGACGGCGCGCGGTGGCTCTTCAATATCACCTTTGTCGTGGTGCTTACGTCGCTGCTGCTCCAGGGCTCGACCATGGGGCTCATGGCACGCTTGCTACGTATAACGCTGCCACCGTCCGCGGAGCCGCGCCAGGCAGTGGCGCTCAAGGGTACCGGTGGGCTGGTCATGGCGCGCTTTCAGGTGGATCCCGGCTCGCGTGCCGACGGCCTGGACCTGCATCACATCGAAGCAGGTCAGGCCCGGGCCATGGCCGTGACGCGCAATCATCAAACCGTCAACGCCCGGGATCTGACCTCGCTCCAGGCCGCCGACCTGGTGACCTGGTTCTGCACACCCACGGACCAGGATCATCTCAGCGAGTGGTTCCGGGCGGGTTCAGCGGAATTACGTGCTTTCTTCGGCGATTTCAATATGCGCGCCGATGTGAGTGTGGCCGACATGGCCAGGGCCTATGGCCTGACCGATGTGGCCGCCGCGGATCTGGACCGCAATCTCGATCAGCTTTTTCAACGGCATGCGCGGGGTGCCCCCGTGGTGGGCGACCGCTGTCGGCTGGGCGTGCTGACGCTGCGGGTCCGCGCCGTTCAGGGGAAAAAGGTGACGCTGGTGGGCGTAACGCTGCCCAGTGCGTAGAATTCCCGGGTCTGGTGAACAATAGGGGAGATTGATCATGTCCAGAGCCTATGCAGGCCACCGGATTCTGATCACGGGTGCGGGCGCCGGGATTGGCGCCCTCATGGCGGAGAGGTTCGCGGCGCTCGGCGCCGAGGTTATCGTCACCGCCCGGCGCGATGAAGCCGCCCGGGACGTGAGTGAGCATATCCGCAACAGTGGTGGCGAAGCGTGGCCCTATGTGCTGGATGTCACCGACATCGACAGCATTCCCGCCTTCCGCGACAAAGTTCATGCCGAACGCGGTCGTATCACCATGCTCATAAACAATGCCGGCGTGGTCTTCGGTGGCGAATCCGAGCAAGTGCCGCTGGCCGATCATCTCAATACCTTCCAGGTGAACACCAATGGCCTGGTGGCCATGACCCATGCATTTCTGCCCGACCTGATCCAGGCTTCGTCCGCGTGGCTGGTAAATATCGCCAGCGCCTCGGGCTTTCTGGGCCTGCCCTATGGCAGCACCTATGCCGCCAGCAAATGGGCGGTCGTGGGCTTTTCCGAATCCATGCGCCTGGAAATGCAGATGCGCGACTTCGACCATGTGGGGGTTACCACCGTCTGCCCCAGCTATATCGCCACGGGCATGTTCGAAGGGGTCAAGACGCCACTGTTCTCGCCCATGCTCACTCCGGACAAGGTGGTGCGCGCCATCCTCAAGGGACTCAAACGCGGCGATGCCTTCGTCGTCGAGCCGCCCATGGCCCGTTCGGTGGAGATCCTCAAGGGCACGCTGCCGCGCCCGATCTGGGATCAGGTGGCACGCCTGACCGGCGTGTCCACAAGCATGGTCAGCTGGCGCGGCAAAAAGAAAAAGTAGAACACGGGCTATTCGGACAGACATCAAGCTGGTCGGGCCAGCCGGGGCACGACGCCCCGGGCGGCAAGGTGTATGCGCTAGCGATCATTACCAGCACCGAACGGCTACCGTCGCTCTGATACACTGATCAGCAATGGGCAAGACAAGGGGGGGATAGTGCGCAGACTCAGTCCAGTGGACCAGCTTTTCCTGTGGCTGGAGCGTCGCCAACAGCCCGTGCATGTGGCGGGTCTGCAGCTCTTTTCCTACCCGGAGGGCGCGAAGCCCAGCTATGTGCGCGAACTGGCGGAGTCCATGAGCGAGTACACCCAGCCCTCGCCGCCTTTCAACCAGCGACTGGTCAATCGCTGGGGTCAGACCTTCTGGGATGCCGATCAACAGTTCGATCTCGCCTGCCATTTCCGCCACGAGGCGCTGCCCAAACCCGGGCGCATCCGCGAGCTGCTGTCCCTGGTCTCGGCCGAGCATTCCAACCTGCTCGACCGCCAGCGCCCGCTCTGGGAAGCGCACCTGATCGAGGGCCTGCGCGGCCGGCGGTTTGCCCTCTACACCAAGGTCCACCACTCGCTGGTCGACGGCATCGCCGCCATGCGGCTGGGCATGCGCGCGCTGTCCACGGATCCCGAGGAACGCAATCTGCCACCGGTCTGGGCCCAGCCTCCGCGCAAGCGCAAAAGCTCCAATCTGGCCAATCCGGTGGATCTTGCCGGCAGCGTAGCCCAGCTAACCTCGACTGCAGGCAAGCAGGTCGCGACCGTGCCCACGGTGGCACGCGAGGTGTATCGGGCCACCCGGAAAGCGCGCCATGATCCGGACTATGTATCCGTGTTCCAGGCACCGCAGAGCATGCTCAACCAGGGCATCACGGGCTCGCGCCGTTTCGCTGCCCAGTCCTATTCCATGGAGCGCATCCGGGCCGTGGGCCAACGCGCGGACTGCACCGTCAATGACGTTGTCCTGGCGATGTGCGGCAGTGCCCTGCGCGAATACCTGATCGGGCAAAATGCCCTGCCGGATGCGCCCCTGATTGCCATGGTGCCCGTGTCGTTACGCCAGGATGAAAGCGATGACGGCAATCAGGTGGCCACGATCCTGGCCAATCTGGGCACCCATATCGCTGACCCGGGCAGACGCCTCGAAGTCATCCGCGCGTCGGTACGTGAGGGCAAGAATCGCTACCAGCAGATGAATTCCGAGGAAATCCTCAATTACACTGCCCTGACGCTCGCGCCCACCTGTCTGAATCTCATGACCGGCATGGTGCCGCGCTGGCAGGCCTTCAATGTGGTTATCTCCAATGTCCCGGGTCCGAAAGAGCCGCTGTACTGGAATGGTGCGCGCCTGGAGGGCATGTATCCGGTGTCCATTGTGCTCGACCGGCTCGCGCTCAACATCACTCTCACCAGCTATATCGATCAGATCGAGTTCGGGTTGATTGCATGTCGGCGCACCCTTCCATCCATGCAGCGACTGCTCGACTATCTCGAGCGCAGCCTCTTCGAACTCGAAGTGGCCGTCGATATCCGCTGACATCTGCTCCGCATGCGCCCCGGAGCATCGAGCGAAAAACTACCGTTCGTCGTCCGCTAAGGAAAAATCCATGGTGCTCGCCCCGGTAGCGTCGTATAATGCTTCCAGCTGCGGTACATGGCAGCGGTTTACGGCAGTTCCCTCCGCGTTACTCTCCCGAAAATCCCCTCCATGATACCCGGCTTTGAAAAAGTTATTTTTGAGGAAAGATTCAATGTCATCAGGTACAGTAAAGTGGTTCAACGAGTCCAAGGGCTTTGGTTTCATTGCTCGGGATGAAGGCGGCTCCGACGTATTCGTACATTTCAGTGCGATTCAAGGCACCGGCTTTCGCACTCTGGAAGAAGGTCAGAAAGTAACCTTTGATACCCAGGAAAGCCCCAAGGGTCTTCAGGCCGCCAACGTGGTAGCCGAATGAGGAAACGCTCCGGCGTTTCGAAAAAACCCCGCCTCGGCGGGGTTTTTCTTTTTGCGACTCCGGGCAACTAATTTCCTTGTTCGGCGGAGCAACCCGGTGTACCTATTTCACGGCACGTTAAGCCATTCGCTCTGCGGTTTGACCTTTTCCAGAGTCTTCGCCGGACGACGGCCCGGCCGCGAATAAATTCCGGAGACCATGGAAGGAGGTCGACTCGATCCCGTTCAGACGTGTCCGGTACTTCCTCGCGATCGCAGTCGAACATTCGCGACCGGGACGATCGCTCCTTCGCTGCCTTTGGCCAAGGCTATACGTTGACCGCGACGAACTTGTTTGAAATAAGGGTGTCTTCGCCGTCCCATTGATACGCCACCAGCTTCCCGCCCGGACGTGCCACGCTGTAATCCAGACAGGCCACATTAGGAGCCAGAGGCGCGGGCTCACCATCCTGCCAGTAATGCCCCACGAAGACCGGCGGTTCGGCCCGCCCGTATTCCAGCTGATAGTCCGTTGAAACTGATTGATCGGGAATATGGGCTTCGGCCGACGCCGGACCCATGAACAGGGATCGATAGGTATGGGGCCCGGGTTCCCACCACCGGATGCGGATACGCTGACGGGCCACGCCATCCTTGTCCCGGAAACTGTGTTGTTCCGGCAGCTTGATTTCCTTGCCCTTGAGCAGAATCTCCACGGCCCGAAACACGTCAGTATCCTCTCTACACGCATTCACCAGTAAGTCCCGCGTCAAACGATTACCCGTGGTCAGGTGAGGCTGGAGCACCGACAGCGCGTGCCGATCCCAGCAGGCATGCACCACGCGAAGACCGCCCAGATCCAGGAACAACGGCAGCGTCATGAACCAATCGAGCACGCCCGGTAATTCGGCTTCGCCCTCCCGGTTGCCCAGATAGGCATCGAGAAAGGCGAGGTGATTGCGAATATTGCGGTTGCTGCGTTGGCGCAGCGTGCCCGGGTGATCCGGGTCCTCGGTATGAAAAGCGAGGGCGTTGAATTCGTGGTTGCCCATGACGGCGAGCGCCGCGCCGCTATCCACCATGGCGCGCGCCAGATTCACCACGGCACGCTGATCCGGGCCGCGGTCCACGAAATCACCCACAAAGATGGCCTGCCGCAACGGATGCCGCCAACCCACTCCCTCGCGCTCATAACCCAACCGTTGCAGCAGCGTTTCCAGCGGGGCCAGGTGGCCGTGAATATCACCAATCAGATCGTAGCCGGCGGGCATGGTTCTCTCGTAGTGGCTTTCCGGTACTGTAACGAAAGCGAACTACCAATGCAGGTTCCAGAACAAGCGTACCGGGAATCGACCCGAGTTAATGCCATCAACCGGGCACCGTCCGTCGACGTCTTACGGGCACGGCCCGGGGCATA
>CAYPKI010000028.1:17647-18259 GCA_964411265.1 uncultured Alcanivorax sp. | reverse complement strand
CTGGACTGGGCGCTGGTGGCGAAAAAGGATCTGGCCGAGATCCGAGCGCCCTTTATCCGGGCCGGCGGGATTGCCGGTTTGGGCGCGCTCCTGCTGATCGGGTTCGGAGGTCTGGGTTTCCGGCGCGCGCTGGCACCGGTGATCAGGGGTTTGCGCGCAAGCCGGAGTCATTACAACCGGCTGATTCAGCTCGCCGGTGAGGGCATTTTGTACATGGATGCCGAGGACCGGATTCGCATCGCCAATGGCCGCGTGCGCGAGATTCTGGCCCTGCCCGAGGAAGTGGAAGGCCGCGAGCTGCTTTCCGTGCTGCCCGAAGAGGTACATGCGCCCATTCGAGAGAAACTGCGCGGGCAACGTTTCACCGAGGGTACCGAGTTCGAGATCTCCGCCATCTTTGGCGGCCAGCAGCGCCACCTTGCGGTGACCGCCACACCCTGTTTCGACGATCGGGGGGGTTATGAAGGTAGTCTGGCGCTGGTGATCGATCAAACGGATACGCGCGAGATGCAGCAGTCTCTGGTAGATGAACGCAAGCTTTTGCATTCCGTGCTGGAAGCCCTGCCGGTGGGTATCTGGGCGACCGATGCCGAGGGGCAATGCCGGTTTAGT
>CAYPKI010000028.1:7558-17637 GCA_964411265.1 uncultured Alcanivorax sp. | reverse complement strand
CCGTACGCGAATCTCGAGCACGCTTGCCAGCAACACCGGGCCTGGTGGCCCGAGACCGGGGAACCGGTTCAACCGCAAGAGTGGGCGGTGTGGAGGGTGCTCAAGGAGAGCAGGGAAGTACACAACGAAGTCCTCGATATCGAGTGTTTTGATGGTTCGCACAGGACCGTGCTCAATTCCGCTTTACCCTTGTCTGGCGGGGACGGGGCGATGGACGGCGCCATTATCGTCAATGACGACATTACCTATCGCCGCCAGGTGGAACGCCTCATGCGGCGCAATGAGCAGCTGCTTGAGCGCGTACTGGAAAACCTGCCCGAGGGTGTGGCCATTACGGACGATCGGGGCCAATACATCATGACGAATGACAGCGACGCGCGTATCTGGGGCTTCGACCGGGTGGATAACCGGGCCCACGAAGTTCCCGGTTTCGCTCACCGCGAGGGCGGACAAGGCGAAGTCGACGAGGGTGACTGGCCGGTCGACCGGGTACTGAGCTCGGCTGAGCCGGTGCAGGGCGATATTCTGGAAGTGATCCGGCGCTCCGATGGTGACCGGCGCTGGCTGAGCTGCTCCGCGGCGCCCGTATTCAGCAGCGATCAAAACCTTTGGGGTGTGGTGGAACTGGTCCACGACGTCACTGCCGAGCGCCAGCAACAGGCCGAAAGACGCAAGCTCGCCAATGCCGTTGATCATGCCGCTGATGCTATCTTCGTGCTCGACGCTCTTTGCTGTCTGGAATTCTGTAATCCGGCTTTTCGGGCGATCACCGGGTATAGCCTGGACGATGTGTTGGGGAAACGACCGGAGGAATTCCTCAACCACGGCCCGGATGTGGTCACCGGTTGTCAGCGCATGCAACAACTCGCGAGCGAAGGTGAAAACGGGCGCGAGGTGATTACCGTCCGCGACAGCAAGGACCGCCTGCGTCAGTGGGATTGCACCGTCAGCCTCATATTCGATGACGACAACCGTACGGTGAATTACCTGGTCAGTGCCACGGACCTCAGCGAGGATGATCGCATCCGCAAGGAGCTGTACCGGGCGACACGCTACGACGCGCTTACTGGACTGTCTAACCGGGCTCAGATGCAGGAACAGCTGGAGCAGGCCCTGGCGGGCTCGGGCTATAGGCCGCACGTCACCGGTCTGGTCAAGATGGATATCGTGGGTTTTTCCATGATCAACGAAAAACATGGCATGGACCTGGGAGATCAGATTTTGCGGGAATTGGCCTGTCGTCTGCACGGCGCGACCCGCGAGGGTGACGTGCTGGCTCGGACGTCGGGGGACAGCTTCAAGGTTCTGCTGACGGATGTCGCGAGCGAGGACGACGTTCCGCTGGTGGTGGAAAAACTTCTCGCCGTTTTTGACGAAAATATGGTGATTGATGGTGAGGAGGTGCCCTGCAAGGTCAATACGGGCGTGGCCGTGGCACCTACGGATGGCACGGATGCCGAAACCCTGGTCCGGCACGTCAATGTGGCTCTGGCTCGTGCCCGGCAGGAAGAAGCCAGGGTGCGCTTCTATGCCGAACAACAGGGTTATCTCGCGCGGCGCCAACTGTCGCTGGAAGTGGCTTTGCGTGAAGCCATCGACCAGGAGCAGTTCGAACTCTATTTTCAGCCCCAGATCAATCTGCAAAGCGGCGGAATGCGGGGCCTGGAGACCCTACTGCGTTGGGAACATCCCGACCTGGGCACCATTTCACCCGGCGAGTTTATCCCCCTGGCGGAACGAACCGGCCTGATCGCGCAACTGAGCCCCTGGGTGTTGCGTCAGGCGCTGCTGCAGCGTGCCGCCTGGCGCGCCGCGGGCTTCGACCCGGGCCGCGTAGCGGTGAATCTCTCGGCACGGGATTTCGGCGATCCGACCCTGCCCGAGCGCGTCCGCGGGATTTTGGAGCAAACCGGCGAAACCGCCGAGGGACTGGAACTGGAGATCACGGAAACCATGCTCATGGAACGAGGCGATGCTCAACTGAATACCCTGAAAGAACTGAGCAACATGGGCATCACCATTTCGGTGGACGATTTCGGCACGGGCTATTCGTCACTGGCCTATCTCTCCGTATTGCCCATCTCGCTGCTCAAGATCGACCGCTCCTTTATCAACAGTGTGCACTATCAAACGGACACCAATGCGTCCATTATCCGCTCCATCGTGTCCATGGCCCAGAGTCTGGGTCTGGATGTGGTCGCGGAAGGTGTGGAAACCCGGTGGCAACTGGATTTTCTGAAGCAGTTGCGCTGTGAAGTCGCCCAGGGCTTTTTCCTGGCCCGCCCGGCGCCGGCCTGGCAGATCGAGGAGGGGCTGGACAAGAGCACCTGGTTGACCGCTTGAGCGAGCCCTATCGAAGCGAAGGACCAGGACGTCCTGGTGGAGCTGGAAAACAATGAGGCAAACAGAGACGACACGGAGGTCGCCGACCCCGACCTTTGTGCTCGCTGCGGTCACCTTCGAACAGTGCTTCTACCGCTCTTGCACCGGGCGGAGCAGATCCGGGAATCGACAGCGCGCATGGTATGGCACCACCACGGGTCCGGACTCGCACCTTCGCAGATGATGCGGTAATGTACAGTCATGCGTGCTCTTTTGCTCATATTTCTGCTCGGCACCGGTGGCGCGTACTGGTTATTCACGCAAGCCGGTGAGACAACGCCGCCGGGGAAAACGGCGGTGCCGGAAACCCAACGGATCAAGGCGGCCCGTGTCCCCCATCCGGGTCTCAACCGGTTTTTTTATTCGGCTGAGGGCAAACACCCCTGTGTAGGGAAACGCTACTGCCTGGTGTCCTATATGGCGCCCTGGTGCCCCTACTGCAAGCGCAGCCTGCCCGCCTATAACCGCATGCGTTCGATGGCGCAAGGCAAGGCGGAACTCGGGGTTGTCGCTGTGCTGAGTCCGGCCGGACGCGGCTTCGATAACGCCACGGCCTTGGCGGAACGGATTAACGGACCCGTGTACAGGGACCGGGCGGATCGCGCCTGGTCCGCCGTGAAAGCGCGGAGCAAGCGTATTTCCGGCACGCCCGGCTGGGCGATGTATGACGGGAGGGGAGAGTTGGTTGCGAGCACTTCGGGCGCCGTCATGGACAGCGATAAGCAAGCGGTCCGGACTTTTCTTGAGCAACGCTTGGGCATGCAGGGCCAGCTTGACCTCTGATGTGGGTGATCCTGTCTCGTTGTCGCTACAGTCTGCTGGCTATGCGTCATGTGTGCTAATCCCACCTTGGGGGCGGCGTACTCGCCGTGAGCTCATTTCGAAGTTTCCGGAATCAATCGGCGCGCGGACGCGCCTCCCACATCCGGTTCGAGCGTGGGCGGGCCGTCCCGCCTCGACCGGGCCCGAGGGAATCCGGTAGCTCGACATACCGGAATCGGCCCGGGGCGCGCCTGCCGCATTTTGCTCCGACTTCCGCGCGTTATAGCACAGAGGTCATGTCTTTTTGATCTTGGTGCCCGCTGTGTCCTCTCTGGTGATCATTCAGTTGAATCGGGATGGGGCCGCCAGGCCGTGGCGTTGACCAGCATCTCGTCCACGCCCAGCTCCAGCGCGCGTTCCACTTCCTTCCGGTGTTCGGGGAGAAAGGCCAGCACTCGCGCGCCGCGTCTGTGGTAGTGCTCGACGATGCGCCGGCGGAATAGCTGCATGCCGAGAAAACGCGGGGGCAGGGCATAGGTCTGGCCCGCCCGGATACCCGCCGCCGGGGCCGTGCCCGCGAGCACAGCCAAACCGGCGCGCCGGCACTCGCGGTCCCTGGCCATGGTTTGCGCTTCAGGGAAGAGCTTTTGCAGCATTAACCTGTGCGCCGGCTTCCAGACCAGAAAACGCGCATGCTGCATGAGCCATTCGTGACGGCCCTCCCGCCGGCACCAGGCCGCCAGGTTTTCCAGTGTGGCGGCACCGCTTTCCGGTTTGATATCGAGAATCCAGGGCAGGTCGTGGAAGTGCTCGGCGAAGGTGGCGAAGTCCAGAGCTGTCTGCCCGTCGTGGAGGGGCTGGTCGAGAAAATGATCGCGTTCCAGTGCTTCCACGCTGACATTCAGCCCGGCCGTGCGCTGCATGTGCGGATCATGGTGCAACACAATATGCCCGTCCGCCGTGGTGCGCAGATCCGTTTCCAGCGCATGAAACCGCGCCGCACGCGCGGCCGTAAAGGCGTTGAAACTGTTCTCCGCATGCGGTTCGTCCAGACCGCGATGACTGATCCACAGTGGCGACGCGTTCATGGCCTGCACCTCGTGCTCTTTCCTGATCTCCAGTATACAACGCCGTTACTGGGTACAAAGTGAGTACAATTGCATAGGCCCCGGGGTGCGCCGTGCGCACCGCCGGGTTTTCAAGGTGCGCACACCGCACCTTACGCTTTTGCTCGCCCCTCGCCCCTCGCCCCTCGCCCCTCGCCCCTCGCGCCTACCACGCATCCACTAGCGGCCTCTTTTTGCCGGTCCGCTCCGGTGGCGTGGGTGTGGCCGCCAGGCCGCGCAGAATCCATGCCCGGGTCTCCACCGGATCAATGACATTGTCGATCTCGAGATAGCTGGCCATGTTCAGCGCCTTGCCGTGCTGGTAGGCCTTGCGCACCATCAGGTTGAAAAGTTTCTCCTTCTTGCGTGGATCTTCCACGGCTTCGAGTTCCTTCGCATAGCCCAGCCGGATGGCGCCTTCCAGCCCCATGGCACCGAATTCGCCGCTGGGCCAGGCCACGGTGAATAGCGGCGCATGGAAAGAACCCGCGGCCATGGCCTGTGCGCCCAGGCCATAGCCTTTCCGAAGCACCACCGTGAACACCGGAATATCCATGCTCGCGGCGGTGTTGAACATGCGCGCCATGTGGCGAACGCTGGCGGTCTTTTCTGTTTCCGGGCCCACCATGAAACCGGGCGTGTCGCACAGGGAAATCAGCGGCAGATCAAAGGCATCGCACAGCTGCATAAAGCGTGCTGCTTTATCGGCGCCGTCACGATCAATGGCCCCGCCCAGATGCTGCGGGTTGTTCGCCATCAGGCCGAAGGATTTGCCTTCGATGCGGACCAGCGCCGTAATCATGCCCGGCGCGAACTGTTCGCGCAGTTCCAGCACCGAGCCGGTATCCGCCAGGGTTTCGATCACCCGGCGGATGTTGTAAACGCGCAGCCGGTTCTCCGGAATCAGTTGCCGCAGCCGGCGCTGATCGTCTTGTTCCCAATCAACCAGATCGCCCTGGAAATAGCCCAGATACTGGCGTGCCGTTTCGGCCGCCTCGGCTTCATTCTTTACCACAATATCCAGCACGCCATTGGGCGCCTGCATGGACGGCGGACCCACTTCCTCGGGGGCATAGTTACCCAGACCGCCGCCGGCGATCATGGCCGGCCCGGCCATGCCCAGACTGGAATTTTCCGTGGCGATCACCACGTCACAGCAACCGGCCAGCACCGCATTGCCGGCAAAGCAACGGCCGTTGACCACGCTTACCAGGGGCACCAGTCCGCTCAGTTTCGCCATGCCCAGAAAGGTGGTGTTATCCAGTCCGGCCACGCCGGGAAAATCCGTATCGCCCGGCCGGCCGCCGCCGCCCTCGGCAAACAACACCGTGGGCAGACGCCAGCGTTCGGCCAGCTCCAGCAGGCGGTCCGTTTTCTTGTGATTCATCAACCCCTGGGTGCCGGCGAAGACGGTGTAGTCATAGGCCAGGGCCAGGCAACGCGCCGCCTCGGGTCCGAAGCGGTCGGCATTGATGGTGCCGGTGCCGCCGACCAATCCATCGGCCGGGCTTTTCTCGATCAGCTCCGAGTGCTTGCGTCTTTGCCGTTGCGCGGCCAGCGCCAGGCCGCCGTATTCGTTGAAGCTGTCGTCGTCGAGCAGGGCAGACAGGTTTTCCCGCGCGGTGCGCATACCCAGCTTGCGCCGTTTCTCCACCGCCTCGGGTCGGTATCCGTCGGTGAGCTTTGCCTGACGCTCCAGCACCTCGGCGAGATTGTCCGGGATATGCTCCAGATCCATGTCCGTCTCGGCGGCGGCTTCTTCATCCGCTTGCGCGTCCGTAGCCACCAGCAGAACCACATCGCCTTCATTCACCAGATCGCCTTCGGCGGCGTCGGCATCACGCACCGTGCCGGAAGAACGAGCGCTGACTTCGAACTCCATCTTCATGGCTTCCACAATCGCCAGCGTCTGCCCGGCTGTGACTGTTTCGCCGGGCGCGGGGAAGATCTTCGCCAACGTGCCGGCCACGGGCGCGCGCAGAGCCACGCAGCCCTCGGGAATCTCGGTTTCGGTTGTTTGAGCCTTCGTTTCCTCCTCCGCGCCGGTAAAGTAATGCCGGGGATGCTCTTCCGGGGGCGGGGTCAGCAGGATCTCGATTTCGCGTTCCACCAAGCGCGTGTCCACCGCATGGTCCGCCAGCGCTTCATGACACAACAGGTTCTGCAGGAAGGGGATATTGGTCTCCACCCCTTCGATGCGAAAAGCGCAGAGGGCGTGATAGGCACGATGGAGCAGGGCGGCGTGGTCGTCCGTGGGTTCATGGACGATCAGCTTGGCCAGCAGGGAATCGAAATTGGGATTGGTGCGGTAACCGGCATAGCCGCAGCCATCGACACGCACTCCGGGTCCGCCCGGTGCCTCATAGGCGCTCAACGTGCCCGCTGCGGGCCGGGCCGAGCCGTCCGGCTGCATGGCCTCGGTATTGATGCGCAGCTGCAGTGCCTGCCCACGCGTAAGCGGGGACGGACTCAGCCCCAGCTCCGGCAAACCCGTGCCGGAGGCCACCTTCACCTGCAGTTCCACCAGATCCAGGCCCGTGATCATCTCGGTAACGGTGTGCTCCACCTGCAAACGGGGGTTCGCCTCCATGAAAAAGAACTCGTCCCCGTCCACCAGGAACTCGATGGTGCCCAGCCCGACATAGTTGAGATGCCGGCCCATGCGCAGCGCCGCATCGCACAGCCGCTCGCGCATCTTCGGGGACAAACCCGGAGCGGGCGCGAACTCGACCAGCTTCTGATGCCGGCGCTGCAATGTACAGTCGCGCTCGCCCAGATGAATCACCTGGATGCCGTCCCCGAGAATCTGTACTTCGACATGGCGCGGCCGCTCCACCGCTGCTTCTACATAGACGTCCGAATTGCCGAACCTCGTCTCCGCCTCGGACGGGCAGCGCTCGAACGCAGCCTCGATGGCGTCGGGCGAGTCCACATAGCGCATGCCCCGCCCGCCGCCGCCGGCCAGTGCCTTGATCATCATCCCGCGACCAGCGGGCAGCGTCTCGAAAAACCGCCTGGCCTCGTCCAGCCCGGTCGCCCCCTCGGTGCCGGGCACCACCGGCACACCGCATTCCACCGCCAGCCGTCGCGCCGCCGCCTTGTCCCCGAACAACTCCAGGGTTTCCGGCGAAGGCCCGATCCAGGTCAGGCCGGCGTCCATGCAGCGCCGCGCGAATTCCGTGCTCTCCGAGAGAAAACCATAGCCTGGATGGATGCTGTCGCAGCCGTGCTGTTGCGCGATCTCCAGAATGGCGTCCGTATCCAGATAGGCCGCCGGCCCGGAGCCGGGCAGGGCGATAGCCTGGTCCACCTTGCGTGTGTGCAGGCTTCGGGCATCGTCGTTCGAGTTGATGCCAAGGGTTCGGCATCCCAGTGCGGTGAGCGCCTGTGCGATGCGCGTGGCAATTTCGCCGCGGTTGGCAATCAGCACGGATGCGAGCGGCATGAATTCCCCCGGGAGGTGGTTGGTACTCCCTTATCCTAGTGAATTGGAAATGCAAAGAGCAATTCGCCGGGCAGATGGCAGCGACTCTTTCAACAGCCAGTTACGTACCTGGTTGCTGTTTGATCGCCTGTTTGACGGTGTCGGTTGATACTGCATATCCCTGCTGCTTTCCGGGCATCTTGAATCCGGTAAGTTGCCAACGTGGTCCCTCGTGAGGATATGGTTTCTGTTCCATGGGAAGCTCACTTTTTCGGCTCGGGCGCGCCTGCCAGCTTTTGCTCCAGCTCGTCTTCATTGAACGCCAGAAAGGTTTCCATGTGCTGCGCCAGTAACGGCATCAGTTCGGCGGGAAGAACGTCGGGCAGTTTGCGCAGCATCTTCCGGACATGGTTGAGCGCGAGGTGGAGCACGCCGTTCAGGGTCTTCTGGACGAAATAGTTGAACTCCATGAGCTCCAGGGGTTGTCTCACCACCGGGTCCACGGAAAGCTCGAGGAATTCGATCAGCAGTTCCACGCCTTCGGTGGCATCGGTACGCTCACCGGATTTCATTTGCTCCAGTTCATGGGAGGCGCGGTTGGCGAGCTCCGGGGGAATGGGAAAGCCCACAAAGTGGATAGCCCGGTCATCCAGCTGATGCACCAGGCTGTCGTAGTGGCGGATGCCGATCACCAGGCGCTTATCGGAAAGAAAGTTCACGATCCAGCCCAGGTAATGATCGATCTTGTGTTTGATGTCATCGACGGTGTGCTGCGCATGGCTGACGACGCGCGCGGCGGGTCCCGAGTCGCCGTAGTGTTGCGCGATCTTGTTCAGCAGCTGGGTAAAGACGGTATCCAGCAGATTGTTCAGTGCTTCCGCGAGCAGCGCCGTGGCCTTGTGTTTGTCATCCCTGGTGAAATCCCGGGCGCTTTTCTGTTTCAGTTCATGCAGTCCCGGCGGTATATGGGACGGCAGTGGACTGATAAACAGCGGTGGTTCCGGGGTCATGCGTTCTCCTCGGCTGTATTGCTTTCGGTCTGGTCAATGCTGGACCGATCCCTTGCGTTCGCAAGCCAATTCCAGAGTACCAAAACCGGCGTGGACCGGCTTGGCGAGGGCGCCACGCCCTGGCGACTCAGCGGCCTGCCGGGGTGTGCGGCTCGTGTTGATTACGGGCTGTAATATGGGGAGGCTGGTCGCATCGCTTCCGTGTTCCCGGTAAGGAGAAAGTCGATGAGTGAAGGTGATCCCGTAGCCTTGATCCTGGGCGCCGGCAACAGCACGGGTGCCGCCATTGCCGATCGTTTCGCGCAGGGTGGCTACACCGTTTGCCTGGCACGGCGCAATGGCGAGGCGCTGGGCCCGCTGGTGGAGCGGATCCAGGAGTCGGCCGGCACTGCGCAGGGCTATGGCTGTGACCTGCGCGACGAGGATCAGGTGGATGGTCTGGTAGAGCACATCGAGGCGGAGGTGGGGCCCATCGAGGTGGCGGTGTTCAACGCCGGTGTGAACCTCTGGACCAGCATTCTCGACGAGACCGCCGATCGCTATCGCGGGCTCTGGGAAACCGACGCCTTCGGCGGTTTTCTTGCCGGCCGCGCCCTGGCCCGGGCCATGGCCGAACGCGGCCGGGGCAGCATCTTCTTTACGGGCGCCACGGCCAGTGTGCGAGGCGGCGCGAACTTCGCCGCCTTCGCCGGGGCCAAGCATGCCCTGCGGGCACTGGCGCAGAGCATGGCCCGGGAGCTGGGCCCGAAAGGCATTCATGTGGCTCATCTGGTAGTGGACGGCATCATTGACTCCGAGTTTATCCGCGAGGAACTGCCGCAGGTGTACGAGAGCAAGGGCAAGGAAGGCATGATCGCGCCGGCAAGCATTGCTGAGGCCTACTGGTTCCTGCACCAGCAAAGCCCGGACGCCTGGACCTTCGAGCTGGATCTGCGCCCGGCGGCGGAAGCCTGGTAAACCGACAGTGTTATCGGCTCAGCCAGCGCCGAATCCGCTCGCCGTGGGCGTGATGCAGCCAGTAGGGGGTGACTATCATGAGGATGAGTAACAGTGTTCCGGCCGCAACCGTGGCGGCGGGATGCAGCGGAAAACTGTGGCCCAGACCGGCAAAAACCAGGGTCATGGGCAACATGCCGAGCCAGGTGGCGAGTGCGTAGCGCCAGACCTGAATGGCTGTCAGCCCGGCGGCATAACTGATCAACGCGAATGAGAACAACGGTACCAGCCGGG
This sequence comes from uncultured Alcanivorax sp., assembly GCA_964411265.1. GTDB lineage: Bacteria > Pseudomonadota > Gammaproteobacteria > Pseudomonadales > Alcanivoracaceae > SLJS01. The sequence goes on along the minus strand of CAYPKI010000028.1, from coordinate 7,723 downwards.
TTAGGAACACGCCCCAGAAAAGCGCGCGCTGAGGCCCATCTTCGCGAAACACCGGGTTGTGACCGAGCTTGCGGCGCACCAGTTCACGCGCGATACAGCGGCTGATGGCCAGCGCCACCAGGGCGCCGGCCAGCGCCCCCAGGGAGGCAACCAGGGTGCCGCCGG
>CAYPKI010000028.1:1548-7548 GCA_964411265.1 uncultured Alcanivorax sp. | reverse complement strand
GGGATCGAGGCCAGCCCCGAGGCGGCACTGACGGGCAGCGTTGGAATGGGTCCGACGACCACTGCCATCATCATGATGAGCATGAGCAGCAGGGGCGCGGCCAGGCCCTGGGCCTCGACCCATTGCGCGATAGTGTCAGGCGCGAGCTCGGACGGCAGGCCCAGGGTTTCCAGTAGATACCAGAGCCCGGCCAGCGCCAGGGCCATCACGCACACAGCGATGGCTTTCAGCAATCCCCACCCCTTCTGGTTTTCCCGCGACAAGCCGGACCGGTGACTGCCGGAACTCGTGCGACACTATTGTACCTGCATGCTCGAGGTCGCTGTAGCAACTCCGAACATGCTTTTCGTGTATAGCTATAGAACTGCCTCGTTTGTTTGTGAAGGGAAAGTATCGGGAGCGCCATGTCGTTGCTCGAAGACCAACTGAACGAAAGCACCCGCGCCGAGCTCAAGCGCCTGACCATGCCGCCGAAGGTGGCATGGCCCACGGTCATTCTGCTGGCGTTGTCGCTGGGGGTGCTCGCGGGCAGCTATGTGGCTGGTTTTACACGGATGGTGCCGCTCTGGGCGGCGGCACTGGTGAATGGGGGGTGATGTACTTTCTCTTCAGCGTGATCCACGACAGCATTCACCGCTCCGTGTCACAGAATAAGAAGTTCAACGACTGGTGTGGTCGCCTGGCGTCGCAGCGTATGTCGCCCGGCTCCAACATCGGTGTGTTTCGCCGGTGCCATATCCAGCTGTGATGGCGTTGATTCCAGAGACACCAACCGTTGCCAGCGCGCCTTGCTCTCAACGCGCCTGAATACTCGGGAGGTTCACGAATTACCCGGATGGGACACCAGGGACGCAACGCAATACCGGGCGCGGGAACAACGCTGGTGACAGCTTGTCTGTACGGGAAAGGCGGCGCTGATTGTCTTTTCGCTCAAGTTGCAAAATACCGGCATGCATCAATCGGCGAAAAGACCGCCACTTCCGGCGTGTTGCCTTCGGGGAAAGGAGCTTGCAAATGCCGACACGAGTCACTTCGGTGCTGGCGCTGACAGCCCTGGTCTGGGGCTCGCCCCTGTCAGCGCTCGCCTCCAATGATTCAAACGCCGAGGAGACCTGGGTCAACATTCAGGGCGAGGTCGCGAAAGTGCGTCCGGAAAGTTTCGTGCTTGATCATGGGTATGGACAATTGCGGATCGACATGGACCGGCTTGATGACTACCCGGAGAACTTCAAGCTGCAGCAGGGCGATGAGGTCAATATTACCGGTCGCCTGGACGCCAGCTTCCATTCGTCCCAGTTCCTGCAAGCGAGCAGTATCTATGTGGATCGTCTGGGCGCATTCTTCTACAAGACCGGTAATCAGGCTCGAAATGGCGGCGAATGGGCCGTCGACACTGATGTGGGTGAGGGCACAGTAACCATGATTGGCACGGTGCAATCGGTCAATCATGCCGCCGCACGGTTCGTGATCAACTCCGGCGACCGGAAACTCCTGGTGACTACTGACACGCTGCCCTATAACCCGCTGGACGAAAAGGGCTATCGCCGGATCGAGGAAGGCGCACGCGTTCGCGTTGAAGGGCGTCTCGATGAGCGCTTTTTCGACGAGGGTCAGCTCAAGGCCATCCGTATTACGCGCCTGGAAGGCTGACCGCCGGCGGATTCCACGCACGGGCCGGATGCTCGTTTCCCTCTAGAATGTCCCCGAAACCTCTATGACGACTATCCGAGCCCTTGCCTCGGAAAACCGAGCGACGGGCCTGCGCTCATGGTGCGGCTAGTCTACTTGTGTACACAAAATGGCCATAAGTAACCGAGCCGGCGTCCCCGTGGTCATCCCGTCCACGCTTGCGAGGGAGCGGAGCGGTGTACGCCGGCTTTGCCGGGAAGGCCCCCGCTGGGGGGAATTTGCGTGCGCCGTTTGCGATGGACGCGAGTCGAACGCGACTGTGCCTCGGCCGCCGAAGTGGCGGTTTCTTATCCGCTCTATCTGCCGGGCACGCTCTATGTCCCGGGCCGCGCCGACCGGGCCCGCCTGATGCGCCCGGATGTCGTGCGCGAGCAGCTGGGAGCATTGGTCTACTGGCTTTTCTCAGAACTTCTGCCCACACCCTTGCCCATGATGCCCACTCCGCTTTGCGACGGAGCGTGCCCGCCATCCCCCTACGAAGAGTGTACGGATGTTCTCCGAAAACCGTCTGATTGTGAGCCTCTTTGCACGTTGCTAGTTTAAGGGCGTTCACAAAAGGGCTGGAACCGGCGGTCCACAAAAGAAAACTCCGTGATCCCCGATAATGATGATGAACGGAAACACCAGCGTCATGCGGAATCCTTTTGACTTCGGTAAACGCATGGCGCGAATGCGATGGAACCGGGTGGAGCGTGGCTGTGCAGCCGCTGCCGAGGTGGCCGTTATCTATCCCGTCTATGGGCTGGGCATGCTTTATGGCCTGAGCCGGGACGATAAAGCCCGTCTGATCCACGCGGATTTCGTGCGCGATCAGTTGAACATCTTCGCCCTGGTGAGTCTGGGTGCGCTGTTGCTCTGGGCCCTGGGGCTCTGGTTGCGCGGGCGCTCACCCCGCGGGCTTTGGTATCAGCACCTGACGGCGAATTATTTCGGACTAGCGCTGGTCTGGGTCGGTTATATCACGGGCACACTGAATCTGGCCGCCGGCGTTGTGCTCATGGGCGCGGCGGTGACCGGTTATATCGTGCTGGACCGACGCGTGATTGTACCTGCCTTTATTAATGCTCTGCTGGTGTTGCTGGCGCTGACCATGGCCTCGTCCATGAAAGTCTTGCCCTATGCGCCCGCCATGGTACCGCCGGACGATGCCGGCACCCGGTTATTCTGGCTGCACACACACTTGTTCGTGGCTGCGCCTCATATCGTTTTCTGTTTAGTCGTAACCTTGTTGATGTTGCAGCAGTGGCGGCGCAGCGAGGGCCGTTTGTTGCGTCTGGGGACCACGGACGGTCTGACCGGTCTTTATAACCGTCGCAGTATTCTGGAGATGCTCCAGCGTGAGGGCTCCCGGGCCAGGGAAAACGGTGAGCCGCTGGCCGTGGGCCTGCTGGATCTGGATCACTTCAAGCGTATCAATGATCACCTGGGTCACCTCGTGGGCGACCGGGTGTTGCGCGCAGTGGCCGATGCTCTTCGGGATCAGTTGCCCGACGACGGACGGGTTGGACGCTTTGGTGGCGAGGAGTTTCTCGTCGTGTTGCCTGGTGCGGACGCGCCCGAGGCACGCGCATGGATGCAAAACCTCCGGCGTGCCATCCAGAACCTGTCCCTCGAAGACGATGACGGGCAGGCGCTGCCGGTGACTGTGAGTGCCGGCCTGGCCTGTGACGCGGGCGGCAATCGCCCCGAGGCGGATGCCCTGGTGAGCATGGCCGATGATGCGCTTTATCAGGCCAAGCACCACGGCCGCAACAAGGTTGTGGTGCTCAAGCCCGATTCGGCGTCGGCCGCTGCGCCGGTGGAGATCGCCGGCGTTCAGGGTTATCGCGTGCGGCAGGGCGACGAGGCGCTGCCGCAACCGCCGGAAGAGGAATACGCAGAGGCCCGCGAATGGTTGCGACGCCGTATCACCGGGGTACGCAATCTCACCGAGACCGCCATGGCCATGTTCATGACTGGTCTTGTCAGTGTTCAATATGTGGGACTGCTGCTGTGGGGGCTTTATACCCTGCAGCATGATCAGCGCCATGCGTTAATCAACATGACGCTTGCCGGGGAGGCCATGGCACTGCTCATGGGAGCTCTGGCGCTGGGTCTTGTACTGACGCTGGCCGGTTATCTTTTGTTCCGGCGCGGCGTGGAATCCCGGGCCTTTGTGATCATCAGCCATCAATTCTACGGGCTCACGCTGGTGGGGATGGGCTATCTGATCGGCTCGCTGTCCATGCCCACCGGCATGGTACTGGTGGCCGCGCCGCTGCTGGGGCTGATGTTTTTCCGGAAGCGGGTGATCGCCCAGGGACTGGTCACCTCGCTCGTGGTGCTATTGGGAGCGTCCTATGCAGCGGCTCTGGGCTGGATTCCCTATGCACCCCTGGTGCCTGACTCCGCCGTGCATTTCCGGCAAGCCAACCCCTTCTGGGTGCTGAGCTTTTATTACTTCGTGTTGCCCATGCTTGCCTTTATGCTGGCACTGCTCGATCAGGTGCTGGGCATGTGGCGTCAGCGCGGGCGTTATATGCAATCGCTCAGCGTGACCGATGCGCTGACGCATCTGAATAATCGGCGCAACATCATGAGCTGGCTGGAAGCACACATGGTCGAGGCGCGACGCAGGGGCAGTCCCCTCAGTGTCGTCCTGCTGGATGTGGATTATTTCAAGGCCATCAATGATGGCCGCGGCCATCCCGTAGGGGACGACGTGCTGCGCCGCATTGCGGCCCATCTGAGCGAATCAGCGCGCGCCGGCGATCTGGTGGGCCGCTACGGCGGTGAGGAGTTTCTGGTGGTGTTGCCTGATACCGTGTTGTCCGGGGCCCTGGCGTTGGCCGAGCGTTATCGCGCGCGGCTGAGCGAGCTCCGCATGACGGATGACAACGGACAGCCCTTTCAGGTGACGGGCAGTTTTGGTGTAGCCACACTGGATGCGCTCCATGACAGGGGCGCCGAAGCCATGCTCCAGCGCGCCGACCAGGCCCTGTACCGAGCCAAGGACAGGGGTCGCGACTGTATCGAGACACTGGAAGAAGATCCGGCCGAAATCCCGTTGGAACCGGCGGGTTGACGGACTTTGCCGGCTTTTTTGTAGCCCGGTCGGCATCGCCGGACCCTGTCAGTCCCGTCCGTGTACAGAGTGCGCGTTCCCAGCGCGCCATCCCGACCCTGAATCCCCGCTCGCATCGTCCGTAAAGGTTTGCCACGCTATGATTAGCGTACGGGGCGGCGCTTCGGGGGGTTATGCTGCGTCCAGGATGTAGCAGGCTGGTGGAAAAACCTGTGCGTGCTCAGTGTGGCCTGAAGCGTGCAGCGGGTGCTCTGGGTCGAGATCGACAGGGTCGTTCCCTGTCCGAGGCACCCAGTGCCGCAGACCGGCGCTTCAGGCCGCGCCCTGCGCGGTTTTCCGCCTGGCCCGCAGTCATGTTTGCTCTTGGTCGACGGGTAGACACCCGCCTTCAAAAGAGTGCCCGGATGACGAACCAGCCTGCAAGCTTGAGTGCGCCCGGGGTTTTTCAACAGCCTGCGAGGTTGGTATACGATCTGTCCTGGCCCGGGGTCATCCTCGTCAGCGCTCTGGCGGCGATGCCGGCGGTGGCCGAACAAGAGGAAACGGGTCGGACCCGGGACGGCGCCCGCGCGCAACTGGAGCCGGGTACCGCGATCCCGTCCAATGAAGCGGTCATGGAGTCCGTCCGGGTGCCCCGACCGGAGGAACCGTCTGATAGTGACCACTCTGAGCCGAACTGGCCAAGGGTGGAAGATATCCTTGAGCGGCGCCGGACGACCGATGCCGGTCCGGCCGACCAGGCTTATCCTCTGGTGCCGGGCTGCGAGCCCGTAGCCGGCGAACCGAGCCGGTTGCCGCCGTCGGACTGGACGCACTACTTCAGTTCTCGGGGCCTGTGTCTGCCGGCCCAGTGGCTGGATTCCTTTTTCGCCCACAAAAACGCGGATTTCTACGCCGCCCGAACCCGGGTGCGGTTGATGGCGACATCGCAATGGCAGGAAAACACGGACCGGCTCAGTGCAATACGTTTGGACGCCCGCGTGGCTTTGGCGCATATGGAAGATCGACTGTCCCTTATCTTTCGCAGCGACGATCAGGAGGACGACCGCCTCGAACAACGCGAACGTGTCCTGGAAGAAGAAACCCCCGATGAAGATGAAGTGGATACCGGCGTTTTTCGCACGGCCTTGCGCTGGGCGGCCTACCAGAGTAGGAGGGCTACCAGCCGGATAGACCTGGGCGTGCGGGGCAGCAATCCCTGGGTGCCCTTTGCGCGGCTGCGTTATCGCTACCGCCAGCCCCTGCCC
>CAYPKI010000028.1:0-1538 GCA_964411265.1 uncultured Alcanivorax sp. | reverse complement strand
TGGAAGATGCAGGCCCGTGCCAACCAGGAATTCTACTGGCGCGATAACGAAGAACGCCGTGGACTGGCCTCGGAACTGCGGCTCGAACGACCGGTAACCGAGCATACCATGGCGCGCTTGACCTCGAGTGCGGAAAGCAATACGCAATTGCGGGTCGAGAACGTGGAATGGCGCTGGAATCAGAGTCTGTCGTGGTTTTGGCGCATTAAGCGCCGCGCCGCCCTGCAGGCTAGTCTTCGGCTCGGGGGCAACTCGGAACCGGTCATTCGCGCGCAGTCCCGGCGGTTCAGTATTCGTTTGCGCCACAGCTTCTGGCGGCCCTGGCTGTATGCCGAAGTGGAACCCTATGTGTCGCAACAACGCAACAACGGGTTCCGCTCGGTACACGGCATTGCGTTGCGCGTGGAGACGCAACTGGGCGCCTACAAATAGCCCTTTACTCGGGCAGGGCGAACCGGGGCGGGCGAATCCGCGTCGATTTGCACTGCGGACACTTGCCCGGTTTTCCGGCTCGTGTACGTTGCTCAAACCGGAAGCCGCAGCCGGCACAGGAAGCGGGCAGCACCTGAACACGACCGGCGCGCAGCAAATGCTCCATATGATTCAGCACTGCGCGCTCGGATTGTCGTGTTAGCCGGGATAGCTCCGCGGCGCTAAAGGGGCCAGTTGCAAGCTGATCCAGCAATTGCTGGCGTATGGTGCGACTGCGTTCCTCCGGCACTACTGGATCCGGTTCTATTGCCTTGCTTCCCGAAGTGCAGCGATTACAGTCTGCGTTTCTTCCGGCTGCATGCCGGGCCAGATAGGTAATGACAGGCAACGCTGGCAGACCCATTCGGTGGAGGTCAGATCCGTGCCCGAACGTGCGGAACGGAAGACCGGGTATTGCGGCAGCGGTTGCGTATAATAGATCACGCTCGATACACCCTGCTCGTGCAGGTGTGTACGCAGGGCATCGCGCTGGTCCGCGAGAATGGTGTACTGGTTGAAACTGTGTTCGCCGCCCGGGTCCTGGTGTGGTGGTGTCACGCCGGCGATCCCGGTCAGTGCCTTTTGATAACGCTCGGCTACGTCCCGGCGCTGGCGCAGCGCTGTGGCGATATGCGGCAGTTTGACGCGCAGAATGGCGGCCTGGATCTCATCCAGGCGGCTGTTATAGCCCAGAATGCGGTGATTGCCCTCGGCCTGATTACCATGATTGCGCAGCGCGCGGACGGTTGCTGCCAGCGCATCCGAGTTGGTGCTGACCAGACCGCCGTCGCCGTAGCACCCCAGGTTTTTGGTAGGAAAGAAACTGAAGCAGCCCAGGGTGCTCATGGCACCGGTTTGCTGTCCCCCCCGGGTGGCGCCCTGCGCCTGGGCGCAATCCTCGATGACCTCCAGGCCCTGTTCCCGGGCCATGCTGTTGACGGCTTCCATGTTGGCCGGCTGGCCAAAGATGTGCACGGGTATCACGGCGCGCGTCGCCGGTGTGACGGCTTCCCGAATCCGCTCCGGATCGATATTGAAGGTGTCCGGATCGATATCGACGAACACCG
>CAYPKI010000027.1:0-18720 GCA_964411265.1 uncultured Alcanivorax sp. | reverse complement strand
CCCTGCGCGCACTGGAAGCCGGCCACCTAGAGACGCCGGCCAATGCCCGCCAGCCCGTGGAAGTGCCCCCTGATCTGGGCTTTGCCCGGCTGGTCTTCGTGAACGGACACTTTCACCAGGCCTTGAGCACAATGCCGGACACCCAGGGCCTGGAAGTGTTGCGCCTGAACGGCGAGCACGAAGCCGCGCTCAGTGACGCGCCCGCTTCCCCCTTTGCCTGGCTCAACGGGGCGGCCCTGGAAGACGGCGTGCTGCTGCGCCTGGCCCCGGGTACGCAACTGGAGGCGCCCATTCATGTGCTGCATATCGGCGAAAGCGGCGAGCCTGCCTGCTGCGATATGCGCATCCGGCTGGAAGCGGGCGAGCAGAGTGAAGTCACGCTGGTCGAGGAATATGCCGGCGGTGGTCCCGTGCTGACCAACGCTGTCACTGAAATCGAGGCCGGCCCGGCCAGTCGTGTTCTGCACTATCGCCTTCAGCACGAAGCGCCCGTCAGCCTGCACATTGGCTCACTCATCCTGCAGCTGGCGAAAGACAGCCGGATCCGCAGTGACCAGTTCATGAATGGTTCGACGCTGCGCCGTAACGAAATCCAGGCGCAGCTGAACGAACCCGGCGCCGAACTGGAACTCAATGGCGCTTTCATCGGGCGCGCATCCAATCACGCGGATAATCAGATCTGTGTGGAGCACCGCGCCCCGCACTGCACGAGCCGCCAGATCTACAAGGGCATGGCCGGCGACAAGGCCCGGCTGGTGTTCAATGGCCGTATTCACATTCATACCGGAGCCAAGGGTAGTCGCGCGGATCTGAGCAACAATAACCTCCTGCTCTCCAACGCCGCGGAAATCGACACCAAACCCGAGCTGGAAATCTACAATGATGACGTCATCTGCAGCCATGGCACCACGGTGGGTGAGATGGATGATTTGCAGCTTTTCTATCTGCGCTCGCGCGGCATCTCCGAGGCCGAAGCGCAGCGAATGCTTGGCATGGGCTTTATTAACGAGCTGCTGCTGGCCTTGCCTCACGAAAGCATAGCTGACTGGGCGCGGCCCTGGCTGGCCTCGGAAGTAACGGAGGCGGAATGAGCGCAACACTGGAAACGCAAAGCACTATCGATAAACTCCGTGCTGAATTCCCCATCTTGCGGGAAGAAGTTAACGGGCGCCCGCTGGTGTATCTGGACAACGCGGCCACAACCCAGAAGCCGGAAGCGGTGCTCCGGGTCACGGACCACTATTACCGGAGCATGAACAGTAATGTTCACCGGGCGGCCCACGAACTCAGCGGCCGTGCCACGGAAGCCTTTGAGCAGGCCCGGCAAACCGTTGCCGATTTCATCGGGGCCGCCCGCGAGGAAATCATCTGGACCCGCGGGACTACCGAAAGTATTAAGCTGGTAGCGCAATGTTATGGCCGCGAGCAGCTATGCGCAGGCGATGAAGTACTGATCACGGCCATGGAGCACCACTCCAATATCGTGCCGTGGCAGCTCGCCTGTGAGCGCACTGGAGCTACCTTGCGGGTGGCGCCCCTGCTGGACAACGGCAGCGTGGATCTGGCTGCCTTCGAAAACATGCTGAGCGAGCGCACCCGGATTGTGGCCATCACCCATGTCTCCAACGCGCTGGGCTCGGTCAATCCGGTCGCGGACATGGTGCATAAAGCCCGGAACGCCGGCGCGGTCACCCTGGTCGACGGCGCTCAGGCGGTATCGCACTTCAGCGTGGATGTGCAGAGGCTGGGCTGTGATTTCTATGTTTTCTCCGGACACAAGTTGTTCGGGCCCACGGGCATCGGCGTGCTCTATGGCCGGCGCGATCTGCTCGAGGCCATGCCGCCCTACCAGGGCGGCGGTGAAATGATTGAAACCGTGAGCTTTGAACGCAGCACCTGGGCGGAGCTGCCCTTCAAATTCGAGGGAGGCACGCCCAACACGGCGGGTGCCATCGGCCTGGGGGCGGCTGTGGACTGGCTCAACAATCAGGACCGTAAGACCCTGGCCGCCCATGAAGCGGACGTCCTCGGCTATGCCACCGAGCGCGCGCGCGCCACCGAAGGCTTGCACATTATTGGTAATGCCCCCATGAAAACCTCGGTGTTGTCGTTCCTGCTCGATGGCGCACATCCCGGCGACGTAGGTACCCTTCTGGACCAGCAGGGCGTTGCCCTGCGTACGGGTCATCATTGCTGCATGCCGCTGATGGAGCGTCTGGGCATTCCCGGCACGGTGCGAGCGGCTTTCGCGATCTACAACACCCGGGAAGACGTGGACACCCTTTTCGACAGTATCGAGAAGGTCAAAACTTTTTTGTAGAACGGTGTGGCGCGGTCGCAAGTCCACGCCATGCTAAAATGATGTACCAGCCCCGAATCGGGAGGTTCGAAATGAGCGCGGAAACCTTTGTCCCGGCCAATGCCCGGGTAACCATGACGGAAACAGCTGCCGAACAGGCGCGAGAGCATCTGGCCACCTCGGACGCCGTGGGCCTGAAGCTCGATGTCACAACCTCGGGCTGCTCGGGTTACATGTATGTCATGGACTATGTGCGTCAACCCGCGGAGCAGGACCGTCCCTTTGAGGTTCATGACGGCGTTATCGTCTACGTATCCGACGAAGTGTTGCCCATGCTCAATGGTACGGAAATTGACTGGGTGACCGAGGGCGTAAACAGCTTTTTCAAGTTCCGCAATCCCAACGCCGAGGCGGAGTGCGGCTGTGGTGAAAGCTTCTCCCTGGGTGCCTGATGGACGAGCAAGCGAACACGGTCGTTATCCAGCGTGACGTGCCGGCGCGGATTGTACCTGACGGTATCCGCACGACGATTCCCGAAAGCAGTTTCGTGAATGTCCAACAGGCGCTGGGCGGCACCTATACCGTGGTCCATGATGGCCGCATGTTGCGCATCGACGGCACCGATGCCGATGCCATCAAACGCGAGCCTATGGACTTCAGTTTCGAGCCGTCGCGCGAAGACGGCAAGCCGCGCGAAACGGATTTGTGGAATGTACTGCGTACCATTTTCGACCCGGAAATTCCGGTCAATGTTGTGGATCTGGGCCTGGTTTACGGCTGCGACCTGATCGAGCGTGACGGCCAGAACGTTGTCCAGGTCCGCATGACCCTGACCGCGCCCACTTGCGGCATGGGCCCGGTCCTGGTCGGAGATGTGGAAGACCGTCTGGCGCTGGTTCCCCATGTGGATGCGGTGGAAGTAGAGCTGGTATTCGACCCGCCCTGGAGCCGGGAGATGATCAGTGAAGAGGGACTGGTAGAACTGGGGCTGTTTTGATGAGCGAAGCCTTCGATTTCAATGCCGTGCCCTTCGGCACCGACATTACCGCGGATGAAGTCCTGGATACCCTGTCGTTTCTCGACGACTGGGAACAGCGCTATGGCTACATTATTGACCTGGGTAAACAGCTACCTCCCTTGCCGGACGAGCTGAAAACCGAGGACCGTTTCGTGCGCGGTTGCCAAAGCCAGGTCTGGCTGGAAGCGCATTACGACAATACCAACGGCCAAATGCGCATGGCGGTGGATTCTGACGCGCTTATCGTGAAGGGACTGGCAGCTCTGGTGTTGTCGGCGCTTAACGACCAGCCGCCGGAAAAGGTTGTCGACTACGACATGGAAGGGTTTTTCGAGCAAATGGATCTGATCCGCCATCTGAGCCCCACGCGCGGCAACGGCTTGCGTGCCATGGTTGCGCGCATGAAACAGGAAGCCGAGGCCGCTACCAGCTGAGCCCGTTCAGGCGGGCACAGCGCGCAGACGCTGAATCACTTCGCAAACGTGATCTCCCGCCGCCTCGATATCCTCGCTGGACGTGAACCGACCCACGGAAAAACGAACCGAGCTGTGCGCCAGTTCGTCGGGCACGCCCATGGCGCGCAGTACATAGGACGGCTCCACCGTGGCCGAAGTACAGGCCGAGCCAGAGGACACCGCCACCCGATTCAGGGCGGTGAGCAGCATTTCCCCATTCACTCCTGAGAAGGCCATATTGAGGTGGCCGGGTAACCGGGGCGCACCCTCGCCGTGAATATGAATATTGTCCAGCGCTGATAGCTTGTCCCGGAGCCGGTCGCGCAGGCTCTCGAGGTGGCGATAATCGTCATCCATGCGCTCACCGGCGAGCGCCAGGGCCTCGCCCATACCCACTACCTGATGGGGTGCCAGTGTACCCGAGCGTAAACCGCGCTCATGGCCGCCGCCATGGACCTGCGCCTCCAGACGCAGCCCCGGCGCACGACGCACATAGAGGGCCCCCACGCCCTTGGGCCCATAGATCTTGTGCGCGGACAACGACATCAGATCAACCGGCAAAGTCGAAAGATCAATAGGAAGTTTGCCCACCGTCTGGGCCGCATCCACATGGAACAATACGCCCGCTTCGCGACAGCTGGCGCCCAGCGTATCGATATCGTGAATGACGCCGGTTTCACTGTTGGCATGCATGAGCGACACCAACAGGGTATCTTCGCGCAGCACGGAGCGCAGGCGCTCCGGCGGCAGGGTGCCGTCCGGGTCGGGTTCCAGCCACGTGACCTCGAAGCCTTCTTCTTCCAACCAGCGGCAGGGATCCACCACTGCCTTGTGCTCAGTCATGCAAGTCACGATGTGACGGCCGCGATGACGCAGCGCCCGCGCCACGCCCTTGAGCGCAAGGTTGTCCGCCTCGGTGGCGCCACTGGTCCAGACAATCTCGCGCGGGTCCGCCCGGATCAGCTCCGCCACCTGGCCCCGAGCCTGTTCCACGGCTTCCTCGGCGAACCAGCCGTAAAGATGGGACCGCGATGCGGGGTTGGCGAAGGTACCGTCGGCGGTCAGATAGCCGGCCATGCGCTCGGCTACCACCGGCTGAACCGGCGTGGTGGCGGCATAATCAAGATAGATGGGCTGGTTCATGAGTCCAGGGTGCTCACCGAGAGTCGCCGTTCGCGGTCCTTCTGACGCTGGGCCACGGACTGGATATCACCGCGCGCGACCAGATCACTCAGGCTGATGCCGCTCAAAAAGGCGTGGATCTGGTCCGACAAATCCATCCACAGATGATGGGTGAGACAGGTTTCACCCTGATGGCAATCACTCTCGCCGCCGCAGCGCGTCGCATCCACGGACTCATCGACGGCCCCAATAACCGCGGCCACATCGATGCCCTCAGCATCCGCGCCCAGCCGGTACCCCCCGCCAGGGCCGCGAACACTGGTAACCAACTGCTTTTTTCGCAGTTTGGAAAAGAGCTGCTCCAGATAGGAAATGGAAATACCCTGACGTCCGGAAATATCCGCCAGCGAAACCGGCCCGCGATCACCATTGAGCGCGAGATCAAGCATGGCCGTCACGGCGTACCGGCCCTTGGTCGTGAGGCGCATGACAAAACCCTGTAGTTAGTGCGACTTTTACAGCTTACAAAGACCGACCAAAATGGTCAAGTATTGCCGCGCGAAGCGCGGCAGGGGCAAGGGGCAAAGCGAACGCTAATCCTTGTCTTGCTCCTTGCCGCTTGCCCCTCTGGCGCCCCCAAGCGCGCTAATCCGTACCCCCCATGGACTCGAAGGACTCGTCGTCCAGTTCTGGCAGCTTTTCGCTGCAGCCTTCCATGCCGTGACGCTCCATGACCTGGCACATCGTGTCGATCTTGCCGTCCACGGCATGCATGTGATCAAGCAGCCTATGAATCGCCTCGGCGACCGGGTCGGGCATGTCACTTACACCATAGGCCTCGAAACCGATTTTCTCGGCCATCGCCGCGCGCTGGCGCTCTTGCTCCGTCTCCGCCTTGGGCACCACCTTGCCGGGAATGCCCACGACCGTGGCGCCGGCGGGTACGTGCTTGGTGACCACGGCATTGGAACCAACGCGCGCGCCCTCCTCCACAATGAAACCACCCAGCAGTTTCGCCCCGGCACCCACTACCACATTGTCGTTGAGCGTGGGATGGCGTTTGCCCTCCTCCCAGCTGGTGCCCCCCAGGGTCACACCGTGATAGAGGGTACAGTCGTCACCAATCACCGCGGTCTCGCCAATAACCACGCCCATGCCGTGATCAATGAAAAAGCGCCGGCCGATTTCCGCCGCTGGATGGATCTCGATGCCGGTAACCCAGCGCGCTACCATGGACTGCCAGCGCGCGAGCAGCTTCAGATTCCGGTTCCAGAGCCAGTGCGCGACGCGATGGCTAATCACCGCATGCAGTCCGGGATACGTCAGCAGAACTTCCACACTGTTACGGGCCGCCGGATCCCGGTGAAAGGTGGAGGCAATATCCTCGCGAACTCGATCAAACATCCGATTTCTCCCGGCGCAACTTCTTTTCGACATTGGCCAGCACCCCGCGCAGGGTACTGATTTCCGTTCGGTCGGGCCGCGCGCGCAGAAACAGTCTCCGCAGCCGCGTCATGGCCTGATTTTCCTGGCCGCTGCGAAAGAAACCGCTGGCCTCCATCACCTGTTGCAGATGCAACAGGAAGCCTTCCGTTTCATGACTGCTCGCCGGTGGCTCGTCCCAGGCTATTTCCGGTAGCGGCATACTGTGTGGCAACGGCCGGCCGCCGGTTTCGTCCAGGCTGTCGCCCAGCACGCCCAGCCGCGCCTCATAAGCGAGCAACTGTACGGCCGCCGCTACGTTGAGGACACCGTATTCCGGATTGGTGGGCAATGCCACATGCAGGTGGCAGCGGTGCAGTTCGTCGTTGGTCAGGCCCGTGCTCTCCCGACCGAACAGCACCGCTATGCGCGCGGGCTCGGGCTGGCGCGCCAGCTCGCCGCTGAACTGGCGCGCGGTGATGCGGGGCCAGGGAATGCGCCGTCGGCGGGCACTGGTGCCCGCCACCAGAGTGGCGTCATCAACGGCTTCCCCCAGATCCGCGCAGACCCGGGCCTGGGCCAGCACGTCGCCGGCGCCGCTGGCGCGGGCTGTGGCGTCGGCACTGGGGTAGTCGCGCGGGCGTACCAGGCGCAGATCGGACAGGCCCATGGTTTTCATGGCCCGCGCGGCCGCGCCGATATTGCCCGGGTGACTGGGTTCGACCATGACAACACGAATGCGCTCGAGCATGCCGGTTCCGGAGGGCTACAGGAATATGCAATGGTAGCAAAGAGGCCGAAACGCTGTCTTTTGACTTTCCGGCCCGTGGCATCATGCAGCGCGCTCGATGGTTACAAAGGGGGATTTACTACGGCTGTTCTGCTAGACTGCGCGCCCGCGAACGAGGCGGCCTCGCGGCACGCTTCACGCTCTGCTTCAGACTTCGGGATACGCACATGCTGGCTCCGCAATTGAACATCGCCTTGCGCGCGGCTCGCTCGGCCGGCGAGATTATTCGACGGGCCAGTGATGACCTGTCCGCGCTCAAGGTGGAAACCAAGGCCGTCAACGACTTTGTCACTGAGGTGGATCACGCCAGTGAAGCGCGCATCATCGAGATCCTGCACCGGGCTTACCCGGACCATTCGCTGCTGTGTGAGGAAAGCGGACTGATCACCGGTGACAGCCCTGACTGGCAATGGGTCATTGACCCGCTCGACGGCACCACCAACTTCATTCACGGCATTCCCCAGTACGCCATTTCCATGGGACTTACCTATCAGGGCCGCCTGGAGCACGCACTGGTGTATAACCCCATTACCGAGGACGAGTTCACCGCCTCGCGCGGGCGCGGCGCCATGCTCAACGGTCGCCGCATCCGGGTGTCCGGTCGCACACGGCTGGACAGCAGCCTGGTGGGTACAGGTTTTCCTTTCCGGCCGGGCCAGATGGATCACCTGGACGCCTACCTGGGCATGTTCCGGGATCTGGTTACCTCCACGGCCGGCGTGCGCCGGCCGGGCGCGGCGGCACTGGATCTGGCCTGGGTGGCCGCGGGCCGATATGACGGCTTCTTCGAATACGGGCTGAGCGAGTGGGATATTGCCGCCGGTTCGCTGCTCATTATCGAAGCCGGCGGACTGGTGAGTGATCTGCGGGGCGGCCACGACTACCTCAAGCACGGCGGCGTCGTCGCGGGCACGCCCAAAGTCTTCAAGGGCCTGTTGCAGACCATCCAGCCGCATTTGACCGCGAATATGCGCTAAAGCGCAGGGGCAAGGAGCAAGAGGCAAGGCGCAAGGAAACCCGCAATTCTGTCTTGTCTCCTGGCTCCTAGACGTTGAACCGAAAATGGACGATATCGCCGTCCTGGACGATATAGTCCTTGCCTTCCAGGCGAAGCCGGCCAGCGTCCTTGGCGCCCTGTTCACCGCCCAGCTGGATAAAGTCCTCGTAACTAGTCACCTCGGCCCGGATAAAGCCACGTTCGAAATCGGAATGAATCACGCCGGCCGCCTGCGGGGCCGTGGCACCGCGTGGTATAGCCCAGGCTCGCACTTCCTTGGGGCCGGCGGTGAAGTAATTCTGTAGCCCCAACAAACCGTAGCCGGCGCGGATAACGCGATTCAGGCCCGGTTCCTCCATACCCAGATCATTCAGGAAGTCTGCCTTTTCCTCCTCCTCCAGCTCGGCGATTTCCGCCTCGATGCGTGCGCACAGGGGCACCACCGCGGCATTTTCCGCTTCGGCGCGCTCGCGCAGGGCATCCAGCGCCGGATTATTCTCAAAGCCCTCCTCATCGACATTGGCGATATACATCACTGGTTTGAGGGTGAGCAGGTTCAGGCTGCGCACACGCTTGAGCTCGTCAGAATCCAGCTCCACCAGCCGAGCCGGTTGACCTTCAGCACCGCCAGCTCGGCCGCCGCATCCTTGTCGCCGCCCTTGGCCGCCTTGCCCGTCCGGAGATGGGCCTTGTTCACCGTCTCCAGGTCCGCCAGGGCCAGCTCCGTATAAATGGTGTCGATATCCGATACCGGGGCCACCTGGCCGGACACATGGGCAATGTTGTCGTCCTCGAAACAGCGCACCACATGAGCGATAGCGTCGGTTTCCCGGATATTGGCCAGAAACTGGTTGCCCAGCCCCTCACCCCTGGAGGCACCACTGACCAGGCCGGCGATATCCACAAACTCCATGGTCGCCGGGATCACCTTCTCGGGCTTGACCAGCTCGGCAACGCGATCCAGACGCGGGTCCGGCACCGGTACCACCCCGGTATTGGGTTCAATGGTGCAGAAGGGAAAGTTTTCCGCGCCGATGCCCGCCTGGGTCAACGCATTGAAGAGGGTGGACTTACCCACATTGGGCAAACCCACGATGCCGCAGTTGAAACCCATGAAAGCCTCCGCGAATTCGGGGCGCGCAATACTACGCAAGGCAAAAGCGAAACGGAACCGTGCGCTTACGCTACCGCCGATCATGATGACCACATGACCTCTATTGACAGACCCGGGGGCGGAACGGCTCACTACGCCCATTCGCGGCGGGCCGGACCCAATAAACGCCGCGCCCCGGAGCCGGCAGGAGCCTGTCATGAGCCATTCGCGCATCCTGTTTCAGTTTCCGGTTTCGCATTACTGTGAAAAAAGCCGCTGGCATCTCAGTCACAAGGGACTGGAATTCAGCGAGCGCAATCTTCTGCCCGGACCGCATCGTTTCTTTACTCGGCGCTACGCTGGCATGGACACCCTGCCCGTGCTGCGCGACGGCAGTGACTATACGGGTGATTCCTCCCGGATCGCTCTCTATCTGGAAAAACACTACCCCGAGGTGCCGCTGATTCCGGCAGTGGGGCAGGGGCGGCGCCACGTTCAGGAACTGGAGGATCAGTTCGACCGCATAGGCGTCCATGTGCGCCGCTGGCAATATGGCCACCTGCTGGATCAGCCCGAGGCCATGGAAGCCATGCTGTCGCGCTTTCGAGGTCCAGCCCTGTTCAAGCGCTTCCTGAGCCGCATTGCGCGCGAGCGCGTGCGCAGTCTCTACAAGGTGGACCCACACAGTGTGGCGCAGTCCGAGAAACGTGTGCTCGAGGGCCTGGATCGGGTGGAGCGGCTCATCCAGGGCGAGCCCGAACACTATCTCCACGGCGATCACCTGACCCTGGCTGATGTCACCGCTGCGGCCATGCTTGCGCCCGTGGTGCGCCCATCGGACAGTCCCTGGTCGCTGATTCCCGAGACGGCCATGCCCCGCTCCATGCGGCGTTTCGTGGAGAAAGCTCGAGCTCGCCCCGCGGGGCAATGGGTGCTAAAGCGGTACGAACGGGATCGGCACACCATGAACAGCGAATTGGAGGCAGCCTGAAGCATACGGCGGCAGACTTGACAGTACCGGTCCGCTGCCCGAGAATTCCGCGCCTCTACAGGGCTACGTAGCTCAGTCGGTTAGAGCACAGCATTCATAATGCTGGGGTCGTTGGTTCAAGTCCAACCGTAGCCACCATCTCCCCCTCCGATGCATTCCGATCCCGACCGAAAACAGCCTTACCTTGATGCTTTAACGTTGATCAGGGCTTTAACCCGGATTGACCGAATTCCTTGTGATCGTCGCCCCGACCGGGTAAGTCCGGGGACAAAGATCGGCACCCGAACAAAGAGAAATAAACTCACCGCGCTCGCGGTAAGGGAGGCGTCATCCCCAGCCTTTCCAGTGTCGCCCTCATAGCCCTTCATCGCGCTGGGGCTGTTTGCATGCAGCACGGGACGCTCAATGAGTTTTCGCCAGAGCCCTGGCTGGCGATCATCGGTACAGCGCGCTGAGATGGATGATGACGCCATGATTCCGTCGCTGATGGGGGCTCCCACCGGTATGTAAGGGGTCAGGCTCTGCCAGAGACGGTTTGCCGGGGCATCCAGCACCACGTGTCGGTCGATGGCTACACGGATTGTCATCCAGAGGTTCCGGTCAGCCGTCGGCTGTTCTCTCCGCAGCGCCGCCGCTTTGCCAGTGTCGCCCTGGATATTGTCTACGATCACTCCCGGCTCAGGTGCTGGCCCGAATTCAGTAGCCGCTGTTGTGACGGCTTCATCCTGCAGGTCTACCGGGCACTCGCGCAGCATGAGGAACCGATGCCGGACCCGATGATTCGTGTAACCCGCCGTATTAGTCTCGACGACTGATTTTGCTATTGCCACTTCCTCGATGGCCTCACTCATGCGCTTGATCGAGTCGCCAGTCGTATCCGGTTTCCCAACCGCTTTTAAGGCATCATCGAGGCGATACATCTTACAGCAATGAGTTCGAGACCCGCTTTTTTGCGTTTTCCTACGACCTCCAGCCGGTGTCACAGGGCATCTGAAACAGGCTTGTTACTCGCCCTGCCGTCCCACCACCGATTAACAGGCCATGTGGGGTTAACCCGTGTCAGTGGATAGGTTCCGATTTGAGTTGATGGGCATGCTCAGCATGCATTCCTTCAAATGGCCCGAACCGTAGTGAGTACCAGCTTTATTGCCGCCTGGAGGCGGGTTGGCTTTTGAGGCTCCAAGCCCTAAAATATCGTTTACCGTCGATTTACGATAAAAAATCCATGGCAGCGACTGACACCCGGACGACACAGGCGCCTGACGACGACAGCCTGGACGAGGAAAGCGTGGCCGAAATGGCCCGGGCCCTGGCGCATACGGCGCGCATCCGGATCGTGCGGCTCCTGCTCGAGCGCCAGAGCTGTATCGGCTGCGACATCGTCGACGAGATCGGCCTCGCCCAGTCCACAGTGTCGCAGCACCTGCAAGTGCTCAAGGAAGCCGGCATTGTCACCGGCCGCATCGAGCGCCCACGGGTTTGTTATTCGCTAAACCCGGACCAGCTGGCACCACTGGCACGGCTGCTCAACGGCATCTTTGGCACGGATGCGCAGACCGGGGGCCTTTGTTGCCCCGAAAATACCGACGCTACTCAGACCTAAAGCAGTACAGGATTGCTCATGCAAAAAATCGTTTTCCTCTGTGTCCACAATGCCGCGCGCAGCCAGATGGCGGAAGGCCTGGCGCGGCAACTCCTGGGCGGGAAGGTCGAGGTCCACAGTGGCGGCTCCGAGCCCGCGCAACTGCATCCGCGCGCCGTCGAGGCCATGGCGGAGCTCGATATCGATATCGCGGATCAGCAGGCCCAACCGCTGGAAGAAGTCGCCCCGGAGGAGGCGGATCTGGTGATCACGCTCTGCGCCGACGAGGTCTGTCCCGTGCTGCCACCGTCCGTGCGGCATCTGCACTGGCCCATCACTGACCCGGCCGCCGGCGAGGCGAGCCTGGAAGAATTCCGCACGGCGCGGGATCATCTCCGGACCCGGGTGGCCGTACTGGCGGGGCTGACCGACATCCCCGAAGGCCCGTCCTCGGACGAATTCCACGCCAGCATTCGGGTGCATGATCTCGCCGAGAGCGCGCGCTTCTATGCGTGGCTGCTGCAGACCTGGCCCAGGGAGTGGACGCACCGCTATGTCACCTTCCTGTGCCCGGAGTTCAACCTTAACTTCGTGCTCACCGTCGCCGACGGCATGGAGCTGCACCACGACACGCTCTATCACCTGGGCGTCGGTCTGCCGAACCAGCAAGCGGTGATCGACGCCTATCACCGGGCGCTGGCCTTCGGTGCCATTGTCAGCAAACCGCCACGCACGACCTGGCGCGGCACGCCGCTGCACGAACTCTGGCTTCATGACCCGGACGGCACGGCCATCGAGCTCTATGCGCGCTTGACCGAGGAGGAACTGTCCCGCAAGCCGGCGGATCTGGAACCGGCATTTCTGGTGCCGGGCACCGAGCCGACTAGCTCCTAATGGTTCACAGGGAACGCGTGGGAGCACATGGACAAGGAAGCAACGGAATACAACGTCCACGACCGGTTGCTCCTTTCCAGGCGTGCTTGGTCTTCTCTCCAGTGATTTATTCTCTCCACCAAAACAAGGACGCGTGTAACCATGCTTGAGATCGTCACGCATTTCGCTCAATGGCTGGCCTATAGCCTGGTGGGACTGAGCCCGGACACCAAACCGGGTACGGCCATCCACTTTTTCATCGAAGACACTTCCAAGATCCTGTCCGGAGTCTAGCAGGCTTTTGAAACCTCTTGCGCACTCAGCTTGGCTTGAAGCGCGCAGCTGTTGTACGTTGTTCTGACGGACAGGCTGGTGCCCGTTACGAGCGACAAAGGGCCGCAGATACGCGCTTCAGGTCGCGCCTTGCTGGGCTTTGAGGCTGGCCCGCTGTCATCGTTGCCATTGTTTTACGGGTAGACACCTGCGGTCAAAAAGGGCGCCTCGATTGCGAACCAGCCGGAAAGCCTGAGTACGCAACGGGTTTTCAACAGCCTGCTAGTGATCCAGTTGGCATTACCGGAACAAGAAAGCGGGGGAATCAACCGTTGACCGTGCAAAAACATTATCTCCAGACCTTACTGTTCTTTTTTAGTCCAACCGTTAGCATTTCCCCTCTGTGTCGTTTCCCGCACCATCGACGTCGCCTGCAGGCGCCCCCGGCACTGTGGTGGTAACAGCATGGTGACAATCAAGACGGGATCGATGCCGCGCCTTCGGTCGGACGACAATCCCCCCGCGTCCTTTTTGCAGGTCCAGACCGGAAACGTGGCAGCGATGCAAGCACTGCTACGCTTACAGGTAGTGTTCAGTGCCTTAGCACTGACTGCGCGGAACTCGGGTTTGGGGCCGCGTCACAGGAAGACTTCAGAAACGCGGAAAAAGGCAGGGTCCGGGACGACATTCACCAGCGCCCCGGATAGCCGATCCAGGCTACAAGCGGCAACGCCGATACTCGGGCCCGGGAAGTCCGCAGACAGGCAATGAGAGGCTGCCCCTGTCGGATCAAAGCAACCGATCGAGCCGCGTCCGGCGTATCTGGCCGGGCAAAGCCGAGGTGCCCGGCGAAGATAAGTGGGGCCGGGCCGCCGTTCCACCCATGCCGTGTGCCCTGCGGCCCCCGATGCAATAACAGCCGTTGGTGCCGGCCCGAGATCGGGGCAGTCATTATCCCGGGATCAGGGCCAGCTTGCGCGCCCGCGGCCAGTCCTTGAGCTCCGCCTCCCGCCGGCAGGCGGCGGCCTGATCACGGGCGGCTTCGGTATAGACCAGGGTCACCGGGCGCCGGCTGCGCGTGTAGCGCGCGCCCCCGGCGCGGCGTCCGTTGTGCTCTTCCAGCCGCCGACCCGGGTCCCGGGCCACGCCCGTATAAAGGCTGCCATCGCAGCAGCGCACCATGTAGACATACCAGCCGTTGTTTAGCTCCATGGGCTGGTATGATGCCATCGTGACAATGATAACGGGAGCGGCACGGCATGATTACCTATCTCTACTGGCTGCTGGTGGGCGCACTCGTGGTAGCCGCGCTCTTGGGCATCGGCGTTCGGCTACAGCGCTGGAAACCGGCACTGATCACAGCCCTGGTGGTTCTCCTGGGCGGGTCGGGTCTGTACTACTTCTGGCTGGAACAGATGTTGGTCAAACGCTGGGGCGGCACCATGAGCATCAAGATTCCCGACGGCCAGCACCATATTCACGCCACCTGGAAAAACGACAACCTCTGGATCCAGAACTATGACCCGGAAACCAACACCTGCATCTTCAATGAATATTCCCGTGGCAATTTGCTCGAAGGCCGTGTCCGACTCAAGAACTGTGATCCCATACAGCGCCAGCCACCAACACGTCAGGGTCAATAATCCGTGATTCCCTCATGAGGGGGTGCACGGGTGTAAGTCAGCACTTGCAAGCCGATGATAAAGGCGCTTGTCACCCTGCCGTTCGGCAGGAATTTGGCTGGACGTGCCACACCGGAATCGGTACAATTTTCGGTCGAAATTCGTCGTGGGGTAAATGCCACCGCCCGAAAAGGACGTTGCGATCACGCACAGATCGCTCTTGTCTGATTTGCCAGTGCCCTGGATTCGGCAACCCGCTGCGACCGGCCTCCCGGCCGCCGCACGCGGGGCTCAGGGGCCCGGCAAAAAGCTCCACCGCATCATCCGCTTTACTGTCCAGAGGCCGCCCGTTTGCGGCGATGATTGACGCCGCGCGCCCGCAGGCCGGGTTTGTGGCGGCGCGAGTTCAACAGGGAGCACACGCATGCAGTCAAAACCCCTACACCGGGCTGTCACAGCGCTGACGACCGGGCTCATCAGCACTCAGACGCTGGCCGCCGACTGGACCCAGCGTTCTGATGAGAATCTGCGTCCGGGCGTTACCGGGATCAGTCAGGAGGTGCATGACCTTCACACCATTATTCTGGTCATCGTTACGGGGATCGGCGCGCTGGTGTTCGGCCTGATCCTGTGGTCGGCGATTCGCCACCGTCGTTCGCGGCGTCCCGAGGCGGCAGACTTTCATGAAAACATCTACCTGGAAGTCATCTGGACGGTGATTCCGTTCGTCATTCTCGTGGCCATGGCTATTCCGGCCACCAAGGTGCTGATCGAAATGGACGACAGCGCCTCCGATGCGGCGTTGACGATCAAGGTGACCGGGCACCGGTGGAACTGGAGTTATGATTATCTGGAGTACGAGGACCAAGAGCAGCTTGAGACCTCTTTCTTTTCCAGGCTAGCCACGCCGGAAGAGGCGTACCAGAACCCGGTACGAGGTGCCGGCCTCTTCCCCTACGGCACAGCGAGCGACGGTGCGCGCCAACCGGACCCGGAGAAAAAGCCGAATTACATGCTGGAAACGGACGCGCCCATGGTGATCCCGGCCGATCAAAAGGTGCGTTTCCTCATCACTTCGGCGGACGTAATCCACTCCTTCTATGTTCCGGACTTCGCCATCAAACAGGACGCCGTTCCGGGCGTCGTAAACGAAGCCTGGACTCGGGTGCCGGCCAGCCAGTCGGGTACCTATCATGGGCAATGTACCGAACTCTGCGGCAAGGGCCACGCCTTTATGCCCATCGAGATTGAAGTCAAGCCCCAGAATGAATTCGATACATGGCTGGCGAAGAAGGAGAAAGAAGCGGCCGCCGGACCTGACCTTACACCCTTTGCGTCTGTGGAAGAGGGCATGGAACTGGGTGAAAAGACGTACAATCAGAATTGCGCCGTCTGTCACTCCAAGGACGGCACGGGTGGCACGGGCCCGTCCTTTGTAGGCTCGGATCTGGCCACCAATCCGGACCGGATCGACGAGCATATCAAGATCCTGCTTAACGGCCGGAATGCGATGCCGAGCTTCAAGGCTCAGCTGACACCGCGTGAAATTGCCGCGGTCATTACCTATGAGCGCAACGCCTGGGGCAATGACACCGGTGATCTCATTCAACCCGAAGACGCCCGGTAAGGGAGGGGATGCCAATGACCTCGGTTGCAGCAACCCATGAAGATCACCATGACGATCACCATCACGCACCGACCGGATGGCGCCGATGGCTCTACAGCACCAATCACAAGGACATAGGTACACTCTATCTCTGGTTCAGCTTCGCCATGTTCCTGGTGGGTGGCCTGATGGCCCTGGTGATCCGCACGGAGCTGATGTACCCCGGCTTGCAGGTGGTGGCGCCCGACTTCTATAACCAGATGACCACGGTCCATGGTCTGGTCATGATCTTCGGCGGCGTCATGCCGGCCTTCGTGGGCCTGGCCAACTGGATGGTGCCGCTAATGATCGGCGCGCCGGACATGGCCCTGCCGCGGATGAACAACTGGTCCTTCTGGATCCTGCCCTTCGCGTTCGCCATCCTGCTGTTCTCCGTGCTGATGAGTGCCTTCGGGCCCGGCAATCCGCCGGCGCCCAACTTTGGCTGGACCTTCTACGCACCGCTGTCCACGGAATACGGACCAGCGAGCACGGATTTCTTTGTGCTCTCTGTTCACATGATGGGGATCTCCTCGATCATGGGCGCGATCAACGTCATCGTCACCGTTTTCAATCTGCGCGCACCCGGCATGACGCTGATGAAGATGCCA
The DNA here is from genome assembly GCA_964411265.1 of uncultured Alcanivorax sp. Lineage (GTDB taxonomy): Bacteria > Pseudomonadota > Gammaproteobacteria > Pseudomonadales > Alcanivoracaceae > SLJS01. The sequence continues at coordinate 1,927 of CAYPKI010000027.1, read as the reverse complement.
CTGTTCGTCTGGACCTGGTTGATCACCGCTTTCCTGCTGATTGCGGTCATGCCTGTATTGGCCGGCGCGGTGACCATGGTGCTCACGGACCGTCATTTCGGAACAGCCTTCTTTGACGCCGCCGGTGGTGGCGATCCGGTGCTGTTCCAGCACATCTTCTGGTTCTTTGGTCATCCCGAGGTCTACATCATGATTCTGCCGAGTTTCGGCATTATCTCCTCGATCATACCTACTTTCGCGCGCAAGCCACTGTTCGGCTACTCGTCCATGGTGTACGCCACGGCTTCGATCGCGCTCTTGTCGTTCCTCGTCTGGGCGCACCACATGTTTACCGTGGGTATGCCACTGGCCGGCAGCCTGTTCTTCATGTATATGACAGTGCTGATCTCGGTACCCACGGGCGTAAAAGTGTTCAACTGGGTGGCCACCATGTGGCGCGGCTCCATTACTTTCGAGCTGCCCATGAAATGGGCGCTGGCGTTCATCATCCTCTTCACCATCGGTGGTCTGTCGGGTCTGATGCTGGCCATGACGCCACTCGACATCCAGTACCATGATACCTACTTCGTGGTGGCGCACTTCCACTATGTGCTGGTCTCCGGCGCCATCTTCGGCATCTTCGCCGCAGTCTACTACTGGCTACCCAAGTGGTCGGGCGTAATGTACGACAAGTTCTGGGGCGAAGTGCATTTCTGGAGTTCGCTGGTGTTTGTCAACCTGCTGTTCTTCCCCATGCACTTCGTGGGCCTGGCGGGCATGCCGCGGCGCTATGCCGACTATGCACTTCAGTTCGCCGATTACAACTGGTGGATCACAATCGGCGCCTTCGGCTTCGGTCTGGGGCAGCTGGCCTTGCTCTATGTACTGCTGAAGTGCGCGGCCAAGAAGGGCGAGCCGGCCTCCGAGAGGCCCTGGGATGGCGCCGGGGGTCTCGAGTGGACCGTGCCCTCACCGGCGCCCTTCCACACCTTTGAAAAACCGCCGCTGATCAAGTAACTGAACAAGGGCCCGTCCGCGCGGCGGGCCGGGGGGGAGCACAGTCATGACTGAACGAACGGACGAATATTATGTACCCGAGGGCAGTCCGTGGCCGCTAGTGGCCTCGGTCGGTCTCTTTCTCATTGCCGTAGGTGGTGCCAACTTCATTCAGCAAAGCACCGCCTATGGTGAAAGCCTGGGTAACGAGGGCAACTGGGGCCAATGGGTCCTCCTGGCCGGGGCTCTCTGGATGGCCGTGACCCTGTTCTACTGGTGGCGCGATACCATCCGCGAATCCCTGAGCGGGTTGCACAGCAACCAGATGGATGTCTCGTACCGTCAGGGTATGCTCTGGTTCATCTTCTCCGAGGTCATGTTCTTTGCCGCCTTCTTTGGTGCACTCTTTTATGTGCGCTGGCTATCCGTACCCTGGTTGGGTGGCGAAGGCGACGGTCAGATGACGCACGAGCTGCTGTGGCCGCAATTTCAGGCCATGTGGCCCCTGACGGAAACACCGTCCGGTGAAACCACGCAGGCCATGGGCGCCTGGGGCCTGCCGGCCCTGAATACCGCTATTCTACTAGCGAGCTCCATTACGCTGACCATTGCCCATCACGCGCTGCTGGAAAACGATCGCAAGCGGCTGATTATCTTTCAGGGCGTAACGATTTTACTGGGGCTGGTTTTCCTGTTCTTGCAAATAGAAGAGTACATCCACGCGTACCACGAGATGGGACTTACCCTGGACGCCGGCATCTATGGCTCCCTCTTCTTCATGCTGACAGGGTTTCACGGCATGCACGTAACCCTGGGCACCATCATGCTGATCGTGATGTTCCTGCGTGCAAGCAAAGGCCATTTCAGTCCGGATAACAACTTCGGATGGGAAGCCACAGCCTGGTATTGGCACTTTGTGGATGTGGTCTGGCTCTTCCTTTTCGTCGTCGTT
>CAYPKI010000026.1:16602-18732 GCA_964411265.1 uncultured Alcanivorax sp. | reverse complement strand
GGCACCCGCCTTCCAAAGAGCGCCTCGATTGCGAACCAGCCTGAAAGCCTGAGCGCGTACAGGGTTTTCCAACAGCCTGCTAGCGCCGAAACGGGCGTGGTTCGAGCACGTCTTCCAGTATTGCGGGGTCATCGAAATGCCGTTTGCCGATAAAGGCAATGGCATGGTGACCTGGCTGGCGCATGGCGCCGGCGGACGGCACGCCCAGCGGCCAGAGGAACCAGCGTTCGCTGCGGCGGGTGCCCGGTACGAAGCCGTTGCGGTCATAGAGACTGCCATAGCCGGCGCCGTCAGGCAGTTGGCGCAGATGGTCGGCATGGCGCAAGCGGTAGCGTCGTGTGGGCAGCTCGTTTTTCGTGACGCTATCCACGTCCACGATATAGTGGGTATCGGGTTCGAGGGTTAGCTGGATCCGTTCATTGCGGGCATTGGGTACCTGCTCCGGGTAAAACACGGGCTGGCCCGCCTGGTCCGGGTTGCGTGGACGTAGCTCGGAACTGACCGGGTAAATCTTGTGATAGCACCCACACGGGTGAATGCTGTCGTAGGCAAGCACATGGCCATTGGGTTGCAGGGTTACGCGCCAGATAAGGCCGTCGAGCCGGCCGGCATAGGGATCCAGCGGGCCCTGTTCCGGGCGCCTGGTGAACCAGAACTGGTAATTGAGTTGCAGTAGATATTCGCCCTGAAACCGGGTCCAGGATATCCACTGATAGGCGGTGGTGGTTCGGGTGAGCACTTCCGCACGGCCGTCGGCTAGCCCTACGGTGCCGGGCAGGTTCGCGCGATCCGTACGGGCCACCGCCAGTACAGGCGAATAATGGGTGAGCATGGCCTCCGTTGCGCCTGATCCGGGCAGGGGAACGCCCAGGGCGTTGTCCGGCAGAGCCGCCGGGAAGGGCGGGTTGCCCTTGAGTTCCGGCGGCGTAAACAGCATTCGTGGTTCTGGTGGTTCTGCCTCGAGGCGCGCGGCCATGTCGCTGCGGTAACCATGGACATTGGGCAGGGCCAACCAGCGCGTGGCCGGATACAGCCCCAGTATGCGCAGCCAGCCCGCATAGGCGTCAGGAATCTCCAGTTCGGGCACACCCTCTGCGGTGGAGAGTTCAATCAGGCGCTGCACACACGCCTCCATGCGTTTTACACGCTGGCCAGACGCCCGTGGTTCCAGCTGGGCCGACTCGGGCAGTCGCAGCAGTTCACTGCGCCAGCCGCTCAGCGCCTCCTCGCCCAGCAATTCCAGCCAGAGCTGGCCGGCAGCGTCCCGGTCGTCCGCCGGACGAACGGCGGCGAGCCGGCGGGTGGCACGCAAATGGGGGTAATTCTCGATGCGGCGAGCGCCGGCGTCACGGATGCCGGCTTCGCGCACGGCCTGTTCAGCGTCCTCGAACCACTCGCGGCATTCCAGCGGATTAACGGCGCTGGCCGTTGCCGGCGTCAGGATGCCAGCGACAATCGTCCAGACGACGCTGGTTTTCCACCAGCATTTGAAGATGTTCGAGCGCATCCGCTACTCGGCTTTCAGCCATTTGATCAGCGAGCCATTGTGGCACAGTTCCGCCCGGTGTGAAGCGTTGACTCAGGGTCAGGTGGACGCCGTCTTTTTCGGGCGTCAGGGTCCAGCGTGCGCGGGAATAGGGCACAGCCAGGGTGCCATTATCGGTTTCCGTGACTCGGTTGGTCATGCTGATCACAATTTGCTCCCCCTCGCTCCGGCGCTCGAACACCAGCCGTGCCACCCGGTCGCGCCAGGGCCAGGGCAGATCACTGCGCATGCGCACCTCGGTGATATGGTCACGTCGTTCGAGCACGCGGATTTCGTCCGCGCCCGGCATCCAGGCCTGAACGGCACAGGGCGTCTGCAGACCAGCCAGGACCACGGGGATGGAAGCTTCAAGGGTTACGTCGCCGCGAATGCGGTCCGGGCCGTCCAGGGCCTCACGCTGAACCTGGACCGGTTCGGCGCCCGTAAGCTCAGGGCGCAGCAGCAACACGATGATCGGCAAGATGCGCATGATAAAGTTGCTCCAGCTCCCGGGTCGCTGTTGTAAAAGGATCCAGTGGATCGAGTACGCTGATGTGAACCCGGCCCGGCCGCATGATACTCGCGTTTAGCGGCAGAATTTTCGC
>CAYPKI010000026.1:4086-16592 GCA_964411265.1 uncultured Alcanivorax sp. | reverse complement strand
GCCTGGCGCGCGAGCTGGACCGCGCCCTCGCGGAACCGGCCCAGTTCGTGCTGGCGCTGCCCCTCGGGCGCAATGCCCACGGCCAGGCCCCGTTGCAGCGCCCTCTGGGCGGGAACCAGCGCCTCGGGACCCACTCCGGCCGAGCGATTCACGAAGACCGTATCGGCGAGCCTCATTAACGGGCCCAGCAGGGGATGGCGGCGCAAACTGTCCTTGGATACGCCCACAACATTGCCGCGCAAAAGCGCGCACAGCAGCACCGGATCCACGCCACTTTGATGATTGAACACCACCACGGCGGGTCGGCGGCGAGCGGTGCCAGCGGGATCCGAGATCACGAGTTCGATTCCGGCCAGGGCCGTACCCCAGCGGCCAATCACCCGGGTGGCGAGATTGCGGGCCCGGTTCCGGTTCCACAACGCGCCCGTGACGAGGATGGCGATGCCGGCCATAGCCGGTACAACAAAGGCAACAAGACTGCGGAAATACCTCACGGGACTCCCGGGACCGAAAAAAGGATGTGGATCTGTATACTGCGCCAACATGGACAATACTACACGCCTGCTCCAGCGCCATACTGATCGAGTCAATCATCCGGGCACATTGATCGCCGAGGCCTCGGATCCGGCTCTGGCGCGGATAGCGCCACTTGCTCGTGTCCATTCCGATCGTTTTGATCCGTCCGGTGCCCGGGAAACCGAGCCTCTGCCGCGCGTCCATGCAGATACGGACTTGGTGGTGGTCATTCTGCCCAAATCCGTGGACCGGCTGGACATGCTGCTCGCCGTTCTGGCGGGCCAGTGTCGGAATGCGCTGGAACTCTGGCTGGTCGGACCCACGCGGGACGGTATCCGCGGCGGCCTGACGCGGCTGGAAAACCGGGCCGAATCCGTGGAGAAGCTGGATAATGCCCGCCATTGCAAACTCTACCGTGCTCGCGTGCTCCCCGATACCAGCACGGGCCTGGCTGATTTTGCCAGCTCTTTTGAATACGACGGGCTGGAGATCATCAGTTATCCGGGCGTTTTCAGTCACGGCCGGCTGGATGAAGGTACGGGGGAGCTTCTGGCAACGCTGGAGGCGCAAGGAGAAGGCGCATCGGTACTGGACCCGGGTTGCGGCGCCGGTGTGTTGAGCGCCGCCCTGGCGTGCGCCGGCAATCAGGTGACGGCCGTGGATATTTCGAGTACCGCGGTGGCGGCCACCCGAGCCACACTAACGGCCAATCAACTGCAGGCGGACGTGCAATGCGGTGATGGTTATGCCGGACTCGGGTGCTTCGACGCCATCTGGACCAACCCGCCTTTTCATCAGGGCAACCGACGCACCCTGGCGGTCGCAGAGGCACTGATCCGTGTCTCGCCCCGGCATCTCCATCCGGGCGGTACGCTGACCCTGGTCGCCAACCGGGAGCTGCCCTATCCGCGCTTGCTGGATGAAACCTTCAAGAGCTGGCGGATTCTGCGCGAGACCAACCGTTTCCGCGTCTACCAAGCAAGCCGGAACTGAAGCAGCCTCAGGTGCATGTAGCAGGCTGTTGCAAAACCCTTTGCGCACTCAGGCTTTCAGGTTGGTTGGCAATCGAGGCGCGCTTTTGAAGGCTGGTGTCTATCCGTCGAAAAATGGCAACGATGCGTGCGGGCCAGCTTGAAAGCGCCCATCGGCTGCACTTTGTCCCTCGGAAAAGGAACCACTCTGTCCGTCGCGACAAAGCACACCAGCTGAACGCTTCAGGCCACGCTGAGTATGCAAGGGGTTTTCAACAGCCTGCTAGGAAAATCTTCGGTAAGGAGACGCAGTCACACTGCGATCGATTGCCCAGGATAAAATACGAGCTAACCTTTCGGACTGAAAAGAGTGTCCGACTTTATTCTGTTTCTGCCTTTCGGCTGTTGAAAGCCCGACCTTTAGTGAATACGTTTGCATATAACGTGACTGCTAAGTCACGCAAAACGACAACCACAACCATCCCGCAGGGGGAGTTATGGACCAGCAAGCTCTCTTTCCACGGACGCGGACGGTGTTGTTTTCACTGTTGCTGCTGGCCGTGGCCGCGCCGCTCAAGGCGGGCATTATCGATCAGGTCACCCAGGTTGCGGAGCTGGTGCCCAAACAGATCTACAAGCCCATGAAACCTTCCCAGGCACCGGATCTGTACGGGCCCACGCCCATTAACGCGCAGCTGGGCAATCAGGGATTGTCCGTGGGCGTGCGCCGGGACGGCACGATTTCCACCTACAGCTGGCCCCGGCCGTCGATGTATAACCAGGTGAAGTTTCATACCGTCAGTCGGAGCCAGAAGAACTGGGGTGCGGCCGCCAACGCGGGCCTGTTCCTGGGATTTCGTCTCAAGGTTCAGACCGGGACCGTGCAGGAAAAAGACGGTTGCAAGGCCCGCCGCTGGTGGGGCGGCTGCAAGGCGTGGTATTACAAGACTGTCCCCGTTTATGAACAACAGCCCACGCTGTTGCGTGATTGGCAGGTCACGGGTCAGCAATACCGCGACGAACTCAACGATGTGGTCATCACCCGTTATCGCAATGACAAACTGGGCCTGAAGGCCACGGTCACGGATCTGGTGCCTATCAATGAAAATGTCTCCACTAGTCGCGACGGCGATCCGGGCAGTTACGCGCAATACAACGGCTATACCGAGGCGCTCAACGGGGATGCGCTGGTGCGCCGCGTGCGCGTCGAGTATCTCGACGGTCGGGCCAATGACCCGGTCAAACATGCTCGCGTGTTTTCCTATGCCAACTTCAACATGACGGGTAACCACCATCCCTATCTGCCCACCAGTGACTGGGCGGAACCGCTGACCAAAACCCAGGACGCCTATTACGACGCCAGCTCGAAAGCGGTCTATCATCTTGACGAGGACCGGAATAATCCCGATCGCGTAATCGCCATGGCGTTCCGCGACAAGTACCAGCCGGGTGGCAATGTTCAGGTGGGCTATGACAATATCGCCTGTTTGTCGCCGTCCTTTGATTGCGCCGCGAACTTCGCCATCAGTTCCACCATGGACTTCATCAATGCCCTCGATGCCATTCCCGGGGTCAACATGAACGGCATGCACGTCAACGGTGCCTATAAGGACTTCATGACCGACAACAATGAGGGCAAGGCGCACCTGTCCGGCTGGGCTAACGCCTGTCCGGATAAGTTCCCCTGGAACTGGCTCAACTGGTGCGCCACGCTGCGCGGTTACTTCACCGACACCGGCATGACCACTGGACCGCTGCTGGCGAACGGCCAGAGCACGGGCAGCCGGGATGTGATCTTCGCCAATGCCCACAGCAAGGCCGGCGCGGAAAATCTGCTCGGGGAAGTACGTTCGCAAATGGATTTCCAGGCGGCGGCGAACGCCAAGCAAGACTGGTTCGAAAATCTTCTCGCCGATGCCGCCATTCCGCAGGCAAGCGACAATATCCAGGCGTTATCCAAACGCGCGCTGGTGACGCTGGTGGAAAACTATGATCCGCGCAGCGGCGCGCTGGTGGCTTCCATTGCCCGGCAGAGTCCCTACGCCGAGGACTGGCCGCGTGACGGAGCCTATTTCAATACCGTGCTGGACCGTCAGCTGGGACTGCATCAATGGGTGGAAAAACGCAATCACTGGTACGCCCAATTGCAAAAGCGCAGCACCGACAGTGATCAGCCTCTGGTGCCGGCAGGCAACTGGGCCATGAACTATTACGGCAATGGCAAGATCGGCGGTGTCATCCCGTGGGAAGTGGACGAGACGGGCTACATGGTCTGGGCCTTCTGGGATCATTACCAGGCGACCGGGGATCAGGCCTATCTGGAAAAGATCTATCCCGCGCTCAAGCGCGCCGCGGATTTCCTGGTGGAGTTCAAGGACCCGAAGACCGGCCTGCAGAAATCCGCGCACGAGGATGATCATTTCTACAAGTCGCAGACTCTGGTGGGCGCGACCACGACCTGGATGGCCATGGATGCGGCCCAAAAGGCCGCCTCGGAACTGGGCTACGGTCAGGACGCGCAATATTATGGCCAGCGTAAACAGGCGCTGGACGCCGCCATCAACGCCGAACTGTGGAACAGTCAGCGCCAGGCCTGGGGTGTGGATCATCCGGGCCGCGCGGAACTGGCCTGGCCGGCGCGTTTCCGTCCCTGGAGCGATGCCCGGATGCAGAGCCATCTGAGCACCGCCTGGAACAAGGTGGCCACCACCTTTGACCAACCGAACGGGCCCAACAACACCAACACCGAGGGGCGCGTGAAAGGCCTCTACGAGACCAAGTTCCTGATCCCGCTGGCGCAATCGGCGAAAGCCAATGGCAACCAGGCGCGCCTGGACCGAGTCAAAAGCGGGTTGAACTGGATCGCCGGCAAATGGGCCACGCCCGGTACCCATATCATGGGCGAGGTCTGGATGAAGTGCGGCGCGCCGGCGGACACGGCCTGGCCCTGTGATGATCCCAACTCGGCCCACCACTACCAGGACGGCATCATGGCCGTGGTGTCCCAGCCCCATGCCTGGGAACAGGCCCTGTTTTACCTGGGTGCCGTGGAGGCTTACCCCACCAGCCCCATCGGCCAATAGTTGGCCTCCGGGCCCGGCTCCGCTTCGGCGGGGTCGGGTCTTTGTCTTCGCGCTCTTACCGGCCCCCCCACCGGGCGTCTTGCACTTCGTTCAGCCAGCTCGGGTGCACGCACTCGATTCGCCTCGGCAAGGTGGTGCGGCGGCTCGCGCGCATGGAACCCAGCCGGAGCGGTTTCAGCATGGGAACGGGAAATGGAGCGGGTGATGGGAGTTGTGCTTGCGCATTCTTCGCCTTCGGCGAAGAACCGTCAGCCTGGCGGCTGACGTCCGCCAGAGCGTTGCTCTGGCGTCGAACGATGGGTTCGATTCAAGGCCACCACCCCATCCATTTCCCGGGGAACCTGTTGCGAGGTTCCCCGGGAAATGGAGCGGGTGATGGGAGTTGTGCTTGCGCATTCTTCGCCTTCGGCGAAGAACCGTCAGCCTGGCGGCTGACGTCCGCCAGAGCGTTGCTCTGGCGTCGAACGATGGGTTCGATTCAAGGCCACCACCCCATCCATTTCCCGGGGAACCTGTTGCGAGGTTCCCCGGGAAATGGAGCGGGTGATGGGAATCGAACCCACATCTTCAGCGTGGGAGGCTGACGTTCGACCGTTGAACTACACCCGCTAGTCCGCGCCTATTATGGGGGTTGCGCCATTGATGTCCAGCCTTTGGAATGGCGAATCCGGAATTTGAAGGGGGATTCATGATCGTTCTGGATTTTGATGGTCTGGAGCTGCGCGCGGAATTCAGGGATACGCCTACGGCCCGGGCGATCCTGGACGCGCTGCCGCTCCAGGCGAAAATGTCCACCTGGGGCCGCGAGGTGTTCTTTCCCGCCCCGGCGCAGGTGCCGCTTGAGCCCGACGCGCGGGAAGTGGTAACCGCGGGCGAGGTCGCCTTCTGGCCCGAGGGGGGTTATATCGCGATCGGTTTCGGCTCGACCCCGGCAAGTCATCATAACGAAATTCGTCTGGCGGCGAAGGTCAATATCTTTGCGGACACCGGAGACGATGTATCGCGGCTCGAGGAAATCCGGATGGGTACGACTGTGCGGATGTATCGGGAAAGTTGATGAAAGGGGCGAGGCGCGAGGAGAGGGCAACTGTGGGAGCGGCATCCTTGCCGCGATTCCATTCCAGAATCTCGCGCAGGTTCGAGGCAAAGACGCCGGTCCTGCAGCTTCGGACGTCAGCTCGGCTGCCTGGTGATCCGCAGATAGGGTTTCTTCTCTTCCCAGCCCTGTGGAAAGAGTTTTTCCGCGTCTTCACTGGACAGGCTGGGCAGGATGATGACGTCGTCGCCCTGCTTCCAGTTCACCGGAGTGGCTACCTTGTGCTGGTCGGTGAGCTGGATGGAGTCGAGCACACGCAGGATCTCGTCGAAGTTCCGGCCCGCGCTCTTGGGATAGGTCATGGTCATGCGGATCTTCTTGTTGGGGTCAATCAAGAATACCGAGCGGACCGTGGACGAATCGCCTTCGCCGGGGTGCAGCATGTCATAGAGCTGCGACACCTTGTGGTCCGTGTCCGCAATAATGGGGAAGTTGACGGAGCACCCCTGGGTCTCGGCAATATCGCCGGACCAGCCCTTGTGGTCGTCTACGGAATCGACCGAAACGGCGATGACCTTGGCGTGGCGCCGCGCGAACTCATCCTTGAGCCTGGCCGTTTCGCCCAGTTCGGTGGTGCACACGGGCGTGTAGTCTGCCGGGTGCGAGAACAACACGGCCCAGCTGTCGCCGATCCAGTCGTGAAAGCTGATCCTGCCTTCGGTGGTGTCCGTTTCAAAGTCGGGTGCGGTGTCACCGAGTCTGAGAGACATGGGACCTCCTGTTGCTGATGGGTGGATGCTTCCCTCACAACGCAAAAATGGAGGATTTTAAAGTAATAGAAAAGGTCTTTCCGATAAAGATTCAGACTAAATATAGTTCCCGGCCATTATTGATGGGCGCTATTCAAAGCGACCTGGCTCGGGCTTGTCGTTGGACCAGACCACCCGCAGATTACGACCCAGCCCCAGCTCCATCAGCAGCTTCTGCACGGATTCTTTGCGCACGGGTTTGCTGAGCAGATGGTCCAGGCCCGCCTCGGTAATGCTGTGACGCTGCTCCTGGAGCACATGAGCCGTCAACGCCACCATGGGGGCGCGTGCCAGCCCGGCCTCTTCCTCAATACTGCGGATCTCGCGGGTGGCTTGCAGACCGTCCATGATGGGCATTTCGACATCCATAAAAACAATGTCGAAGGCACCGCCGGCCGCTCGATAGGCGGCCAGCGCTTCCTCCCCGTTGCGACAGATCACGGGCTGAATACCCAGCGACGCGAGAATGGCCCGAATAACATCCCGGTTAACTTCATTGTCCTCCGCCACCAGGACGTTGAGATGGTCGAAACGGTGATGTTCCGTCGACTGCCCACCGGATTTCGCTGGCTCGCCCGGTTGCAGAGCCTGTTTAAGCGCTGTCGCGGTTACGGGCTTGTGCAGCGTGGATCCATCATTTTTTGGTTGATCGATGGAAGAGAGGATGATTAGCCGGTCGCGCCAGTGATTCAGCCGGTTGCCGGAGCGCCGGTCATCCCTGCTGCCGGGCAGAGCGTCGTCGACCAGAATCCAGTGGTAATGCCCACCCATTTCGAGGTGGGAAAGATCACCACCGGTGACCACTTCGGCGCCCATGAATTCCAGCATGCCCCGGAGGGCGCCAGCCGTGGCGTCGCGCTGGGTTAGCACCAGCACTTGTTGTTGCTGTAGCGTACTGGAGTGATCGGCATCGCTATCGCTTGCCGCCTGCAAAGGCAGGTTGAATCGGAAGCATGAGCCCTGCCCCGGGGTACTGTTGACAGTAATATCGCCGCCCATCAAATCGGTGAGCCGTTTGCACACCGTAAGGCCCAGGCCGGTACCGTCATGACCGCGGTTGTCGCCCTGATTTTCCTGGGCAAAGGCCTGAAAGACGTGCGCGAGCTTGTCCGCCTCAATGCCGCTGCCGGTGTCCTCCACCTCAAAATAAACCCGGGCATCGTCGTCTTCCTCGCGCGCGCGCACAAGAACATGGCCGTCGTCCGTGAACTTCAGGGCATTGTTGATCAGATTGAGCAGGATCTGGCGGATGCGTACGGCGTCGCTTTCGACCCGCTGCAGGTTATGGAGCTGAATATCCAGAATGAGTTCCAGATTCTGCTGGTGAGCTACGCCGGCAAAGGCGGTGACGGATTCCTCTACGAGCGCCCGCAAGTCCAGAGGCGTGGAGTCCAGCGTCAGCTGGCCGGCTTCCATCTTGGAGAAATCCAGAATGTCGTTGAGCACGGTCAGCAGGTTTTCGCTGGAGTGCTGCATGAGCTGAACGTAATGGCGCTGATGCTCCTCCAGCTCGGACTGATCAAGGAGATCCAGGACCCCGATAATACCATTCATGGGCGTGCGGATTTCGTGACTCATGGTGGCCAGAAATTCGCTCTTCGCCTGATTGGCGCTTTCAGCACGCGCACGCTCTTCACGGTCGCGGTGACTGACTTCTCGCTCGGCCCGCAACGCTTCTTCCGCATCTTCGCGTTCCTCCATGTCGCGCTGCAAAGTGGTCCGCATCTGGTTGAGAGCATTGACGATATCCTCAAGTTCGTCGCGACTGGTCGAGCGCCGGTCCAGCTCCAGCGGGGCGTCCAGATTGTTGAGCGAGATCCCGCGCGCATAACCGGCGATCTTGCGCAGGTGTCGGCCCAGCAGTGCGCGCACCAGGGCAATGATGACCAGGCCGATGATCAGTGTTTTGATGGTCTGAAAGCCCGCAATGAAGAGGGCATGTTCACCCACGCGCTGATAGATCGGAGCGCGGGTGACAAAGACACGGAGCTTACCGAGATCCTCGCGGGTGCCATCCTTGCGGGTGTAGACGACCGGATAACTATGGGTGCGGCGCGCCGAGCTTTCTTCGGGCACCTTGCCGACGCTTAGTGCATTGGGGTCGCCGGTCCAGTCTTCCCAGACCACTTCGGCGCCGGTGACTTCCGGCAGGCGTAGTAGCGCGCGCAGCTGAACCTCGAGCTGCACCTCATCGAAGTTCCACAGGCTGCGGGTAATACCGGGCAGGGCCGTGAGCTCGACCTGCTCCAGGTCGCGCTCCATGGCCGTCATGCCCTCGTCGAATTCGCGCGCCAGCAACAACAAAATGGCGATCAGCGTGATTACCGAACTGACAAGGATGATCGCCCCCATCAGGCGGAACGCCAGGGGGTTCTGATGGCGATACAACAACACGCGCCGGATCATGGTCGTGATCCGTTCACAGGTTCGGGGTGATGGAAAACGTCCACACTATGCACCTATCCATATGTGATGGTAGCGGGACGGAGACAGCACTGCTTCCGCCGTGTTGACAGGCGGGCTGCACAGGGTCGTTGGTTCCCCGGCGTGATGCCTTTGCAAGCCTGTTTTCTCCATGATAAGCCCGGACTCTGGTCGAGACAATCAGCCCGTATACGACCGCGATGGGGCCGAGATGTCGTCGCCCAGACGCTGCGCTTCCAGCGCATCCAGCCGCGCCATGCAGTCCCGGAAGGTCCGGCTGATGGCGGTGGTGTTCTGGACCATCTCCATGCGCGGCCAGGTAGCGCGTTCACCCAGACGAATGTACTCCCGTACATCGGCGAGCGTCGGATTGCGCAGAGTGTCGAGCACGCTCAATGGCTGTCGTGGCGGGACAATATTGATATCGCCCACATACTTCTGCCGTACAATGGATTGAAGCTTGTCCAGCATGAGGCCGGCGTCGTTGGATTCTACATAGCGTTGCGTAAGGCCCAGCACATAGCGCAGGTTCATGGTTACATTGCGCAACCCCCAGTCTCGCAGCACCCAGCTGAGTCCCCTTTCCTCGAGATTCCGTGAAATGAAAGGCACTACATGCGGATTGGTCTGGCTGACAATGGCGTGATTGACTCCGTACAGCCGCGAAAGCCGGCGCACCGGCAGATCATCCTTGATGGAGCCGTCCACGAACTTGCGTCCGGGAATATAGGGCACATGCTCGCCGTCGATGCTCTTGCCCCAGAGCTGAACCGGCGGATAGATACCGGGAATCGCGCAGGACGCCAGGGCGGCCTTGCGGATGAGCACATGGGGGGACGTCCGCCAGTTCAGCAATCGGCTATCCTGATGCCGGTCATAGGGGCTGGCGGTGATATTGATTTCGCGGCCGGTCTTGCGATACGCCTCCTCGAAGGTGAGATTCGGAATATTCTCCTCCAGGCAAGCCTCGAGGTGATCGCCGTCAAGTACCGGCTTGCCCTTGAAAAGTCCGGTCCAGCCGACGTATTTGAACGCCTCGAGATAGAGGTTTTCCGGCTCCAGGCGTGAACGCAGCTCCCCATCCGTGTGCGAACCGACCACGGCAGCGATAATGGCCCCCGCACTGGAACCGGAAATGACCCGTGGCAGCAGTTGTTGTTCCCACAAAGCCTTGACGGCGCCGATATGAAAAAGGCCCAGCGAGCCGCCCCCGGAGAGCATGAGCGCGCTTTGGCCGAACGCCTGCCCCGTGGTCTGGAAAAAGTCCAGTTTCTGTTTCAGAGGAAATTGTTCGAACTCGTGGTCGCACAGATACTCCAGCGCCGCCTGGACCTCGGCAAGGTAATTCTCGATCAGCTGTTTGGTGCCTGTGCGGGAATGCTGGTAAAGCCGCGGGTTGGAGATGTTGCCCAGGTTGCCGTGCAGGCCCTCGTGGAGATGGAAGACCAGCTGGTTGACGTCACGGCGCTGGCGCGCGCGTTGGATGCGGGCCAAACGGCTGCGGATCAGCTCGTAGTCGAAGTCCGGCGAACGGTCCACCTGCTTCCACTTGTCGGCGCCGGATAGGCGGTCATGCTCACGACAGGCGCTATACCAGTCCCCATAGGTGCTTGCTTGCCGGATGTCTTTTTCCAGGGAGCGCAGGGTGCGCTTCATGATGGCTCCTGACGGCTCGGCCACGCCCGATTTATTGCCAAATTGATAGTAGCATTGTCGGAGCGTAGTGCGTGGTACACGCCGAGATTGTCGGACAAACGGGCCATTCCGTCGACTGGCGCTGGTTGAAAAGCCTGAGTCTATTGGGCGCGCGGCGGGTTTCATGCACGCCGGCCTGCGCTTACCATGACGTGGTCCCGAAACGGCGGTACCAGGCCCGAGGAGTTAACTATGTCCGATCAGCAAGCAGCCATCGAAGAAGCCCTGGGTGCGTTGGTCTTTCCCGAACTCGGCTGTGATCCGGTTACCGCGGGCGCGGTGGAGGCGTTGCATGTGCTGGATGAGCGGGTGGTGCTGGAGCTGTGTTTCGGGTTCCCCGTGGCGGGTATGCAGGCAGAACTGGAGAACCGGGTGCGCGAGGCGCTGGCGCCGGTGCTGGGCGAGCGTCAGCTGATTGTCAAACTGGACGGCTCCGTGGTGCCCCACGAGCCGCAGAACGGCATGAAAGCCCTGGACCGGGTAAGCAATGTGATCGCGGTGGCCTCCGGCAAGGGTGGTGTGGGCAAATCCACGACGGCGGTGAACCTGGCCCTGGCACTGCGCGACGAGGGCGCGCGTGTAGGCGTGCTGGACGCGGACATTTTCGGCCCCAGTGTACCCACCATGCTGGGTGTGCCCCGGGGCACGCGCCCGGGAGTCCGCGATGAGCAGTTCTTCGTGCCCGTGGACGCCCAGGGCCTGGATACCATCTCCATGGGCTTTCTGCAGGACGAGCGCTCGCCCGTGGTCTGGCGCGGCCCCAAGGCCAGTGGTGGCTTGCAGCAGCTGGTGAATCAGACTTTGTGGGACAACCTGGATTACCTGGTCGTGGATCTGCCTCCGGGCACGGGCGATATTCAGCTCACCTTGGCCGAACGCGTACCCCTTGCCGGCGCGGTAATCGTCAGTACGCCCCAGGACATTGCCCTTAAGGACGCGCGCAAGGGCATCGAGATGTTTCACAAGCTGGAGGTGAATGTGCTCGGCATTGTGGAGAATATGGCTGTGCATGTGTGTTCGAACTGCGGGCACACTGAACACATTTTCGGTACCGGCGGGGGCGAGCGCATCGCCGGTGACTATGATGCGCCCTTGCTGGGGAGTCTGCCCCTTTCACTGTCGATCCGCGAGCAGTCCGACGGCGGCCATCCCACCGTGGCGTCGGCACCAGAGAGTCCCGAGGCCGGCCTCTATCGCGACGCCGCCCGAAATCTGGCGGGCCGGCTCTCGTTGCGGCCCGCGGGTCGTCGCGAGTTTCCACGTGTGGTGACAGAGGCCTGAGCAGCCGTTTCCCCGGGCGCTTCCGGGTGCTACGATGCCGCGTTTTTGCGGTTGATCGAGGGTCGCCATGAGCGTCAAACCGGATCACTGGATTCGTCGTATGGCCGAACACGAGGGCATGATTGAGCCCTTTGAGCCCGGGCAGGTGCGGGCAAACGGGGACGGCGAGAAAATCATTTCCTACGGCATTTCCAGCTATGGCTATGATGTGCGCTGCTCCCGGGATTTCAAGGTCTTCACCAATATCTACTCGGCTACCGTCGACCCCAAGCATTTTGACGAGGACAGTTTCGTCGACATCCGTGGTGACCATTGCATCATTCCGCCCAACTCCTTCGCGCTGGCCACGACGGAGGAATATTTCCGGATTCCGCGCAATGTGCTGACCATTTGCCTGGGCAAGAGTACCTATGCGCGCTGTGGCATCATCGTCAATGTCACGCCCCTGGAGCCGGAGTGGGAAGGGCATGTAACCCTGGAGTTCTCCAATACCACCAACCTTCCCGCCAAGATCTATGCCAATGAGGGCGTTGCGCAGATGATTTTCCTGGAATCCGATGAAAGCTGCGAAATTTCCTACAAGGACCGAGGCGGCAAGTACCAGGGCCAGCGAGGTGTCACGGTCCCGCGAGCCTAGCAGGCTGTTGAAAACCCCTTGCGCACTCAGCGTGGCCTGAAGCGTACAGCTGTT